>DASZZO010000058.1:0-13973 GCA_035544915.1 Gemmatimonadaceae bacterium | reverse complement strand
TACGGAGATGATGCCGTGCCCGCCCGCGGCGATCACGCCGAGTGTCAGCGCGTCATCGCCGGAAAGCACGCTCAGTGTGGCCGGGCGATGGCGAATGATTTCGTCAATCTGTGCAAGATTCCCCGACGCTTCCTTGACCGCCACGATGTTCGGGTGTTCAGCGAGCGCGAGCATCGTTTCGGCCTCGATGTTGCTTGCCGTCCGGCCCGGCACGTTGTAGACGACGACCGGGAGGCGCACCTCGTCGGCAATGGCGCGAAAGTGCGCGATGATCCCGCGCTGCGGCGGCTTGCTGTACATCGGCGACACGTGCAGCAAGTGCGTGGCGCCGGACGACTCCATCGCCCGGGAGACTTCGATCGCAACGCGCGTGTCGTTCCCTCCGGCGCCAGCGATCACCGGCATGCGGCCCGCAGCGTGCTCGGCCGTGATGCGCACGACGCGGCAACGCTCTTCGAGCGACATCGTGGCGGCCTCACCGGTCGATCCGACGGGGACGAGCCCATGAACCCCTTCGGCAATCTGCCAGTCGACGAGCGTGGCCAAAGCCTTCTCGTCGATCGCCCCGTCTGCCTGGAACGGTGTGACGAGCGCGGTCGCGCATCCCGTGAGAAGCTCGGAAGTCATTTCGTGGCCTCCAGCATGTGATCGAGCATGAACACGCCATGCCTTCCCTTGAGCCACCGCGCCGCCGCGAGCGCGCCAGCCGCGAAAACCCGGCGGTCGCGCGCGACATGCGAGAGGCGCACTTGCTCGAACGGCGCATCGAAAATGATCACATGCTCCCCCGGGACGCTGCCGGTCCGGACGCTCGTCACCCCGACCTCACGTCCCAGCGCCGATCCGGCGCGCGAGGCGAGCATGCGTGCCGTGCCCGACGGCGCGTCCAGTTTGGCCTTGTGGTGCGTCTCCACGATGTGGGCGTCGAAGCCGGCGCCTGCTCCCGCAACCAGACGCGCGGCGTCCTCTACGATGCGCGCGAACAACGCCACACCAATCGAGAAGTTCGGCGCCCACAAGAATGCCCCGCTATGGGTTCGCACCTCCGCCTCGACCGCAGCGCGTTCAGCGTCCCAACCCGTAGTGCCACTCACCACGGGACATCCTGCCGCAAGGCAGCCGCGCACATTGGCGGCGGCAGCGCCGGGCGCGGTGAACTCGATTGCGACGTCGGCGCCATTCAGGAGACCCTCCGTGATGCCGCCGGGAAGAACCTGCGGCTCGCCCAGTAGCGCAACCACGTCGAAACCATGTTGCGGAGCGAGTGACGCGACGGCCCGGCCCATCTTCCCGTCCCCGATGACGGCGAGCTGGAGAAGTTGCGTCATGCCGCGCCCCCGAAAAACTCTTCGTGCAGTCGTGCCATGACCGGCTGGACCTGGTCGGCGTCGACAATCAGCGTGAGGTTGATTCCCGTGGCGCTCAATGAGAGCATGTGCAGGCGCACATCGCCGATCGCGGCGATGGCCCTGGCCATCGTGGGGCTGCTTTCTCCGAGTCCAGCGCCTACCAGTGCCACGATACCTCGCGCGCGCTCCACGCTCACGTCGCCGAACTCGCGCAGCTGTGCCACCACCGAGTCGAGATGCTGGTCGTCGTCGACGGTGAGCGAAACCGAGACTTCCGACGTCGCAACGACGTCCACCGAGGTCCGGTTCCGCTCGAATACCTGAAAGATGGCGCGCAACGCGCCCGGCGTCGCCAGCATCCTCGGACTGCGCACCTTGACGATCACGACGTTCGACTTGCCCGCAATGGCGCGCACGGGCGCTCGCGGCGCGTCGAACGTGATGCGCGTGCCCTTCCCCTCCGGCCGCAGGGAGTTGAAGACGAATACGGGAATCCCGCGCCGGACAGCCGGCGCGATCGTGCTGGGGTGCAGCACCTTGGCCCCAAAACTGGCGAGCTCGGCGGCCTCGTCGAAACGGATGTGCTCGATGTGCCTCGCGTCCTTCACCACGCGCGGGTCGGCCGTGAGCATGCCGTCGACATCGGTCCAGATCTCTATCGCCTCGGCCTCGAGCGCGGAACCGATGAGCGAGGCGCTGTAATCGGACCCGCCGCGGCCGAGCGTGGTCGTGATGCCATCTGCCGTGGCGCCAATGTACCCGCCGAGTACGGGGACGCGGCCCCTCCGCACCAGGGGCGCGATATGCGCGCGCGCCGCTGCGGCAACGGCATCGAGCGCCGGCTCCGCGCGGCCAAAGCTCGCGTCGGTGATCATGATGCATCGCGCGTCAACCCACGCCGCATCAATTCCGTGTTTCGCAAATGCCGCCGCCACGATGGGCGCCGACAACTGCTCGCCCATGGACGCGAAGGCGTCGAGCGAGCGTGGAGTGACATGGCCGAGCACCGACAGCGCCTCGCCAAGATGCGCGATCTCGTCGAACCGCATGCTCGTGTCCGCGGCGACATCTCCTCCTGCGGCGTCGTCGCCAAGGAGCTCGTCCACAACCGCAAGGTGGCGCTCCCGCAATGCCTCGATCTGCGCGATGGCCGTCACGAGGTGGCCCTCAGCACACTGCTCGGCCGCCGCGAGCAGCGCAGTAGTTGTGCCCGCAAGCGCCGAGACCACCACGACAGGTTCCCGGTCCAGGCGCCCGTGGATGATCGACGCCGTGCGACGGATGGCGGCCGCGTCGGCCACCGACGTACCGCCGAACTTGGCGACGATCATTCGCGCGATTCCCGCTTCTTCTTCCCCGGAATCGCGCCGGTCTGGACCAGCAACTCGGCGTTCAGTATCGAACCGCCCGCGGCGCCCCGGACCGTATTGTGCCCCATGGCCACGAGCCGCAGATGGAGTATGGGGTCCTCCCGCACACGGCCTACCGACACGGTCATGCCGCGCCCCTCGCCAACGTCGCGGCGCGGCTGTGGCCGGTCGGGCTCGTCCCGATAGCGGAGCGGCAGTTCTGGTGCGGAAGGCAGGCCGCGGACCGCGCTCGACCCGCGCCATTTCCGGAGGACGTCGATCGCCTCCTCGACGGAGCCCTTGTGATCGAAACCGAGTGACAGACAGACCGTATGGCCGTGTTCAACCGGCACCCGGTTGGCGTGCGCGCTCACGACGAAGTTTGCGGGTTCGATCGACGAACCGACGAGCCGGCCGAGCATCTTCTGCATTTCCCGTTCGATCTTGGGCTCCTCATCGTTGATGAACGGGATCACGTTGCCAAGAATGTCGAGCGACGGTACACCCGGATATCCGGCGCCCGATACCGCCTGCATGGTGGCGGCGAAAACGGTCCGAATGCCGAATCGCTCATGCAGCGGCGCCATCGCGACAGTCGCAACCGTGGCCGCGCAGTTTGCATTCGTGACGATCGCACCCTTCCACCCCCGGGCTTTCCGCTGTGCGGCGATCAATCCGAGATGCGACGCGTTGACCTCGGGAATCACGAGTGGGACGTCCGGGTCCATGCGGAAGTTCTTCGCGTTGCTCAGCACAAATCGCCCGGCGCGTGCGAACGCGGGCTCCAGTTCCCCGGCAGCCGAACTATCGAGCGCGGAGAATACGACGCGCGCGGCCAGCTGCGTCGGGTCGCACGGAAGCACGCTGAGCCGGGCGACGTCAGCGGGCATCGCACCATCGATCCACCGTGTGGCCTCTGCATAGCTCTTGCCTGCCGACCGCTCACTCGCAGCGACTTCGGCCACACGGAACCATGGATGCCCGTCGAGCAGGCGCACGAACGTCTGTCCCACGGCGCCGGTGGCACCCAGGATGGCAACGGGGATTCTGGGCTCGGCAGCGGCGCTCACGCTTTTCCCGTCTCGAGGAGCGTACGAACGAGGCGCTCATAATGGCCCACACTCGCGCGCAGCTCGTCAATTGAGATGTATTCGTCGGGCGTGTGCGCCACCTGGATCGAACCGGGACCAAAGAGCAGTGGCGTGCCCCAGTTGGTGAGCAGCGGCACGTCCGTCGCAAACGAGACCGGCTTGGCCTCGAAGCCGGGAACTGTATGGAAGCGTTGGGCGGGCGTCCAGGAACCGTACTCGAGCTCGGCGCGGCCGGCTGCCCACCGGTCAAGGGCCTCCCTGACCGGCTGGCTATCGCCGACCAGACGAACCATCAGCTCGGCTTCGCAAAGCGCCGGGATGATGTTTGCTTCGGTGCCGCCGCGGATCAGGCCGATGTTGATCGTCGTCTCTCCCAGCACCGCGTCCGTGGGGAGGTCCAGCGATGAAAGTTGGGGGAGCAGCGCAAGCATGGGGGTAATGGCCGACTGTCCGAGGTGTGGATACGCGGAATGCGCCTCGCGACCGCGGGTACGCACCACGATGCGGAGCGCACCCTTGCTCCCCGATGCAAGAATGCTCTCTGTGGGCTCACCGTTGATGAGAAAACGACTGGCAGCTGGAAGCTGGTTCGCCGCACGCGCGCCATCGGACCCGCGTTCTTCGCCGACGAGGAAGAGGAGATCGACGCGCTCCTCGCCGGTGCCGACGAGCCGGTCTGCGGCGGCGAGCATGGCGGCAGCGATCCCTTTGGCATCGCAGGCGCCCCGGCCCATGAGCTTGTCGCCGTCCAGCCGGGGCGGGACGAATGGTGGCACCGTGTCGAGGTGCGTGGAAAGGGTAACGCCACCGCCCTTTCGCGAGGCCCAGACATTGCCGCGTCCCGGCGTAACTTCTTGCACGGTAACATTCCAGCCGCGCGACACGAGCCAGCGCGCAACGAAATCCACGGCGCGCCCTTCATCACGGGTGGTAGAGGCGATGGACAGCAACTCCGTGGCGAGGGCGACGACGTCGGTCATTCGAGGCAAACTAGCGTGAATGAGAGACCCGGTGTAGGCCGTGCTGTGCCGTTCCCCGGGCGAGCCACGCGTATCGATCGCTCGAGGACCCTGCGGACGCTCGCTAGATATTGAAGCAGTTGTCGCGCCGGTACATGACCGTCGTCCGTCCGACTTCGCACGAGATCGGCTTGAGTCCCTCAAAGTCGAGTGTCAGATAGCCCTCGCTCCTGGCGAGCGCGATTCCTGGCGCGTACTCGGTGCGCTGCGAATCATCCAGCAGGAGGACGCCCCGGCTCGTGAGGCGACTCAGGCTCTGCTTCATGCAGTTGACCCTGTCTCTGCCATCCACAATGACAACGTCGTAGTGCCGGCCCGACCGGTGAATGGTTCGACAGTAGTCGCCGTCGTCGTCCTCGGCGCACAGCACGAGTTCCACATTCCCGGGAAGACGTGCGCTGACCCTCTCGAACCACTGCTGATCATGTTCGACAGACTTCACTGATGCGACGAGACGCGAGAAGAAGAGCGTGGAGAATCCACTCCCGTATTCGAAGAGATGAAAGTCACTCTTCAGCCGCTGCTCGAGGAACGACACGACGCAGTAGTTCATCCATGGCACTTCCGTTCCATCGCTCTTGCATGGATAACCGCGTTCGAGGCTCGCCATCCATCCGGAGGAATACAGGTAGGAGTCAGAGTCTCCGATCAACTTCCTGTGAGCCGATAGCGCTTCGCGGCGTGCCGCGATGACCCTTGCGATTCCCTGAATCGGTGATCTCACGCCCGCTCCAGAGGCATGGGCTGAGAACTCATGTTACGGAGCTCCGGTTCGGGCGACCGGCGAGGGAGCCGGTACGCCCTGTCACGAAACAATGTTGTACTCACTCTGGACCAGTCCGCTCGGATAGTGCCGAGTCGTTACGTGCCTGAGCCTAATATCGCTCGCCAAGGTGCCGAAAAGAGGAACTCCATCGCCAAGAAGTACCGGCACGCGCGTGATGACGAGCCGTTGAATGAGTCCTGCACGCAGGAACTGCTGAATCGTGATGCCACCATCGATGTAGAGGTGGCGGGCACCACTCGCGGCGAGGCGCGAAACGATGTCAGCCGGAGGTCCGGCCATCTGCTCGACGACACCTCCGCGAGCCGCGGACAAGTCGACGGGATGATTGCTCAGTACCACTACGCGCTTGTCACCGTAGGGCCACGTCTCAAAGGCCAGAACCGTCTCGAACGATTTGCGACCCATCACGATGGCGTCGACAGTAGTTATGAAGTCGTCGTAGCCATGGGGTTCGCCGCCGCCGGCCGGAAGCCAGTCCAGATCGCCATTCGATCGCGCAATGTACCCATCGACGCTCGTGGCGATAAAGACAGATGCAGGCATGGTTGAGTTCGTGGCGGTTAGCGGCCTGACGAAGGTTAGTCAGGTGCTCACGGGATGCCCGAGGACCTCCCTCTGATCATGGACGAGACGATGACTGCGATCACCACGAAAACGAGCGCGAGCCCGATCACAACGGCGGGGGAGCGACTCCCCCCGGAACTGCCGCCCACCGACGCTCCGCAATGCGAACAGAACAGCTGGTATCCACTGGTCTCGCGACCGCAGTCAGGACAGGTCACCAGCGCCATCCCTCACCTTCCTCGTTGGAGTCGCCCCTTAGAGATTGCGCGGAATGACCGACTCTGCTGGACGCTGTTCCACAGAGAGTGCCGGGGCCGGGATTCGAACCCGGATGAGGTTGTCTTCAAGGGACTTTAAGCTCGAGCCCGAAGGCTTTCGTGGTTGGCGATATTTGCTGATGCTGTAGCGCCGCAAGTTTTTGCGGGGGGTCCGTCGAGAGGCTCGAGAGGTTTATCGTGGGCGCATATCTTTCGAGGGAGAACCAAAATGCACCTCGACTTCTCGAATCCTGTTTCCTCGCATAGTGAAGAACTCAATGTTCCGGGCGCTGCCGCCATCCCGAGTCTTGCAATGATATAGAATGAAGGCTTCGTCCGCCTGTTCGAATAGTTTTTCAATTCCATAAACGGGGCGTTTCTCGCTATAAGGCCAGCAGCGCTTGAAATACGTTTCCCGGTCAATCCGATTGTCGTACGGACTGGTAAACAGGAAATCGCTGGTCAACAGAGACTCAACGGCGCCTCGGTCACCGCTTTCGTAGGCAGAAAAGTATCTGCGGATGAGGTCTGAATGGGTCACTCTGCTTTCTCCACGGGGTTGCGCTGGTAGTCGATGGACTCCGAAGGTGGCCACTCCCCTTTGAAGGCTACCCTCGGTCGCGCGCTATTGCCCAAGCGCCCATGCTGGCCAACTCACGACGGCGGAACGGCAACCCGATCCTCTCCCACTCGTGCGCATGGGCCAGCGCGTGCAAGGCCGCAGGCGCTACGCGATCACGCCGGCGTCGGATCTCAAAGAGGGTATGGGTAAGCTCTCCGCGTTGCACAGTGTGCCGGTCGGCGCCCGCCGCGTCGTGCCGATCACCACGGCTTGTACAGTTCTTTCACAATCGGCGGGTTAAACGTCGAGCCGCACCGTTTGACGGGGAACGCAGCAGCACTGCTGTAAGCCGTTGCGCAGACATTAGCGGAACCTTCCATGCCGGGGCCGGGACTCGAACCCGGATGAGGTTTTCCTCAAGGGATTTTAAGCTCGGCTACCGGCTCCGCCCATGCTACACCACTAGCACTACGCGCACTACGGTACTGTCCGATTTTGCATGTTACACGCCGATATGCAGGGGGATGAATGAATCCCCCTAAGTCACAGGAGCGCTTCGAGCGGAGGAAAAACTCGCGTCTCGATGAAATCGAGGAGGTTCGGGAGAAATCCCAGCACAGAGCCCCCGTATGCTGGCCAACCGCTGGGGAACTGTACGTCCAATCCAAGCTTGCCGTGTGCGTCCACGTCCGGGTGAAAGATGTTTGGGATGGGCCGACCACCGGCGACATATTGCCAGCGCGCGACCATTGTGTCCTTTTCTATCGGTCCGACGTACCCATCGACAACTTCGGTGCCGCCGGGGATTGCCGGATGGGTGATCGTGATTCCGGAGGACGCGGCGGCGGCCAGTGCAAGCACGATATGTCTGTGCTTGTCTACATTCGAGAGGTCGCGCAGGACGGAGAGTGCGTGGCGTTTCGTCCGATCCGTTCTGTGGCACGGCTGCAATCCGTGGATGACTGTAACCGCATCCGGATGCAGGCAACTGAGACGCCTGCCACATTCGCCGGGCCAGTTCCCCGGATCATCGACAATGACAAACTGAATCTGTATCA
This sequence comes from Gemmatimonadaceae bacterium, assembly GCA_035544915.1. Lineage (GTDB taxonomy): Bacteria > Gemmatimonadota > Gemmatimonadetes > Gemmatimonadales > Gemmatimonadaceae > Fen-1231. The sequence continues at coordinate 5,937 of DASZZO010000058.1, read as the reverse complement.
CCTGCCTATCGGACGGCGGTCCGCCGAGGTTCTTGCACGCAAGGGCATAGGTGAGGGCGTCGAGCGCACTCCTGGTATTCTGGATGATGTCGCCCAGCATGAGCCGCCACTCGGCGGGCATGTCGGTGACCTCCGTAAGCCATGCGATATAAGCGTCCTCCTGCGCGTCGAATTTCACGGACAATTTGTACGGCTCATTCTTGATGAACGCGTCAACGGCCTGATCGAGCGTGCCGAAGTGATTCCTCGCCCACTGCAGCTTCGCCCGATGATCCATGATGACGGGTCCCTTGAATTTTCCGTATGAATAGCGTACTATCTCAATTATGCCTAAGCGCTCAAGTAGTGCCAGTAAGCCACTGGACACTAACCAGCTTGCCCATCGAATCGCGCGCATTGCGACGGGAGAGGATGTGCCGGACCTCACTCCCAAGCGGCGCAGAAAGAACCCCGCTGCTGTCGCGCTGGGCCGGAAAGGCGGCCTCAAGGGCGGAAAGGCCCGAGCGGCAGCGCTTACCCCGGTTGAGCGCTCCCGTATTGCCCAACGGGCCGCTGAGGCCCGCTGGAAAGACAAGCCATAATCCGTCGTTCCTCACTCTGGGCCGCTCCGGGGAGGGGCGGCCCTTTGTGTATCAAAACTGCCTATTGACACTCCTTGAGCGCTCAAGCATATTCCTCCCCATGAATACACTCTCTCTTGCCCGTCGCGCCGCTGTCGTTCGCGGCCTCATTGACGGGGCGTCCATTCGCGCGATTTCCCGCATGACGCAAACCGACAAGGACACGGTGTCCAAGATTCTCTGCGAGGTTGGCGAGTTCTGCGCGATCTATCAGGATCATGCGCTCAGGAACCTTCCCTGCATCCGCATCGAAGCCGACGAGATTTGGTCCTTCGTCGGTGCGAAGGAAGCGAACAAGACGCGTGACGATCAGGGCGACCTTTGGACCTTCACGGCCATGTGCGCGGATTCCAAGCTGATGCTGACGTGGCTGGTCGGGGATCGCTCCGGCGCGAACACCCGCGCTATGATGCGGGACGTTGCGGGCCGTCTCTCCAATCGTGTCCAGCTTTCGACGGATGCGCTGCCGTGGTATCCCGCAGCCGTGGAGCATGCGTTCGGCTGGAACGGCTGCGATTACGCGACGATCCAGAAGCAGTTCGCGACTGACCGGACGATTCCGAAGGGCCGGTATAGTCCCGCCAAGGTCACGCACATCGAGGTCGTCGAAGTCATGGGCAAGCCGCAGCGCAAGCACATCTCCACGTCCTACGTGGAGCGCTCCAACTTGTCCCTCCGGATGAATAATCGCCGTTTCACGCGACTGACGAACGCCTACTCCAAGAAGGCGGAGAATCACGCACACTCGGTGGCGATTCACTTCATGGCGCACAACTATCTGCGCGCGCATGGGACGCTGACCAAGGCCGCGAAGGGCTACAAGACTTCACCCGCGATGGTGTGCGGGCTGACCGATCACGTCTGGACCGTCGAGGAAATGCTATCGAAAATGGAGCCCACTTATGCAATCGCGGCCTAATGTCACAGCCAAAATCGGACAGTACCGCGCACTACCGTAAGGACTTATCCACCCACGTACCACTCGCGTCGTGCGCGTTTCGCGGGTGGGTACGTGCGTGCAGGGGGACATCAGGGGGACAGTTGTAGTGGCTGGTTTGACGGTGTCAAAGGGACGGCGACGGCGAGGTCACGGTGACGAGCGGTCACGACTGCGCCGCGCGCCGCTCGATCACGGCCTTGCTGCGGAAATCGTGGACGAGGAGGAAGCGGCGCTCGCGAACGGCGGCGATGCGGCGCTCTCCGGACTGCCTACGCTGTCTGGTTTACGGTTCACGCGAACGGTGTTCGGCCCTGAGCGTTGAAATACAGGGCTGAAGTTCCTTATGCTTATTCCTCAGTCGTTGGACGTGTTCCTTACCCGCGACGTGCGACCAACGTTCTCTCGCAGTTCCTGGAGTCGTAGTGGATATGAGCGACAAGACCGCCAACGTGGCTTTCCTCGAAGCAGACACGCGGGTCTTCGAAAGCTACGCTTTGAAACCGCGAACCCGTGAGCTCCGGCTGCAGAAGCCAACGCTGGCGGTGCGCATAGTCGAGGTCGGCACTGGCGAGCCCGCTTTGTTCCTGCATGGCTTCAGCTTGTGCACGGCACACTGGGCACCGCTCATGGCCCGTCTTCCTTCGCTGCACCGCATCGCGATCGACATGCCAGGCCATGGCGCGTCGGAGGGCGTCGACTACCGCGGAGTGGACCTGCGTCGTTGGTACAGGGACATGCTGACGTGCTGCCTTGACGAGCTTGGGCTCGCGTCTGCCGACATAATCGGGCATTCGCAGGGCGCTATGCTCGGGATGTGGCTCGCGCTTGACGCCCCGGAGCGAGTGCGGTCGCTAGTTGCCATCGGGACGCCCGCCGTGGCCTTGGGCGCGCGACTCGAGAATCTGAAAATACTAGCGCGGCACGGAATCGGCTCGTTCATGCTGTCGATGCCGAAGCCGCCGTTCATGTACCGTCGCATCCTTGCGGACACGATCGGACGCCACGCGGTTGATGTTGCCCCAAAGGGCCTCATCCGCACCACCTACCTGGCCACGCGCCAGGCCGATTTCGGAAAGACAGTTTCGACTTACCTGGCCGAGATGTTCACCGGCGTAGGCGCGGAGCCGCCGCGCTACGTCCTTCGCGCCGACGAGTTAGCCAAGGTCCATCAGCCAGTGCTGATGCTCTGGGGCCAGGACGATCACACCCAACCGATCGCTGAGGCAAAGACCAAGGCGGCCCTCATGCCGAACGCGCGTTTCGAGGTGGTCCCCGGAGGGCACGAGCCCTGGCTGGACGACCTGGAGACTTGTGCGGAGCTGGTCTCTGCATTCCTTCTGCAGCCGAGGACATCTTCCCGAACGGTTGCAACGACTGAGGTGTAGAACGAGAGGTGGTCGGGAGACCAACGCGGGCATTGTCGTTTCGCACCCATATTCCTGCGCGGGAAATAGTTCCGCGGCTCGGTTGGCGCTCTAACTTAGCTCAGTCCAGCAAGTTGTCTTGTGGAGCGAGCGTCGCGCCCGGCCTCGACCCAAGGTAGAGCTCTCAGCCACGTCGTCGAGCGCGAGAACCGCAAGGGATTGTACATCCTGTCGCCGCGTGCAAGCGTTACGCCGACAGTGCCTTTGAATGCGGTGTCCCCAGGCTGTCCTCCGCAAGGTTTTGCTTTAGGCGAGGAACCTCAGGCGATGATCAGCTACCGGCCGGGCCCGGCGGGTCGGCGACCCAGCGTTTAGGAAACGCCGGGCTCACCACGCCACAAAGCGACGCGTGAAGACACGGTCCGCCGAAAAACGCCGCAATTCGCCGACTCGTCCCATTACAGGTCCCGTCAGGTCTCCGCCTCTGGGAACGCAGGAACCTTCGCTACCGAATTCCAAGTCACTGGCGGACCATCTCGAACAGGGGGGGACGTCAGATGACGTATTGGAGTGTCCCTTAAGGAAGCCTATGTTCGCTCCGTACCCATGCCGCCGTCGTCCACACTTCAGTTCAGTGGAGGTCACCGATGCGCTCTGTGTGGGCTCGACCATACGGTTGATTGGCGATACACGCGGTAGGGTCAATGTCCGGCGCGAGAGTGTGCGCGTGGAAATCATTTTCTCCTGAGGACTCCTGCAATGGCACGCTCAAGGGGCCGTCTGGGGGTCGCGTCGCTCGTTCTCGCGCTGTGCGCGGGCGGCTGTACCTCGATGCAGATAGCGAAGGGATCACCCCCTCGCATAATAGCTGACAAGCAGCCGTCGGAGATCGAGATCCGGAAGGTCGACGGCAGTCGCATCCGGCTGTACAAGCCGGTGGTTCGGCGAGATACCATCTGGGGGTCCAGGACATACGACAACCGGACGCAGGATCGCGTCGTGGCACTGAGCGAACAATCGGGCCTTCGCATCGTTGGCGGCGTCGAGTAGCATGTCGCGTAAGTCGTTGTCGGGACAATCAGTGCCGGGGCCGGGACTCGAACCCGGATGAGGTTGTCCTCAAGGATTTTGAGTTCGAGCCAGAAGCCTTAGTATGGTTGACGGTGGTTGCTGATGCTGTAGCGCTGCAAGTGTTTGCGCGGGGTCCGTCGAGAGGCGGGCCCTTCGCATTTCCCCATCCAATTCGGCATGCAAGGGGATGGTCTTGCACAAGAACTTTCACATTCGGCGGGCAAGACGATCGCGGCCGCGATAGGAGGTCGTCATACGATCGGGACCAATGGATGGCCACCGGAAGGTGAAAACCCACTGTCCGCCCGCGCGTATTGCGGCGTTCCCCATGGCGTGGTAGTTGAACACAGGTGTTAGCGTGTTGTGACGCGGAAAGAAGAGTGCACGGCGTCGCTCGCCACCGTCCTCGCGCACGTAGATGCGGCACCGCGCCTCTGGTGAGCCGGGTGACAGCTGCTGTCTGGCGGGTCCGTCACTGGTGAAGTCGTGCAAGCGCCAGCGTGTGACCTTCTCGTCGGTATAGATCGCGCAGTCGTCCAAGACTTCAACCGAGCCGTACACCGCGGGGATCGCGTGCAATGGCCGGCTCTTTCGCATAAGCGGTACCTATCGTGTGCCGAGCACGTTCGCGAGCACCGCCGCGAGGTTCTCCGGATAGACCACTTCGCGCGTTGTGCGCAAGGCCGCGGGTGGCCACCAACGATGTTCGCGAATCGGTTCCGGCGAGGAATTGCTCACCGTCGGTTGAACAGCATCAACGCGAACAAGAAAGTACCGCTCGTGCTGATTCACCTGACGGCCGTCCAGCTCCAGCGAAAACTGCCGTTCCCACAGCTCGCGCCCGACGTCAACGCGAAGGCCCGTTTCCTCGAGAAGTTCGCGAAATGCAGCTTGGCGCGGTGTCTCACCGTCCTCAAGAGCGCCTCCCGGTGTAGCCCAGTAGGACGCCGGCCGACCCGGTCTCAAGTCGTCATAGCGAACAAGGAGGACCGACTGGTTCGTATCGAGTACGATCAGCCGCGCGACCATCCGTGTCTGGGGTTCAACCATTCACGCCTCGCCCGGCAATGGAGATACATCGACAGGAGACTAACGGAGGAGCCAACGGAGCAGCCAAGAATGTATCGTGTGATCTCCCGCTGTCGACCGTTGCCGGAACTGCGAGCGAACCCGGACGCGCGGTTGTGTCCGAGCGCCCGTGGGAAATACCCGCACTCCGGACACAAAACTCTCTCCGGACACAGGCCGAAGGGCTGGGCGACTACTTCATGCGGGGCGGCATTGCCTCCGGAGCGGACACTCTGGGTTCCAACTCCGCGGCTCTGGCTGCAAGGATCTTCGCTGCGAATCGTTCCATTTCGCCGATACGCTCGACTTCAACGGCCACTGCGTCGATTGCTCGCTCGATGCGCTCGAGCCGGGCGTCCGCCAACGCGGTGAGCCCCGAATCACGATGCGGCTCGAGCGGCATCCGGCGCAGAGCCCACAGCCCGAACCCCAGCGCCAACGCGGCGTGGATCGTTGCATGCCAAGGCTCCCAGAGCTCGCCGGGCTGCGCCGCGAACCAGACCGATACGAGATTGCCCGCGGACAACAGCGTCAGTACCGCATTCCAGAAGCGCGTCTTGGATGTCACCTTGCAATCCTCGCCTCAGGGTTTCTGGCTTCTTTGGCTCCGTAAGTCTTGGGCAATGTCGGCGACGGAGGACTACGGGATATATAGCGCTCGGATGCGTCATGGACTGCATCGAGCGGACTCGTGCCGCACTCCCCACCCGCACGCACGACGAGACGAGCGTTTTAGAGTCAGGGGCGTCCGATACACCGAGAGGCGGCGGGATTGATGGGCCTCGTCGCCGCTTCGCTGGAGGAAGATCCAATCTTCAAGGACTTGGTCCTCTCGGTGTTCCACGCCACCATCCACATTTTCTCCGCGGCACCG
>DASZZO010000057.1:0-42674 GCA_035544915.1 Gemmatimonadaceae bacterium | reverse complement strand
GATATAGAAATCCGCCGCCGTCCGGTCCGGCACCACGTTCGGCGCCGCCCCGCCCTCCGTGATCACGCCCTGCACACGCGACTCGGGCCGGATGTTGCTCCGTATCCCATCGATGTTGCCGAACAGATGGATCACAGCCGTGAGCGCGTTCCGCCCGTTCCACGCCGTGAGCTGGTGCGCGGGGGCGCCGCTGAAGGTGTACTTGCTACCGTTGATGTTCATGCAGCAGGTGCCGAACCCCGGACCCGGCCGCGACGTCGCCACACTCGAATGACTGCGCACCAGGATATCCGCCCCGTCGAATACATGCGCCTCGTGCATCACGGTCTTGGCAACCGGCGGCATCATCTCCTCGCCCGGCGCCCCATACACAATCACGCTCCCCGGGAGATTGTTCTTCGTCAGATACTCCGCCATCGCAATCGCCGCCGCCATTCCGATGGGCCCCTGCGTGCTGTGCTGGTCGCCGTGGAAATCGCCCTTCGTTCCCCGCAGCGCGTCGTATTCGAGAATCACGCCGAGCGTGGGCGCGCCGCGGTTCTTCCGATATTTCGCAACGAACGCCGTCTTGAGCCCCGCGATGCCCATCTCCACGTCGAAGTCGTGTGTGTTGAGATAGGCGGTGAGCTTCTTCACCGATTCGAACTCGACAAAACCGTGTTCCGGATGCCTGGTAATGTCGTCGCCGAGCGCGATGAGTTCCTTGTCCATCAGCTCCTTGGCGCGCGCCGTGACCTGGTCGCGCCCGGCGTTCGGGCCGGTGAGCTTCGCCACCATCCCCGGCACGTCGAGCGACTGCTCGAGTGCCGCCATCTTGCGGAGCACTTCGCGCGCGGCCTCCCGCTCTGTTGGAGTCTCCTGCGACCACATCACCGCCGGCGCGAGCACCACCGCGATCCCAACGCCCGCCATGAGCATCCTCTTCATGATTGATTCGCCTTCGCTTTGGATGATCGCCTGCGAGTCCGCTTCCGGTTGCCCTTCTTGGCCGAAGCGCCTGTGCGTGGCCGTTTCGGTCCGGGCTTCTGTGGGTACCGTTTGACGCCCTTCCAAGCCTCAAGCAGGGCCGGGTGGGCGGTTCTCAGCCGCTTAACCACCAGTGTATTGAGTATGTACACGACGCTGCGCACCTTGGACGCGTACTGCGCCAGGTCGCCGGTCGCCTGCACGTGGCGCATCACGCACCGATCGCGCCGGCTGAGCTCTTCCCGCATCTCGGCCATTTTCCCGCGACAATGCTCGACGTAGTTCAATGGTATCTGTTGCGCGGTAAAGACACTCGGAAACTTCGCCGCCATCCTCACCATCGCCCCGGCCCTTATGAGCAGGCGCTCATCGGAAGTCCGCTTGTGCGGCATGCGCATTCTTGCGATGGATGGCATCCGGGTCGGCTTCTTCTGGGCGATCGCCACGATCGGCCTCAGATGCTCCGTGATCAACTGCCTCCTGAGCTTGTTCTTCTCCTTGTTGCGGCTGGACCGTTCGACACTCATCGCTTCCTGCAAGGCGGCACTGTCCGTCATGCCGGTCACCGCCGCATCGAGCATCTGCCTCATCCTTCCGTTGGCGATATTCCCGACTACGCGGGCCCTCGCATCGAGAAACGTCTGCACATTCCGCCCGACGTTGATGACCGAGCGCTGTTTCCAGTCCATAGTTGGGCTTCAGTCGATGTGTGAGGGCGCACCGGTGCGGAATAGTTCCCGCTGCGGGGCATGATTGACTGCTCACCTGCTCGATAATCAGCGCTGAACGCAACGATCGACGACCTGAGCCGTCCACGATTGTCACTGAGGGCATGGACATTTCACTTGACCAAAGGGCAGCGCGCGTTCATCGCATGGACAACTCACTTGACCGGACCTACGTCCCAGTTATGCCCATGGACAACTCACTTGGCCAAAGCTGTGTCACCATTTCGGGCATGGACAAATCACCCGACCAGGACAGTGTGGCCGTTCGCTCCACGGACAAGTCACTTGGCCAACGCTCGGTGCGCGTTTGGTGCATGGACAATTCACTTGACCAAGGCCGCGAGCCCGTTTGGAGTGTGGACAATTCACTTGGCCAAAGCGGCCAGCCCGTTTGGTGCATGGACAACTCACTTGGCCAACCCTCGGTCCCAACTCCGGTTCGATTCTACCGCGCTGCCTGCCCCGCCGCCAGCAGATCGATGTCCGGGTTCTCGAGTATGTGCTTCGCATAGCCCGTCACCCCCACGTTGATCATCGCCCCGCCGACGTTCACCGACGTTGTCACGTGCCGCGCCCCCACTCGCCGGAGCAAAGGGTAGAGTACGCGTGCCACAGGAGCCAATGCGCGATAGATCAGCGTTTTCGAACGAACCCCCTTGAGCGGGTGGATGTAGCCGGGCCGGAACATGTAGGCCTTGAAGGGCATTCGCTGGAGCTGATTCTCCGTCTTTCCCTTCACGCGCGCCCACATCACGCGTCCGCGCTCCGTGCTGTCCGTCCCCTCGCCCGATACATAGCAGAACGTCAGCCCTGCGCTCTCCGCAGCGATCGCCTCGGCAGCCGCGATGGTCAGGTCGTACGTCAGGTGAAGGAGTGCGCCCCACCACGAGCACTTGAGAGACGCGCGAGTCCTCGAGGCACTCGATGAGGACCCCTGCCCCGACCATGCCGCTCGCACCGAACAGCATGATCTTCAAGCCGTGCCTGGCAACCTACCACCCCTCATCCGCCGTCGGCCCATAGATCGATGGCAACGGCACATCCACCAGCCGCAGGTACACCGTCAGTTGCCCGCGATGATGGATGAGATGATTGAGGTGCGTCCGCGTCACCTCTCCGCGCGGCTGCGTGAGCAGCACCCGGTCCCCCATCTTGAGCGACCACGGCACCCGCAAGTCCGCATCGCTCGACGCCGCGATCGCCTCCCGCGCCTCACGCACATTCTTGTCGAACTGGGCAACCAGCGTTGACGTCTTCTCGAAACTGTAGCCGCTGTAGGCCTTCAAGTCGAGCTCGGAGTTCCGCAACGTCTGCGCCATCCACCCCGGCATCTGCGACACGAGCTGCGCAAGATGCCCCAGCGCAAATGACTTTGGATGCGGCTTCCATTCCCCCTTCTCACTCGGCGCACGCTCGAGCAACCGGCGCGTGACCATCATCTCCTGGTCGAACTCGGGCAACAGCGTCTCGGCGATTGTCACGACGACCTCCGTTCTGCGAACGATGATTGCGTTGACGGTGCGATGCGTCGAGGCAACGTCACCGCTCTTGCACCGCGGCGAGGATGGCTTTGGCTGTCATCGTGTTACCTCTGACTAGGAGATTCTCTTCTTCAGAAACTCCAGCGTCCTCTCCCACGCCAGCTTCGCGGCCCCAGCGTTGTACACCTGCACCCTCGCATCATTGAAAAACGCGTGCCCCGCGTCGTATTCGTGCACCTCAAACGAACCTCCCACCTTCCTCACCGCATCGGCCAGCGCCAGCATCGACGCCGTCGGCCCGCTCTTGTCCTGCTTCCCGACATGGCCGAGCACCGGAACTCGAAGCCGCGCCGGATCGATCGTCACCTCTGGATGGACTCCATAGAAATCGACGACGGCGCTGATCACATCGGAATGCTCCTGCCCCGCGTAGAGCGCGAGCATTCCGCCCATGCAGAACCCGATCGCCGCAACTTTCTTCGGCTGCACCGCCGGATGAGTGCGCAAGTACATCGCAGCGCCGCGGATATCCTTCCCCGCTTCCGCGATGTTCAGCGCCATGAGCAACTTCCCCGCATCATCTGGACTCGTGGTCCGCTCGCCGTGATAAATATCGGGAGCGAGCGCGACGAACCCCTCGGCGGCAAAGCGATCGGCCACGCTCTTGATGTGGTCCACCAGTCCCCAGTATTCCTGGAGCACGATCAGGCCGGGACCCTTGCCCACGGGCGGCAATGACAGATATCCGTCCGCCGTTCGGCCGTTCACAGGGAATGTCACCATCGTTCCGTTCATACCGCGGCTCCTTCCCTAAAACGACCCGGGCTTATCCACCGCCGGCACTCCCGGCCTCTCCGGAAACTCCCCCTCCCACCTCGCCATCACCGCCGTCGCCAGACAGTTGCCCAGCAGATTGATCGACGTCCGTGCCATATCCATCAGCGCATCCACCCCAAGAATCACCGCCACCGCGGCCAGCGGCAGATTGAACAACGCGAGCGCCCCCGACAGGATCACCAGCGACGCCCGGGGCACCGCCGCCACCCCCTTCGACGTCAACATCAGCGTCAGCATCATGATGAGCTGATTCCCGATCGGCATGTCGATCCCGCCCGCCTGCGCCGCGAACACGCTCGCCACCGCGAGATACAGCGTCGACCCGTCGAGATTGAACGAATATCCCGTCGGAAGGACGAACGCGATGATCCGCTTGGGCAGCCCGAACTTCTCCAGCTCTTGCATGGCGCGCGGCAGCGCCGCCTCGCTCGACGCCGTGGAGAACGCAATGAGCCACGGCTCCTTCACATAACTCCAGAACGCGCGGACCGGCACGCGCGCCATCAGCGCCACCGGCAGCAATACGAGCAGCACGAACACGAGGAGCGCGCCGTACAGCGTTCCCACCAGCTTGCCAAGGTTGACCAGCACACCAAGCCCGCTCGCCCCCACAGTCGTCGCGATCGCCGCACCAATACCAAAAGGCGCGAACGCCATCACGATGCCGACGAACTTGAACATCACTTCCGAAAGCGAGCCACAGAAATCCAGCATCACCTGCTTCGGCTTGCCCTTCACCCGCGAAAGCCCTACCGCGAACAGAATGGCGAAGAAGACGATCTGCAGCACCTCGTTATGGGCCGCGGCGTCGAAGAAACTCTGCGGCACCATGTGCTCGATGACGCCCGTGAACGTCACCTGCGTCTGTGCGAACTCGCTCCCTTTCGTCGCGGTTTCCGCAGCGAGGTTTACGCCGACGCCCGGCTTGACGAGGTTCACCGCGATGAGGCCGATGGCCAGCGCGAGCGTCGTGACCACCTCGAAATAGAGAATCGAGCGGAACGCGAGCCGCCCGACCTTCTTCATGTCGTCGCCGTGCCCCGCGATTCCCACCACCAGCGTGCTGAACAGCAGCGGGACGATCAGCGACTTGATCATCCGCAGGAAGATCGAAGACGTGGCCTTCTCCACGGTCGCCAGCCCCGGGTAACTCGCCGCGGGGAAGAGCGTGCCGAGCAGCACGCCGATCACCAGGGCGATCAGGATCCATTGCGTGGAGCTGAGGCGGGGCCTGGCCATGAGTCGGGGAGAGAGAGAAACGCGCGGCTATCGCTGCGGCGATCCCGTCCGCAGCGTCGAGTTTCGATATCCGTAGAAAAAGTACAGCGCCAGCCCGATCACGAGCCAGCCGGCGAACCGCACCCACGCCTCGCTCGGCAGCCCGTACATCACGTAGACGCACGCGGCCGCACCACCCACGCACACGGGCAATACGAACGGCACGCGGAACGGCCGCGTGCGCAACGGATCGGTCTTGCGTAACACCAGCACGCCGATGCATACCAGCGCGAACGCGAATAGCGTCCCGATGTTGGTGAGGTCGTACGTCTCGCCCGCATCGCCCAGCAGCGCCCACGTCGCGACGAACAGGCCGGTGATCATCGTCGTGATGTGCGGTGTGCGGTACCTGGGATGGATCTTCGCCGCGAACCGAGGCAACAGTCCGTCGCGCGCCATCGCCATGAAAATGCGCGGCTGCCCGTACTGGAAGACCAGCAGCACCGCGCTCATCGAGACCACCGCGCCGAGCGAGATGAACCAGCTGAACCGCTGCAGCCCCGCCTGGTTGAAGGCCGCCGAAAGGGGGTCGTTCGCCAGCAGTTGCTTGTATGGGACGAGCCCCGTCGCCACCGCGCCCACAATCACGTAAATGATGGTGCACACCAGGAGCCCGAGCATGATCCCCCTGGGCATGGTGCGCTGCGGGTCCTTCGTCTCCTCCGCGGCCGTCGAGACCGCGTCGAAGCCGATGTACGCGAAGAACACGATCGCCGCGCCCTGATGAATACCGCGGAACCCGTTCGGCGCAAACGGATGATAGTTGGCCGTGTCGATGTGCTGCACGCCGATGATCACGAACACCGCGAGGACGACAAGCTTGACCGCGACCATCACGTTGTTCACGCGGACACTCTCTTTCACGCCGCGCACGAGCAGCCAGGTGATTAGTCCGACGATCGTAAATGCGGGCACGTTGAGGAGCACCGGCATGCTCCCGATATGCGGCGCGCTCTCCATCAGTTTCTTGAGGGGTGAGTCCGGCGGCGCCAGGAGCACTTCACGGTATCCATGCACGAGCCAGCCGGGGAATGCGATACCCAGCCCCGACAGCAGCGACACCAGGTATCCGCTCCAAGCGATGGCCACCGCCACGTTGCCGACGGCGTACTCCAGAATGAGGTCCCAGCCGATGATCCACGCCGCCAGCTCGCCGAGCGTCGCGTACGAATAGGCGTAGGCGCTACCCGCTTGCGGAATCATCGCCGCGAGCTCGCTGTAACACAGCGCGGCCAGCCCGCACACACCCGCCAGCAGGATGAACGAGACGACGAGCGCCGGTCCCGCCCCATAGCGCACGACGGTCACGCCATCCGCCGCCATCTGCCCTGCCGCGGCCGTGCCAATCGACGAGAAAATCCCCGCCCCAATGACGGCGCCAATCGAAAGCATGACGAGCGAGCCCACACCGAGCTCGCGGCGCAAGCCGCTCGTTGTGCTCGCGGCCACTAGCTCGGCGATCGGCTTTCGCGCGAATAGAGAATTCATCTTACCTGCAAACGCGGAGCCACGGATGGCGCGGAAACGACGCGGATTGACGCGGATCTACTCTGAGGCGTAAATCCCTCCCTCGTTCCGATGCCGATGGGACGCGCTCTAAATGAAGAGCGGTGCCAGTACGAGCGTGATCGTGGAAAGCAACTTGATCAAGACGTGAAGTGATGGCCCCGCCGTATCCTTGAACGGATCGCCAACCGTGTCCCCGACAACCGCCGCCTTGTGCGCATCTGATTTCTTCCCGCCGTACACGCCCGTCTCGATGTACTTCTTCGCATTATCCCACGCCCCGCCGCCGTTGTTCAGGAATCCCGCCATCAGGATTCCCACCACGGTCGCGATCATCAGAAAACCCGCCACCGCCTCGGCGCCCAGGTGCTCGTTCGGACCGCCGAGGATCCTGAATGTCACACCGACTGCAATCGGAAAGAGCAGGACCAGCGCGCCCGGCAGCACCATCGCCTTGAGCGCGCCGATCGTGACGATGTCCACGCAGCGCCCGTAGTCCGGCTTCTCCGTGCCCTGCATGATGCCGGGGCGTTCCCTGAACTGGCGGCGCACTTCGGTGATCACCGATTGCGCAGCCTTGCTCACGGCGCGAATGGCAAGTGACGAGAACCAGAGCACGAGCATCCCGCCGAGCAGGGCCGAGACGAACACCTGCGGCTTGGAGAGATCGACGTTCATCTTCTGCTGCGTGTAGTTGCGCACTTCGTCGAGATACGCGGAGAAGAGCAGAAACGCGGCGAGTGCAGCCGAACCAATCGCGTACCCCTTGGTGAGCGCCTTCGTCGTGTTACCGACGGAGTCGAGACGGTCGGTCTTCTCGCGGATGTTCGCGGGCTGGCTGCTCATCTCCACGATTCCACCGGCGTTGTCGGTAATCGGCCCGAACACGTCCATCGCCAGGATGTAGCCTGCCGTGCCGAGCATGCCCATCGTCGCCACCGCCGTGCCGAACAGTCCGCCCGCGGCCTGGCCGTCAATCACGATCCTGCTCGACTTGCCCAGCAGGAAGCTCGTCACCAGTGCGATGGAGATGGTGATGGCCGGCAGGACCGTGCTCTCCATGCCCACGGAGATGCCCATGATGATGTTCGTCGCCGGACCCGTCTGCGACGCATCGGCAATCGAGAGGACCGGGCGGTACCGGTACTCCGTGTAGTACTGCGTGATGAACACGAACGCGATCGACGTGGCCACGCCGACCATCGCGCACAGGAAGAAGTGCCACCACGCGTCGGGCGCACCCGGCGCGTCGAGCAGCCACTTGCAGGCGAAGTACATCGCCACCGATACCAGCAGTGCGGTGATGTAGTACCCGCGGTTGAGCGCGGCCATGGGATCGGCGTCTTCCTTCGTGCTCACGGTCATCACGCCGATGATCGAACAGACGAGCCCCACCGCGCCGACGACGAGCGGGAACAGGATTCCCGCCACACCGAACGTCTGGAAGAGCACCACGCCCAGGATCATCGCGCCGATATTCTCGGCGGCCGTGCTCTCGAACAGGTCGGCGCCGCGGCCCGCGCAGTCGCCAACGTTGTCGCCCACGAGATCGGCAATCACCGCGGGGTTCCGCGGGTCGTCCTCCGGAATTCCGGCCTCCACCTTGCCCACCAGGTCTGCGCCGACGTCAGCCGCCTTCGTATAGATGCCGCCACCGAGCTGTGCGAAGAGCGCCACGAAGCTCGCGCCGAACGCATAGCCGACGATGAGGAACGGAATCTTCGTCGCCCACGTGGTTGCGTCCACGCCAGCCGGCGCGAACGCGGAGAGAAGCGCAAAGAGCCCTCCCACGCCCAGGAGCGACATGGCGACCGTGAACAACCCGGATACCGCGCCGCCGCGGAGCGCCGTCTGGAGCGCGGCGTTGAGCGACGTCGTGGCCGCCGCGGCAACGCGAATGTTCGCGCGAATCGACACCCACATTCCCATGAACCCGGCGATGCCGGAAGAAAGCGCGCCGAGCAGGAATGAGACCGTAATGAAGAACGCGAACGTCTTGCTCTCGCTCACCGGGTCAGTGGGCAGACTCGTCCGGAGCATGCCGTACCCTACCGCCAGCGCCGCGGCGACGAGCACGGCGAGCATCGCGATCGTCTTGTACTGGCGCGCCAGATACGCCTCTGCGCCCTCCTGGATCGCGTCCGAGATGACGCGCATCTCGGGAGTGCCGGTGGGGCGCGCAAGCACCCAGCGGGCAAGGCCGACGGCGAAGATGAGGGCGCCAATGCTGGCGCCGAGGATGATCAGGAGAAGGGTAGACTGCGTGGCGGGCATGATTGGGGAAGGCGAGGGGCGAGGGTCGAGAGGAGCGAGATCAGGTGGGGACTGGCGCGGCGCGGCACCGGATGTGGGCCGAATCGTTGAGGACCCCCGCGTCGATCATGGAGCCCGCGAGGCGCGAGAGCTGGGTTTGAGATAAGCGGGGGAAGTTACTGTGGGGACATGGGTTACGGAAGATGAGCCACGTAAGACCGCATCCCTCGCCCGCATCACGACGCGCCGAGGCCGTCCTGAGCGTCGCCCACCTCACGCGCTAGTGGAGCGGCGCCTCCGCCGTAATCCAGGTCGTGTCCCGAACGGCCACACCATCCCACCTCACCGCCGGCCGGAACCGAACCTCTTCCAGCATCGCCTTGATCTTCTTGTTGTAGTCCCCGTCCTTCGACGGATTGAACTGCAACAGCTTGGCATTCCCCTTCTCGTCCACTTCGAAGATGGCGGTGAGCTTGTACGGCCGGACCCGCGAAGGCACCGGGATGGGCAGGATCGCGAGGTTCGTCACCGTCGGCGGATAGATTCTGCCCTCGCCTCCACCCGTTCCGGGCCCGCGCGCTGAGCCCCGTCCTGTGCCATCACCCGAACCCACGCCGCCCCCTGTGCCCGGCCCCGTCCCGGCCGTCCCGTCGTGTCCCGTTCCACCTCCGGCGCCCGTCACCTGCGAGGCATCCTTGGGCGCGTCGGGTTGCGGAACCGCCTTGGGCGGCTCCGGCTTGGGCGGCTCCGGCTCCGGCTTCTTCACTTCGGGCGGGATTACCGGTGGCTTGAGCCGCTGCGGATCTGGCGGCGGTGGCTGCACCATTACGTAGGTCAGCTTTTCCTTCACCGTCCCGCCGGACTCGCTCTTGCCGCCGCCTCCACCCCCGACGGGCCCCTTGCCGCCTGCCCCCTCGTTTCGGGCCTCGAGCAAATCGTGGACCCAGAATGGCCCCAACAGGAAGAGCACGATGAGTGCATGCAGGATGATCGACGCGATCGTGCTCCCCGTGCGCTTCTGCTTGGGCACGGGAATGCCCACGGGCGGGCGGTACGGCCTGCGTGGCTTGTGAGTGGGGTCAGGCATGTGTCTCTATAATGATACGACGGACGAACCCCAAAAGGTTCGTCCGTCGCTCAATGCCCTGCGCCCCGGAGGGACCGCCCGCTATTTCCCTGCGCCCTTCGGGACGGCGCCGAGGACCATCACGCCCGCTCCGCGCGCGACGTCCATTCCGAAGATCACGTCCTGGAACTTCACATTCGGATCACCCTTCACGAAGAGGATCTTCTCTGGACGCTGCGCGTAAATGTCTTTCAATCGCGCATACAACCCATCGCGCGTGACCGCAGCCTTGTTGATCTGATAGATCGGCCCGGGCAGAACTTCGAGCACGATCTGGTTGTTCACGACGTTCGGCGGCAGCTTCTGCGGAGTCGGGTCAGGTATCTGCACGTCGATCGCCTTCCGGCCCATCGGGATGATCATCATGAAAATGATGAGCAGCACGAGCAGCACGTCGATCATTGGCGTCATGTTGGGCTCGTTCTTCAGCCCGTCGGCGCCGGCGGCCATGGCCATTAGGGCTTCCCTCCCGTCTTGATCATCGCGGCCGGCAGGTCGCTCTGAACCGCTGACTTGGTGCCGGGCCGCTGATCGGAGATGAATCCGGTCAGGCGCACGCCGGCCTTTCCGGCGATATCGATCGCATCGAGCACCTTGCCGTAGTCCAGGTCCTTGTGCGCCTTCACGTACAAGATCTTGTCCAGAGTGCGCTTGTCGTAGATGCCGGTGAGCAAGTCCTCGAGCCGCTCGTTCGGTATCGGCTTCTTGTTCAGGAAATAACGGCCGTTCGCATCAATGCCGAGCACCTGGTCCGTATCCTCCTCCGGGTGCGACTTGATGTTCTGTCCCTCGGGCGGCACGGCATTGAAGCCCGCATTGAGCGCCGGCACAACGATCATGAAAATGATGAGCAGCACGAGCATCACGTCGATCATCGGCGTAACGTTCGGCTCTGCCTTGACCCCGCCCCCTCCCATCGACATCGCCATCGGATTCGCCCCGAAGAGGTAAGGAGGGTTAACTCAGACCGCGGACTTGCCCGCGTTCTGTGCCGCTGTATTGAACTCCCGGGTGAAACGCGACCGGCCGAACTCACCCGAAACGCCCTTGATGAGATAGTCGATCATTTCCTTCGACGAGTATGTCATCTCAGCCGCGATGTTGTCGATCTTCGTCTGGAAGTAGTTGTACGCCCACACCGCCGGAATGGCGACGATGAGGCCGAACGCCGTCGTGATCAGTGCCTCGGAAATGCCGGCCGAGATCGACGCGATGCCGCCGCCACCACCCGCCGCCATGGCGGAGAACGCGTTCACGATTCCCATGGTCGTGCCGAGCAATCCGACGAATGGCGCCGTCGCACCAACCGTGGCAAGCACGGCGAGGCCGCGCTTGAGCAGCACCAGCGTCATCAGCATTTCGCGCTCCACGGCGCGCTCGGCCGAGTTGATGTCTGCCACCGTCACCGAGCCGTCCTGGATGAGCGGCTTGATTTCGGAGAGCGCGTTACCCAGCACGCGGGCCACATGCGACTTCTTGTAGCCCTCGGCGAGCTTGATGGCCTCGGTGAGGTTGTCTTCCTCGAGGAACTGCGAGAACTCAGGGGCGAACTTGCGCGTCTCGACCTGCGCGCGACGCAGGTACCACCACTTCTGGATCATGATGGTGAGCGAATACACCGACATGAGCGCGAGCGTGTAGACGATGCCCTTGGCGAAGCCGCCCATCGAGTTGTACAGGTCGATCAAGGACAGTTGCATGGAATCAACTCCTCACGCGTGAAATGAAGGACCGGGAGATCGTGGCGAGTAGGCTGCCTACTTTTGAATCGCGAACACGAACGGCTGCTGCACGAGCTGCTTCACTTTCTTGCCGCCCACTTCCGCGGGCAGGAATCTCATGTTGGGGAGGGCGTTGCGCACGGCGGACGCGAACAGCTCATGCGAGGTCTTGAGCACCTTGAACGATCCGGTTTCGGCCCGGCCCGTGGTGTCCACCACGAACGATGCCAGCACTTCTCCCTCGACGCCCGCCGACTTGAGAATCTCCGGGTAACGCGGCGTCGCCGAGTTGGGCGCCTGCATCACCGGCTTCTCCACCTGGAACTCGAAGTACGTCTGATCGTTGTTGACGGCCGTCACGACGCCCGTCGCCCGCCCGCCCGCGACTCCCTTGCCGGAGAAGTCGTTCTCGTTGGTGAGTCGCTTGGACAGGTCAATGTCCGGGAGCACGTCCGGAATGTTCACCGGAGCCGTGAGCACCTGGAACCCCTTTGGTGGCGGGGGTGCCTGCACTTCGGGGGGCTTCTCCTTCGGAGGAGGTGGCTCGTCCTTCTTGACCTCCACGAAGTCGATCTTCTCCTCGCGCTTTTCCTTCTTCTGCGTGGCATGCAGCGTGGCGTATACCGCGCCAACCAGGATTACCGAGTGCATGACGACGCTGACGATCATCCCGCCAACCGTCTTCTGCTTCTGCGGCTTCGACTCCAACAGGTTGTTTAGCAAATCCGTGCCCCTGATTGTTCTGGTGAACGGAGACTCGGGATCGTGCGATGGCGAAAAGGTACAGTTGCTTCCAGGGTCCGGTAAGGTTGCCAGATTAAGATTTGCTTAAGCTGCATTCCAACTCCTCGTTCATTCGGCGTACGCCTCGCTGACCAGCATCTAGCGCGAAATTCGGAACTCGAACGCCTGCACGACCAGTTGCCGCACGCGGCGTGGTCCAGCTTCAGCCGGAACGAACCGCTGCCGCAGCAGGACGTCGCGAACGGCGTCCGCAAAGAGCCGGTGCGTGGCGTCCGAGACGTTCACGGACGGCGGCTCGACGCGGCCGAGCGTGTCGACCACGAACCGCGCGAGTACATGCCCTTCCAGGGCGGACACGCGGAGCATCTCGGGATAGCGCGGGACGGGCTGGTGGGTCAGGAGTTCGACTTGTTTATCGACGAATGCCGCGTCGTAGGGAGCCGGTGCGTCTCCTGCGGGAATCGCCGGCCCGGCTGGGCTGCTCGCCGGAGCTCCGGGTCCAACCACGGTTCGGAAGGGGACGTCGGTAATGGGTGCCAAGGGTATGGGTGGGAGAGTAGACGGCACTTCGATCGGCACGGAGATCATGGCGGGCGTGAGTGCCACTGACGGGGGGAGCGGAGGTGTGGCCGACTGCGGCGCCGGCAGCGCCGGCTCCACATAATGGACAGTGGTTTGCTCCACCTTCGGCATCTGCGGGCCTCTGCCCGCGGCCGTCGCCCAGATGGCGGCGCCCAGGAACGAAGCATGGAGCGCGAGACTCAGCGCTGCTTCTCCTGCGGTGCGAGCCGGTGCTGCGTTTGAAGCCGGGAGCGCGGTAAGCACAGAATCCTCCGCGTAGCTGTTTGCCTGCGGGGAGGATGTCCTGGGCCAGTTCCCTCCCCTAAGCGAGAATACACACGCTCGGTGAGGCCAACCGGTTGGATTCCGTGACGAATTGGTGAAGCGCGGATTACGCTTCGGTTGCGGCTCCGGCTGCGGCGACCTGTGGAGGGGGACACGGAGTCGGGCCGCCTGGCGCGGCCCGCACCGCGGGGATCGTGACAGCGAAGGTACTGCCGCGCCCCAGCCGGGATGACACGCTGATGGAGCCCCCATGCGCCTGCGCAATCCATTGGCAGATCGCCAGGCCGAGACCGGCGCCAGCGCGTTCACCCCGCGACCGCGCGCGGTCCACGCGCCAGAACCGTTCGAAGATGAACGGGAGATCCGTGCCCGCGATTCCTATGCCATGGTCCTTCACCGAAAAGACCGCGGCATCATCCCGTGCCTCGAGCGCGAGTTCGACCGCGCCCCCCTTGGGCGAATACTTGACGGCATTCTCCACGAGGTTGAGAAACAGCTGGCGCAGGCGAACGGGGTCGCCGAGTACGGTGGCCGCATCAATGCGCGTGACGATCACCGTGAGGTGGTGGACTTCGCCAAGGATGTTCGCGGTCTCCGCAACGTCATGCACGAGCGCTTGCACATCCACCGGCTCCCGATGGAGATCGAAGCGACCTTCGTCGGCCCGCGCGAGCGTGAGAAGCGACTCCACCAGGCTGGACATTCGCGTCGTCTCGGCGAGCGCCTCTTCGAGCGCCACCAGCTGCTCCGTGCCGCCCTGCGGCAGGCTCATCGCGCGCTCGATGTCGGCACGCAGAACCGTCAGCGGCGCCTTGAACTCGTGGCTCGCGTCGGCGGTGAAACGGCGCAGAGCCGCGAACGACCCTTCAAGGCGCGAGAGCATCGCGTTGAGGGTCAACCCGAGCCGGCCCACCTCGTCGTCGGAGTAGTCCACCGGTATCCGCCGATGGAGCGAGCGGCCGTCGGTGATGGCCTCCACGTCGTTCACCATCAGCTCGAGAAATGCAAAGCGGCCACCAATGCCCCACGCCGCCGCAACGGAGACAAGGAGGATGAGCGGGACCGCCACCACGACCACCTGCAGCACCTCGTTCGTGGCGACATCCACCGGCTTCATCGAGACACCCGCCACGACGCGCCGCAGGCCCGTTTCTCGGCGCACCTCGTGCGGGTCCGAGAGGAGCACGAGATCGCCGGTGAGATTCACTTTCGCCTTCGGAGTCAGGCGAACGCTGCGAAGTGCCTCCGTCGTGAGCGCGTCGTAGTCCTTCGGCTTGAGGAGCCGCGCGGCGACTGAGGCGTAGAAGACGCGTGACTCGTCCGTGATCACGACGTATTCCGGCAGCACGTCGAGCAAGGCGACGAATCGTGGATTGAACTGCTTGTCGACGAACGTCGTGCGCGACCCTGCGGTCGTGTCGGCAAAGATGCGCTGCTGCTCGTCCGAAGCCCCTGCCTGCCCCACGATCCGCGCCGCGAGGTCGGCAATCGCATTCGCCCGCTCGATCAGGTCCTTGGTGGCCGCGTCCCGTCGCTCGATCACCAGCACGATCGTGGACACAACGATCGTCCCCGCAAGCGCGAGTGCATACGACGTGGTGATTCGCGCGCGGATCGATGGCATGGTTCCCCTATGCCTTGATCACGTACCCGACACCCCGCACGGTGGAGATGAGCTTCTTGCCCCGCCCGGTGTCGACCTTCTTGCGCAGATGGTTGATCACTACGTCCACTATGTTCGTTCCGGGATCAAAGTGGTAGCCCCACGCGTATTCGGTGATGAGCGTGCGGCTCATCACCCGTCCCGCGTGCCGCATGAGGTATTCCAGCACGAGGAACTCCTTTGGCGTGAGTTCCACCGACTTGCCACCGCGGCGCACGTCGCGCGCGTCGAGGCTCACCTCGAGGTCGCCCACCTTCAGCAGGGGCGAGACGAGTTCGCGCGGGCGCCGCACGAGCGCCTCGACGCGCGCCAGCAATTCCTCGAACGCGAACGGCTTGGTCACATAGTCGTCCGCCCCTGCGCGCAACGTCTGGACCTTGGCGTCGACGGCATCCTGCGCAGTGAGCACCAGCACCGGGCGCTCGAATCCCTTCGCGCGCAGGTTGCGCAGCACCTCGAGGCCTGAGCGCCCCGGCAGCCGCATGTCGAGTATGACGAGATCGTAGGGCTGGCTCCTCGCCAGGCGTTCGCCCTCCTCCCCGTCGGCGACGAGGTCCACGCTCCAGCGTTGCTCCTCGAGCCCGCGCTTGACGAACTGACCGACGGTGGGGTCGTCCTCCACCAGCAGCACCTTCATGGGTGCTCGCCGGTCGGCAGAATCACACGAAAGGTGCTGCCGCGGCCCAGCACGCTTTCCGCCTCGATCCGGCCGCCATGGTCCTGCACGATGCCGTAGCAAATGGAGAGGCCGAGTCCGCTTCCGCGCCCCGCCGGCTTGGTCGTATAAAACGGCTCGAAGATCTTCGGCAGCTCCGATCGGGCAATGCCATGCCCCTGATCCGCGACTTCGGCAATCGCCTGGCCCGCGACATCGCCCCTTCGCGTGCGCACGACGATCGTGCCGCGGTCACCGACGGCGTCCATCGCATTCAGCAGAAGCGCCATGAACACCTGCACCAGACGGTCGGCGTTCGCCTGTGCGACATGCGGCAGCCCTGGGTCGAGTTCCGTATGCACGACAATCCCCTTGAACCGCTCGTGGTGCTTGAGGAGCAGCAGGGTGCGCCCGATCACCTCGTTGAGCGACACGCGCTCCGTGAGCGCCTGCTTGGGCCGGCTGAAATCGAGCAGGCCATCGACGATCTGCTTGCACCGCGTCACTTCGTTGTCGATGATCTGCAGATACTCGGTCACGTCGGGCGGAATCGCACTGCCCGCTCGCGCGACGTCGTCGAGCTTGAATCCGAGCCCCTCCACACACGCGGCAATCGTCGCGAGCGGATTGTTGATTTCGTGCATCACGCCCGCGGCGAGCTGGCCTATCGCCGCAAGCTTCTCGGCCTGCGCGTACCGGTCCTGGGCCTCCTTCCAGTCCGTGATGTCCTCACCGATGGTAATCACGTGTGTGACGGACGAGTCACCGAGCCGCATCGGAATCTTCGTGATGCGATAGGTGCGGAGCTCGCCGGAGGCGCGCGACTCCACATGGAACTCCCGGACGCGCCCCGTGCTGGCGACGTCGTCGAACTCGCGGCGCAGCATCTCGGCAGGCTGCCGGTGCAGGATCTCGAAGATCGTCCGCCCAATCGCTTCGTCGCGCGATACACCCTGCATGCCGGTTTCGCGCTTGCGGTTCCACGCCTGAATCCGGTATTGGCGGTCGATGACGTAGAGCCCGACGGGAAGCGAGTCGATGATCTTCTCGGTAAAACGGCGCTCCTTCTCGATGTCGGCCGTTCGTGCCTGCACCTCGACCTCAAGCGCGCGGCTCCGCTCTGCGTGCGCGAGTTGTGGAGCGAGGAGGTCCGCTACCGCGGCGACGAGCGTGCGCTCGTCGCGGTTGAGGCGGCGGCCGGCGCGAACCGCCAGCGTTCCCGTGGGCCCGTGCGCCGATGCAATGCGGGCACCCGCGAGCGTGCCGGATTCCTCCGGCGCGGAGATGATCCGCTCGACATCGCGGGCCGACAGGCCGTCCGGGCCCGCTGCCCATCCGCGCGCCACGCCGGCCGGAGTATCGAGCCAGATCGCGCACTCCGATGCATCGAGCATTTTTCGAAGGGTGTCGAGCGCCCGGTCGACGCGCGTCTCGAGCGTCTCGTGCGACGCGAGACCGACGATGATCGACGAAAGCGCCGCCAGCGCGCTCGCGGACGAGGCGGGACCGGTGCCGGGATCGGGACGCGCGGTCAAGTCAGGCCGCGAGCTTTTCGATCTGCGCCAGGATCTCGGGGTTCTGGCGCCGCTCCCCATTCTTCGCTTCGACGTGCGACCAGCGCAGCTTGCCCGTCTTGTCGATGAGGAAGTAGGAACGATTGGCGAAGTATTTCTCATCGTTCAGTACACCGTACGCCCGCGCCACGTCGCGACGCAGATCGCTCGCGAGCTCCACTGACATGTTGTTCTTCTCCTTGAACGCCTTGAGACTCGGCACCATGTCGGCACTTATCGCGATCACCTCCACGTCCCTGGCAGCGAAGTCCGCGTAGTCGTCACTGAAACCGCACAGCTCGGCCTGGCATGTGCTGGTGAACGCCATCGGGAAGAACGCCACGAGCACGTTCTTGTTTCCCCGGAAGCTGGAGAGGGTGACCGGCTTGCCGGACGTAGTATCGAGCGTGAAGTCAGGGGCTTGTTCGCCGACTCCGGGAGTGCGGGAGGTCATGAGATCGGAAGCGGTGGCGTGGAGGAGGTCGTTGCAAGGAGGCAAGACACGACTGAAGGCAAGATAATACCTCGAAACCAGACGGTCGCCGCGGGCAGTTGTCTGACAGCTTCAGGAGCTGACCGCTCGCCGCTCCAAGCGTATGTCGTTCACCCCGCCGTGTTCTCCGGCGTACCAGTCCGCTGCGTCCACTTCCTCACCACCACAACGATCAGCAGCCCGCCTCCAACCACAATCAGAACAGGCAGCGCGTACACCAGCACATTGAACCCGCTCGCCTTCGGTTCCAGCAGAATCCATTCCCCATACCGCCCCACGAAGTATGCCGTTACTTGCTCCGGACTCTGCCCCTGCCGCAACCGCTCCTTCACAAGATCTCGCATCTGCTGTGCCAGCTCGGACGGCGAGTCCTGAATGGAGAGTCCTTGGCAAACTGGACAGCGGAGCTGCCGCGCCACGACGCTGGCTCGTGCGTCGAGGACGGAGTCTGCCGCTTGCCGGGTGTTCGCCGCCTGTTGCTGTGCGCCCGCGCCGGAGCCCCATGCGAACGAGCCAAGGACGAGGGCCGCGACGAGCTTCATGGACCAGGCTTCGTCGGTGGGACCCCGGGTCCTGCCGACCCTGCCGCCAGCAGCGAGTCGATGACGTGCGTGAGCACCGTCGCCGGCACCGGACCAGTATGCTTGTACGCCACCCGCCCGGCGGCGTCGAGAAAAAATGTCTCGGGCACGCCGTACAGCCCGTAATCGATCGCCGTGCGCGCGCCGGGATCGTTCACCGATGGATACGCCTGTCCCCCCATCTCGGCAATCCACTCCGTGCCGGCGGATGGCACGTCGTTGTACAGCACGCCGAGAAAGTGCACCGGACGGTCCGCATAGTGTCTGGCCACCTCCGAGAGTGCGACGTGCTCGTAGCGGCACGACAGACACCACGAAGCCCAGAAGTTGAGCACGACCACCTGCCCGCGAAGGGCGCCGAGCCGCACCGTGTCGCCGACCGGCCGGCTGAGGGGCGCCAGCCCGGGCGCGAACACCGGCAGCGAAAAGGCCGGCGCCTCGCGCCCGGGCAACTGCGATGGAATATCCTTGGGATCCTTGGTGAGGCCCCACGCGAAAAGGGCAATCACCGGCGTTGCCGCGAGCCCGGCGACCGACGCCCGCTGCCAGTTCATGCTTCCCCCTCCAATGGCCGCGGTGCAACCACCTGGCCGGCTGCGCGCGAGCGGGCGACCGCCTCGGCCCGCTTCGCCACCGGGAAGACGCAAATGAGCGCGCCGAGCACCACGACGCCGCCTCCCATCCAGATCCACGGCACTAGAGGCTCATAGATGACTTTCACAGTGGCGCTTCCGCCATCCGGGCGGAACGCCATCAGGCTCACGTACAGGTCGCCAAAAAACGCACTGCGCACAGCGGGCGTAGGCACGGGCTCACGCGACGTGGGATAGAAATTCATCCGTGGCTCGACCGTTCCGCGCGCTCTTCCACCGGACATCACCTCCAGCGTGGCACCGATTACATCACGCTGCCGTTCCGTCCGCCCCCAAACCTCCTTGAGTCGTACCGTGCGGCCGGCCACCGTGAGCGATTCTCCGGGAGTAAGGGTGCCCTCGCGCTCACTTCTGAATGTCTGGCTGGCGGCGACGCCGAGCGCGACGAGAAATACGCCGAGGTGCGCCACGTAGCCTCCGTACCGACGCCGATTCCCTCCCACAAGCCGGGCAAGCGCCGTTCCCCATGCCTCACCGTGAGCCATGTGGCGCGCGCGCGCGCCAATCCAGAACTCGCGCAGGTTCGCCGTGGCGGAGTAGCCCACGAACGCGAACGCCAGCACGGCATAGACATTGCGCGCACCAGCTATCCATGCGACAGCCGCCAGCACTCCGGCACCGATCGTGGGCGGCAGCAGCTTGCGCTTCACTTCCTCCGCCGTCGCACTCTTCCATGGCAAGGCCGGCCCCACGCCCATGAGGAACAGCAGCGCGACGATCATGGGGAGCGACATCATGTTGAAGAATGGCTCGCCCACGCTCACCTTCACCCCGCGCACATACTCGGCGACGAGCGGGAAGAGTGTTCCGACGAGCACCGTGAACATGAACGCCGTGAGGAACAGGTTGTTGAAGAGGATCACCGTCTCACGGGAAGCCACTGCGTCGAACCGCCCCGTGGTGCGCAGGCGGTCGGAGTTGCCTGCGACCATCGCGAGCGCGCTGACCAGCACGAGTGCGATGAACGCCAGGAAGAAGTAGCCGATAGTTCCCGTCGTGAACGCGTGCACTGACGAGATGATTCCCGATCGCGTGAGGAAGGTGCCGAGGATCGTCAGCACGAATGTCCCGACGACGAGATTCAAGTTCCAGAGGCGCAACATCCCGCGGCGCTCCTGCACCATCGCCGAATGCAGATAGGCCGTCGCCGTCAGCCACGGAATGAATGACGCATTTTCCACGGGGTCCCATGCCCAGTAGCCACCCCAGCCGAGCACTTCGTACGACCACCACATGCCGGCGATGATCGCCGCGGACAGGAAGCCCCACGACACCAGCGTCCAGCGGCGGGTCAGTCGCACCCAGTCATCCGACGTCACTTCGCCGGAGAGCATTGCACCGATGGCGAACGCGAAGGGCACCGACATCCCGACGTAGCCGAGGTAGAGAAGCGGCGGGTGCACCGCCATGAGGATGTGGTTCTGGAGCAGGGGATTCGGCCCGGGCCCGTCGAGCGGCACCGGTGAGACCGCCAGGAACGGGTTCGCGGGCCCGACCAGGAGGACGGCGAAGAAGAACGACACCGCAAGCAACGCCGAAGCGGCGTATGGAACGAGGTTGCCCGGGCGGTTCCGGTTGATCCACACGACCGCCGCCGAGTAGAGCGCGAGCACCCATGCCCAGAAAAGGATCGAGCCCTCGAGCGCCCCCCACAGCGAGATGACTGTATAGAAGAGCGGGGTGGCCCGGCTCCCCACCTGCGCGACATAGCTCACGGAGAAATCGTGCGTGACGAGCGCGATGACCATGGCGACCGCGGCGACCGTGACGAGGAGAAAATTCGTATACACGGCGGCGTAGGCCACATCCAGCCAGTCGCGCCGTTGGCGACGCACGGCCACCGGCACCATGATCGCGCCGAGGACGAGGACCGCCAGCGAGATGAGCAGCGCGTCGCGCGCGACGAGTCTGATCACGCGCCGGGGCCCTTGATCAGCGTCTTGTACATCTCCTGCGGCCGCTCGCCCGCCTTGGGTGCGCGATACTCATTCGAATGCTTCACCATCAGGCTGGTGGACTGGAACACGCCGTCGCGCCCGAACCGCCCCTCGACCACCACGCCCATCCCATCGCGGAACATCTGCGGTGGCGCGCCCCTGCTCTGCACCGCCACTTCGCCCGTGCCATCGGTCACGGAAAAGACCAGCTTCAGGGTCTTCTCGTCCCACTTCACGGAGCCGGGCTTCACCTGTCCGCCCAGCCGGACGGGAACGTCCATGGCCGACACACCCTTGGCGAGCAGCTCGTTGGGCGTCAGGAAGAACACGACGTTCTTGTTGAGCCCGCCATAGATGAGCCAGGCGAACGTCGCCACGAGCACGGCCGCCGCGAGCAGGGCCCAGGGGCGTCGGGCCGGAAATTCATGCATCACTTCCCCGCCCGCTGAACAATGCGCGCACGTTCATATCGCTCCCGCGCCCTTCGCAACACGCGGTGGACATATACCGTGTAGCCGATGAGAAACGTCCAAGTGGCAGCATACGCCGCAATCACGAAATTCCAGTTCTGCGCGGCCATGTTCATTGCGCCAGCGCCGCGGCTTCCGCCGCATTCTCCGTTGCGCGCTCGAGCAAGGCCGCTTCGTACCGCCGCCGAATGAAATAGATCATCACGAACAGGAACGCGAATGCATTGGCCCGGAGACTCAGCACGTACGCCGGATCCACGGTCGAGGGATCTGACTGCATCTGGTGCAGCGTGCGCCACCACTTCACCGACATATAGACGATCGGAACGTTGATTGCGCCAAGAACACCCACCGCGGCGGTCCATCGAGCGCGCCGGTCCGGATCGTCGACGAACGCCCTCAACGAGAGATAACCGACGAAGATGAGAAAGAGCACCAGCGTCGACGTCAGGCGCGCGTCCCAGGCCCACCAGACGCCCCACGCGGGGCGCCCCCAGATCATTCCCAGAAGGAGCGTGAGCAGGTTGAACCCTGCACCGACCTCCGCGGCAGACGCCGCGATCAGGTCGTCACGTTCCTGCCCCTTCCATAGATAGCGCAGGCTGTAGACCAGCACGAGAAAGAACGCGAGGAACGTGATCCAGGCCGCCGGGACGTGCACGTACATGATCTTCTGCAGGTCGCCCATGTCGCGGTCGGGCGGAGACGTGAGAAACCCGAGCGTCTGGGTGCCGATCAGGAAGCACAGCGCGAACGCGCCAAAGAGGGGCCAGCGGCCCGCGCCCGGTACGTCACGTTCCATCACGCTTGAAGTCATGTCCGCACCGTCAGGCCTCGATCACGTGTTCGAAAGCGAGGTGTGTGGCCACCAGAAAAATGATGTCGTATGCCACCAGCATCCCCATCCACGCCCCCGCCTCATTCATGATGTCGCCGGACAGCAGAGCCTTCGACGCCTGCATCGCGGCCAGGAGCGCCGGAATGAGCATGGGGAAGAGCAGCAGCGGTAACAATACCTCGCGCGCCCGGCTCCGGCTCGCCATTGCCGCATAGAACGTCCCGAGGGTGACGATGCCCAGCGTGCCGAGCGCCAGCACGCCAATGATGGCCGGCCATGCCGGTGGCACGCTCACCTGAAAGAGCACAATCCCCACCAGCACGACGATTGCCAGCATCAGCGCGACGAAGGTCAGGTTGGCCAGCAGCTTGCCGGTGAAGATCGTCCAGCGCGACCCGGGATACAGCAGCAGTTGCTCCAGTGCACCGGTCTCCAGTTCCACCTGATACGATCGATTGAAGGTGAGCACGCCCGCGAACAGCACGGCGAGCCAGAGTGCGCCGGCCGCGGCCTCGCGGAGCGCCCCGGTATCGGGGCCGAGCGCGAAGGCGAACAGCATCAGGATCGTCACGCCGAGGGCGACCACACCGTTGAAGCCCGCCTTGGAGCGGCGCTCGGTGGTGAGATCCTTCCATGCGACCGCGCGCACGCGGCGCCAGTTGTCCCGCCAGCCGCTCATTGCGGAAGCCCCAGGGACAACTGTGTCCGCGCACTCGGCGCGCGCGCGGCCGATATGCGTCCATCTCGAATCGTCACGGTGCGGTGAAGAATCGACGCGGCCGGTGCGCGCTCGTGGAGTACGATCAGCGCAGCGCCGCCGCCGCGCACCGTCTCGGCAATGGTGCCATTCATGAGCGAGATCCCGTCGCCGTCCAGGTTGCTGTACGGCTCGTCCAGCAGGAGGACGGCCCGCTGCGCCAGCAGGAGTCGCGCGAGCGCGAGGCGGCGCTGCATGCCGGCGGAGAAGCCGCGCACGCGCGCGTCGCCCAGCGCGGCGAGCCCGACCCGTGCGAGCACCGAGTCAACCGCTGCGGCGCCGACGACGGCGGGCCTGAGCATGGCGAGCGCGAACAGGAGGTTTTCCCGTGCGCTGAGATCGTCGTACAGGCCGGGGGAATGGGCCAGGAAGCCGACGCTGCCGCGCACATCGTCGGCCTCCCGAACGGCGTCGTACCCGCACACGGTTGCCTGTCCGGCGTTCGGCCGCAGCAACGTGGCGAGGATTCTCAGGAGCGTGCTCTTACCCGACCCATTCGCCCCCAGCAATCCGACGACTTCGCCACGCGATACCTGAAGCGTGACGCCGCGGAGCACCCACTGCGACCCGAAACGGCGCGCCACGCCCTGTGCATCGATCGCGAGACCGGGTGAACTATCCGCAGCGCGGTGGGGCATTTTCGTTTTGCCTCGGTGCCCCGCACACGGGCCGGTGGCAATGCACGCGCAGAATAGTGGAGCGTATCGGGATCGAACCGATGACCTCCGCGTTGCAAACGCGGCGCTCTCCCAGCTGAGCTAACGCCCCGAGCGTTGAATGTAACTGCACGGCCTTACTCGTGCGCGGGCAATGGCTCCATTGTGCGGGGGTCCACCGGGACCTGGACTTCGTCGCGGTAAGGCGACGTGAGCAGGAAGACCCGGAACTTCGGAAACGCGTCCATGAACGAAGAGTAGCAGACTCCGAACGCGCCCAGGAAGCCGATGAAGATGCCGATTTCCCAGAGGCCGAACCGTCCCGCGCCCTCCACTCCATACACGGAGGGGTACACCTCCACATAGCGCGCAATCCAGAGGCCCGTGAAGCTGGACGCCGCAAAGAACAGCATCACGGGCGAGAACGTCTTGGCCTTTACCGAGAGCAGGCCGAAGAACGGAAGCGCGAACGTGAGGCACGCGGTCGCCACGGTCCAGGCCTTCCACGCGCCGGAGAGGCGCAGGGTGAAGAAATGCGTCTCCTCGGGCATGTTGCCGTACCATATCACGAGAAACTGCGCGAAGGTCAGGTAGCCCCAGAACGCGGTGAACGCGAAGCACAGCTTGCCGAGATCGTGAAAGTGATGTTCGGTGATGAGATCGTCGGCGCGCAAGTGCGCCCGCCACCAGCGCACGAGCACGGCCATGGTCATCAGCGCGACCACCCATCCGCCCATGAACACCTGCCACCCGTACATCGTGCTGTAGAAGTAGGGGTCGAGTGTCATGGACTGGTCCCAGGCCAGAACGCACCAGCCAAAGCCGAACAGGATCACCATGGCGACGGCCAGCTTGCCCTGCAGCGAATGCGTGGAATGCAGCTCACGGCGTTCATCACCGAAGTGCGCGCGCATCCGCGCGCGAAGACCGGCCGCCCACTTTGCCCCTCCCTCGGGAGACACGCCTACATCGAGCCGCAGCGACGTCCAGACGTACCAGAGCTGGAGCACGACGATCGCCCCGAAAACCAGGAGCGTGCGGGCCGTGAAGAACGTGTGATTGAGATAGACCTGCTTCTCATGCTTGAGCGTCGAGAGCGTATCCCACCACGGGTACACGTGCGACCGTCCGAAGACAACCATGACGATCAACCCCACGAGCGCCACCGGCAGGAACGCCGCGTAGCCTTCCAGCAGCCGGATGATCCCGCGCGACCAGCGCGCTGTCGTGATCCGCTGCACCGCGACGATCGCCACGGCGGCCGAGGAGATCGTGGTGAAGAAGAGCCAGTTGACATGGAACGCATGCCACGCGCGGTCGTTCCCAGTGACCACGCCGAACAGGAAAATCGCGAGTCCGATCACCGCGGCGACAAGTGACGCCGAACGTACGATGGGCGGCATGGGTACCGATCCCGCCGCGATGACCCGCTCGCGCGTCGGCGCTTCGGACGAATGCGTGGTCATGGCCTCCCCTCCGGCCTCTTCGCTTCACCTGGGCGCTCGCCTTCGGCCTTCGCGGGACGTGCAACGACCGTCGGGTGGAAGTACTTCGCCGGAACGGTCGGAGCCGTGAGCGAGGCGCCCGGCAGCTTGTCGCCGGTCTCGCCGGGACGGCCCACCGGACCCTGCTCCACAGCGTAGCGGCCCTGCAGTCCGCGCACGTAGTTCACCACGTCCCAGCGATCCATGTCCTCGATCCGATTCGCGGAAGGCATCAGGCCGCGACCATTGCGCATCATCCCCCAGATGTATCCGTCGGTCCTGCCCCTGGCCTGGTCCGTCACGAGACTCAGCACGAAGGCGTACATCGGGCTGAGCTGCTTCATCGGAGAGTTCGCATCGCCCGCGTCGCCATGGCACGGCGCGCACGTGATCTGATAATACTTGCGGCCGTTCAGCAGCGACCGTGCATCGGGTGCGACGGGGTTCGGGATGGCGGCGAAGGAATCAATAGTTGCCGGAAGCGGAGCGTACGACACGGCGTATCCGGGCGCGACCGAACCGACGGTCGAGACCGAACTCGCCGGCTGCCCGCGAAATCCCTTCAGCTCTCCACTGTCGGCACTATACTGCCCCCACGGCTTCACGGAGGGCTGCCGCTTGAAATCGGTGAACCAGTCGCAAGCAGTCAACGCAAGCGGAACGAGCAGCAATACAGCCCTGGCCCGGCCGCCAACTCTCAACTCTCGACCCTTAACCCCGGTTAATGGACGCTCTTCTTTCGACCTTCGTCCGTGGCCAGTCAACTCCCAGCTCTTGACCCCAAACTCTCGACTGTCGTTTCTCATTCCGCCCCCCTGACCTCGATCGCACCACTCTGGCGCAAGATCGCTTCGGCGTCCTTCAGCTTTTCGGGCGCACAGCGCACCCACACGCCGTAATCGCCGTGACTGAAGCGCGGATCGTAGCCGACGGTCATGGTCAGACGCGGAATGCGGGAACTGATGAACAATCCCGCGACCGTGGACAGCCCTCCGATCAGCACCATCAGCTCAAACGAGAAGATGGTATAGGGAACCCAGGTGGAGATCGCCTTGCCGCCGACCACCAGTGGCCAGTACTCCGATCCCCAGATGGCAATCCAGTATCCGAAGACGGCGCCTGACAATGCCCCGATCAGTGTATATCGACGCACCGGACTCCTTGGCGACTGAAGGGCATGGTCGAATTCATGCCTCGGCGTCGGTGTGAAGACCGTGATGGCGCCGACGCGCGCCTTCTTGAGCGCCTCGATGGCATCGACGGCCGCGTCGAGTTCCCGAAATGCTCCGAGCATGCCTTGCTTCATGCGTGGGCCCCCGGTGTGTCGGGCTCGTAGTCGCCCGCCGGCTCCGGTGGATGGCGGTGGACGCGCTTGAGTTTCGGAGGCACGATCTCCTTCACCTCGGAGATCGCAATGACGGGAAGGTTCTTGATGAAGAGCAGGAACCACATGAAGAACCAGCCGAACGATCCGAGCAGGATGCCGTAGTCAACAAAGGTCGGCTTGTATCCTGTCCACTGCCACGGCTCGAACTCATGAGAGAGCCCGGGCACGATGATCACGAACCGCTCGAACCACATGCCGAGGTTGATGAACAGCGAGAGAATCCACAGCCAGCTCGGATTCCGGCGCAGCTTCTGCGAAAAAAGCGAGAGCGGCAGGATCATGTTGCACGTGAGCATGATCCAGGCCGCCCACCACCACTGGCCGAACACACGGTTCCAGAAGTAATCCTGCTCCACGTTCACGCCGCCGTACCAGGCGATGAAGAACTCCACGAGGTAGGCGCAGCCGACCACCATCGAGGTAAAAAGGGTCAGTTTGGCGCCCGCGTCGAGGACGTTCAGCGTGACATAGTGTTCGAGCCTGAAGAACTTGCGGATGGGAATGATGATCGTGAAGACCATCCCCATGCCGGAGAAGATCGCGCCCGCCACGAAGTAGGGTGCGAAGATGGTCGTGTGCCACCCGGGCACGAGCGCCATCGCGAAGTCGAACGACACCACCGAGTGCACGGACAGCACGAGGGGCGTCGAGAACGCGGCGAGAAAGAGGTATGCCCGCGCGAAGTGGCGCCACTCGGCTTCGGAGTTGCGCCATCCGAATGAAAGCACCGAAAGGATGCGCTTCTTGACGGGGTTCTTCTCGACGTCCCGCAGCGTGGCGATGTCGGGAATGAGGCCGATGAAGAGGAATGTCGTCGAGATGGTCAGGTACGTGGAGATCGCGAAGACGTCCCACACGAGCGGCGACTTGAAGTTCGGCCAGAGGAGCCGCCAGTTGGGATACGGAATCAGCCAGAAGAACTTCCACGGCCGTCCGATGTGGATGATCGGAAAGAGGCCCGCGGTCATGACGGCAAAGACCGTCATCGCCTCCGCGCAGCGGTAGATCGTCGTGCGGAAGCCGGCGCGGAAGAGGAAGAGAATCGCCGAAATGAGCGTGCCGGCGTGGCCGATGCCGATCCAGAACACGAACGTGACGATGTACACCGCCCACATCACCGGCGGGGCGTATCCGGCGACGCCCAGCCCCTCGTGAATCTGGTATGTCCAGCAGATCGCGCCGATGATCAGGCAGGTGATGGCCGTGAAGAGCAGCACGAACCACCCCTTCGTCGGGCGCAGTGTGGCGATGATGTCGCGGTCGACCTGTTCGTAATCCTTCACGGCAGGAAGAGGCACGCCGGCGGACGCGATGTTCGGCCGGTGCGGAACGTCGCCTGAAGTCGGGTGCACGATCGCCGCCATCAGTGGTTGACTTTCTTCAAGTAGACGACCGCCGTGTAAGTATTCAGCTCTTCAAACACGTGATAAGCGCGCTCGTCATTCACGAGCTTTGCGACGGACCATTTGGCATCCGCCGCGTCGCCGAACACGATTGCGCGCGACGGGCACGCCTGGGCGCACGCTACCGTGAACTCGTCGGGCTCGATTTCGCGATTCTCGAGCCGGGCGCGGTTCTCCGCCTCCTTGATGCGCTGCACGCAGAATGTGCACTTCTCCATGACTCCCTTGCCGCGAACCGTCACGTCAGGATTCAGCTGCCAGTTGAGCGGCTCGGGGAACGCGTATTGCGGACGATTGGTCTCCCCGTACCCGAACCAGTTGAAGTAGCGGACTTTGTACGGGCAGGCATTGGAGCAGTAGCGCGTGCCGACGCACCGGTTGTAGACCTGCACGTTCAGCCCGTCGGGCGCGTGGTACGTGGCGTAGACAGGGCACACGGATTCGCATGGCGCGTTGCCGCACTGCTGGCAGAGCATCGGGATGACGCGCGTCTCAAAGTTGGCATTGAACTCGACGTCCTTCGGCTCGCGATCGATCTCGAAGTATCGCTCCAGCCGGATCCATGCCATCTCGCGCCCGCGCGTGACATTTGCCCCGAAGCCCGTGCGGTCGGGCCAAAAGCGCGGCCCCTGCCACGGCGCCCCGACGGTGGGGATGTTGTTTTCGGAGTAGCAGGCGGTCACGCACGCCGAACATCCCGTGCAGCGGGCGAGGTCGATGGTCATCGCCCAGCGGCGCTTGGCGACTCCGCTCCAATGCCCCGGATCATACTGCCCCTTGTCTTTCGAACGGGGATCGCCCAGGCCTCCCTGAGCATCGTTCGCAACGGGCGAGCGAAGCCCGGGAAGAAAATCCGTGCTCGCCTGCCCAACGAACTTCTCATGCTCATCGCGTGTGTCCCCCGCCGCGAGCTGCGTCGCACTCAACGCCCGCGCGATGCCGCGCCCATGCTGCCGGCCCGAGCCTTCGGTGGTGACAAGCCGGGAATGCGCCGCAACTTTCCTCACGGTCGCCTTGGTACCGACCAGCGCCACGGCACCCGACCGCGCGTCCTCGGAAACCGGTAGCAGCGACAACGCGTTCGCCCCGCATCCCGCCGCGTACCGGCCGTAGGCGCTGTGCCCGCGGCCCGTGGCAATCGCCACGGTGTCGGGCCGCAAGCCGATGTAGAGGTAGACCGGCGCACTGATGCTGCCCTGTTTGGTCTCCACGGACGCGTGGTCGCCCTCTTCAATGCCGAGTTTCTTCGCCGTTTCCGGATGCAACTCGATCACCGTCTGCCACGCAATCTTGTTCACCGGATCGGGAAGCTCCTGCAGCCACGGCTTGTTGGCGCCGCGGCCATCGCCGATTGTCGGCGAGAAATACACGTGGAGGAAATACTCGCCACTCGTGCCCGCCATGCCGGCCGCGAGGCTCTTCGGCTGTACGGACTTCATCGCGGTCGCCGCCAGCGCGGAGCCGCTGGTGATCCCCTTTGGGAGCGCCGCGGTGAGCGCTGCGTTTCCGCCAACGCGCCCCGCGATGAGCGCGCGATAGTCGGCCGGAACGCGCGACGCCATGCTGGGATCTCCCTTGGCCAGCGCGATCAGCACGTCGCCAGTCGCGCGCGTGTTGAAAACCGGATCCATCACGGGCTGCTGTAACGAGAGGACGCTCTTCGCCGGCTCCGCATCGCCCCAGCTCTCCAGCGCGTGATGGTCGGGGAGCACCAGATCGCACAGCGACGCGGTCTCGTCCGGATAACTCGAGAAGGAGACCTTGAACGCCACTTTCTGGAATGCATCCGCGAAGTGCGCATCGCCCGGAAGGGAGAACGCGGGATTCGCCCCGCGTACGAAGGCAAGGGCCACCTTGCCGGCAGCCATCCGTTCGGCCGCCTCTCGAACAGCCGCATGCGATGCAGTGCCCTCCCACGCGAGCGATGCCTCGGCAGGCTTCACGGTGACGCCAACGTTCCCGAGGGCCTTGTTGATGTCATTCACGGCTATTGCCGTTGCCGTCGCCTCTTCGCCGTTGCCACCAGCGATCACCAGACTCGGCCTCGAGGCCTGAAGTTCCGTCGCGAGCGCCTCGAGGGCCGGCGCCGCAACACCCGTCTGGTCGGCCAGTGCAGTGACCGCGGCAGTTCCCTTTCCCGAAACCGCGGCGAGGAGCGCTTCGGCCAGAGCGCGCTCGCTGCCGGGCCGGGCCGGAATCCAGCTGTCGCTGTTCAGCCCCGTCAGTGAGCGCCGCGCGCCGACATATACCACCCGCGGGGCGCCCTCAAGCTTGGACCGCGCGTCGGCAAAATCCAGCTGGTGCGTGACGGAGAGTCCCCATCCGTCGAGGTAGTCGGCTCCGAACGAGACGATAAGCTTTGCGGCCTGAAACTCCAGCTTTGGCCAGGCCACATTGAATGATGCGCGATTGGCGGTAATGGTCGACAGCGGTGCCTCCGCATCGTAGCTGATATGGGGCGGCATCCCGTATCCAGCGAGCCATTGGTCGAGGAATCCGCCGAATGACCCTTGTTCGTGCTGATTGATGAACACCGCACCGGCAGCCTGCCCCTTGCTCTTGGCTTCGCCAAGCTTCTGCGCGAGGAGTTGCAGTGCCCGATCCCAGGTGATGCTGACGAGCTTGCCGCTCTCGCGCATCATGGGTCCTTGAAAACGATCCGGGTTATAGAGTCCCTGCAATCCGGCCTGCCCCCGTGCGCACAATGCGCCCCGGTTGACCGGATGGTCGGGATTTCCTTCGGCCTTGATGGCGCGCCCGTCGCGCGTCTCGACGAGGAGTCCGCAACCAGCGCAGCACTCGCGGCATGTGGTTGCGTAGTACGTCGAGACCCCGGGCACGGTATTGTCGGGCGACGCGACATACGGAATGAGCTTCTCGATCTTGTCGCTGTAGCAGCCCACGAGGGTAGTCGCGGCGCCCGTGGCGCCTAGGACTTTCAGAAACTCCCTGCGCTTGACTCCCGCAGGACGGCCCGTAATCCATGGATCAGTCCGCGCTTCGTCGTCGTGCTCCCTGTCATCGGTCATTCAGCGCGTCCTAGTAGTGGCAGTTGCTGCAATCGTAGGTCGCCCGTTTGCGCGGGGCCTCGAGGGCAGCCTTGTCCGGCTCGTACCCCGCCGCGCGGAGGCCTTCGGCGGGCGAATAGCCATTGACGTGACAGCTCACGCACCATCCCATGTTCAGCGACGCGTACTGGAATACCTGCGACATGTTGTTGATCTGCCCGTGGCAACTCTGGCACGTGACCCCTGCATTGACGTGCCGCACATGCGGGAAGTGCACGTACTCGGGCACCTTGTGGATGCGAACCCACGGCACCGGCTGCTTCTTGGCCGCATATGCCGCGAGCTTCTGGATCTCGGGTCGGTCGCCGCCGACGATGGTATGGCATCCCATGCAGGTGCTGACGGCCGGGAGACCGGGATCGGGCGACTTGAACGCCGCGTTATGGCAGAACACGCAGTTGATCTTGAGCGTGTTCACGTGCACCGGATGCGGAAACTTGATCGGCTGCACGGGAGACCGTCCGACCCCGCCGCCGAGATAGTTGGTGTATCCGGACGCGCCGCTGTAGGCCCACGGACCCGGTACCGCTTTTCCGGTGGCCTCGCGATTTGCGGCTTGGGTTGCCGTTTCCTTTTGCGCCCCGGGGGGAGTGGGAGATCCGGCGCCTTGTCGCGAGCCCGCGTACGCGGACATCATCGTCGCCACAACCGCGATCGCACCGATCCCGGCGATCGCAGCCCACTTCCTGAGTCCTGGCATCAACAAGGGTCGGGGGAAATCGGGGGCACGGGGGCTCGCAGGACTTGTGAAAATCTTCACAAGATGCAAGGTGACGCCGTAAAATGATGGGACGTAGGGCTATCCGCAAGACGGACATTCTGCCGACGCGAGCGCCGTGCAGATTGCAAGAACGTCAATCCGGTTACGCCGTCACTCGATCCCCCGCTTCACACGGTCCAGCGTGCGCAGGACCTCGATCGCCATCGCACGCACGAGCATTAACTCCCGTGAATCTGGATTCGCGCGTGCCAGCAGTGACCGAACCGAGCGCATGACATGCTCCTGGTTTCGCGTCTTGAAGAACCGGATGGCAGCAAGCGACCGCGCGATGTCGTCATGCGTCTTCGTCCAATCGTCCTGCACAGGCGGTGGCGCCTCGCGCTTTGGCGGCGGAATAGTCCGCGTTGCATCTCCGGCTGCGACGTGCAGTTCATAGAGCGCCACTATGACCGCCTGTGCCAGGTTGAGCGACGCATGCTTCGTCGTGGGAATGGTAACGAGCAACTGCGCGAGGTCGAGCGCTTTGTTGGGCAGCCCATGATCCTCCTGTCCAAAGAGGAGCGCGACGTTTCCGCCCACCGCCGCTGTGAGCAGTGGCGTCACCATTTCACGCGGAGTCGCCATCGGCCACTTCGCTGCGCGGCGCTTCCCGGCAAACCCCGCTACAAACACACAATCGGCGAGCGCGAGCGCGAGCGAATCGAAATGACGAATGTGCTCCACCACGTCGCGCGTGCCGTGCGCCACGCCCTCGATGCGCCAGGGATCGTAGGCGATGGGCTGCACCAACCGGAGCTGGGCTACACCCATATTCTTCATCGCCCGGACGGTCGCCGCGATATTGACGGCGTCCTGTGGCTGGTTCAGAACGACCACGACATTCTCGAGCAGCGACGTCACGTCGTTGCCCTCGCGGGCAGCACCCGGTTGCAGAATGCCGGCACGGAACGCGTCATGCAAAGGTCAGGAGGCGAATGCCCCAATGATACATTCCGCCACGACGGTTGACGCGTCACGCGTGGGCGATAGAGGTTTCACATTCCGCTTCCGGGTCTCACATGCAGTCTCTCGCCGATCTCGTCCACGCCCTCCGCGACCCCTCGGCCCTCATCGCGGCGGTCGGCCTCATCGGCATCGCAGCGATCATCTTCATTGAGACCGGCTTGCTGTTCCCGATGCTGCCCGGGGATTCGCTCCTGGTCACCGCCGGGCTCCTCGCATCGCAGACTGACGGACCGGTCCACTTGAACATCTGGGTGCTGGGAATCTGTTGTTCCTGCGCCGCAATCCTCGGCAACTCGTCGGGCTACTTCATCGGCCGCCGGGCCGGGCGTGCATTCTTCGCCCGGGAAGATTCGCGGTGGTTCAAGCGGAGCCACATCGTGCGCGCGCACGCGTTCTACGAACGCCACGGGGGCAAGACGATCATTATTGCCCAGTTCATGCCGATCATCCGCACGTTCGCGCCCGTCGTTGCCGGCGCCGCGGAAATGCGTTACGCAACCTTCATTTCCTTCAACGTGATTGGTGCACTGGCGTGGATCTGGTCAATGTTGTTGCTGGGCTATTTCCTGGCACGGCAGTTCCCGATCGTCGGGCAGCACGTCGAGTCCTTGATCGTGGTGATCGTGCTGCTCTCGGTGTCGCCGGCGATCATGGCATGGCTGCGGGCGAGGACGCGAACGGCGGACAAATCGTAGGATCCGCTGGCTGGGGTCCCCGCACTATATTGAGCGGGCGAACTCGATGCCCGCTTTTACAGGAGAACGACGATGGCGCACTCCCTTCCCGCCCTTCCCTACGCTGCTGACGCGCTTGAGCCGCACATCGACGCGCAGACCATGCAGATCCATCACGGCAAGCATCATCAAGCGTACGTCAACAACCTGAACGCTGCGATCGAAAAGGCACCCGAGCTTGCGAACTGGTCAATCGACAAGATCTGTCTCAATGTCGCGAGAGTTCCAGAAGCGGTCCGCACCGCAGTACGGAACAATGGCGGCGGGCACTGGAACCACTCGGCGTTCTGGCAACTCATGGCGCCGAAAGCGGGTGGTGAGCCCGGTGGATCCATCGGCATGGCAATCACCGCTGCGTTCGGAGACTTCACGAAGTTTCGTGAACAGTTCAAGGCCGCCGCGGTTGGCCGCTTCGGCTCCGGATGGGCGTGGCTCGTGGCCGCCAAGGACGGGACGCTGACCATCGAGAGCACTCCAAACCAGGACAATCCGCTCATGGAAGGCAAGCACGCCGTCCTCGGGCTCGATGTGTGGGAGCACGCCTACTACCTGAAGTATCAGAACCGGCGGCCGGACTACGTGGACGCCTGGTGGAACGTCGTCAACTGGGGCGCCGTCTCGAAGCGATACGACGCGAAATAGGGATTGCTTGAGCGGCACAACCAGGAATCGGCAGGGCGACCTCGCCGCGCGAACCGAGTCCGTGGCGCGCGAGGTGGCTGTGGCGCACGCGTCCGACGTTGATGCACACGCGCGCTTTCCTCACGAGACCTTTGATGCCGCGCGCCGCGCAAAGCTGCTCGCAGCGGCCGTGCCGGCTGATCTTGGCGGCCTTGGCGCCGGTATGGGTGAGCTGGCCGCGATGTGCACGACGCTTGCACAGGCATGCGGTTCAAGCGGGATGGTGCTCGCCATGCATCACATCCAGGTCGCATGCATGGCGCGCCACGGCCGCTCGTCGCCGTTTTTCCGGGCATACCTCGGCGAGGTTGCGGAGCGACAGCTCCTGCTCGCGTCGGTCACTTCAGAGGTGGGCACCGGCGGCGAGACGCGCTCGAGCATCTGCGCCGTGGCGCGCGAAGGGGCCCGCTTCACTCTGAACAAGGACGCGACCACGGTTTCCTATGGTGAATACGCCGACGACTTGCTGGTGACCTCACGGCGCGCTCCCGACGCCGCAGCGGGCGACCAGGTACTCGTCTTGCTTCGGAAGGGCGACTACGTGCTCCGGCGCACGGGCGCCTGGGACACCCTGGGAATGAGAGGAACCTGCAGTCCTGCGTACGAGGTACGATCGTCCGGCCCTGAAAGCCAAATCGTTCCCGGATCATTCGCGGATTCGTCAGCGCAGTCGATGGTGCCCTATTCACACATCCTCTGGAGCGCCGTTTGGCTGGGGATCGCCTCCGACGCGGTTGCGCGCGCATCCGCCTTCGTGCGTGCCGACGCCCGCCGGAAGCCGGGCACGATACCGCCGTCAGCGACGCGTCTCGCCGAGGCGTCGGTGTTGTTGCAGTGCTTGCGGCAGAGCGTTGGCGGAGCGGCCGCGGAGTTCGATGCGCTGGGCGACAGGCTTGAGGAACTTTCGACGATGGCCTGGGCACTGAAGCTGAACAACCTCAAGATCGCCGCGTCCGAGTTGGCCCCGCGGATCGTGCACCAGTCGCTTCAGGCAATCGGCATCATGGGCTACAAGAATGATTCGGAGTTCAGCGTGGGCCGGCACTATCGCGACACGCTGTCGGCGCCTCTGATGATCAGCAACGACCGAATCGCCGCGAAGAACGCGTCGATGCTGCTCGTATTCAAGGACGTGCAGGAACAGTTGCCCCCCGGTTAACACCAGAGCGCTCGAGGGAACGTGCCAGAGCATGCTGGGCGGACATTCCACGATGAGCTGGTCGCCACCGGGCTGATTGTTCCCGTGGGTGTCCCGGGTGTGTTTGGTCGTGGCGCCGTCTTCGAAGACGTGCTGGCCCGTGTGGATGCCTTCATCGTGCGCGCGGCGTCCGCTGATTCCGTCGAGTCGATGACCTTTCCACCCGTCATCCCTCGTAACGTGATCGAGCGAACGGGCTATATGGACTCCTTCCCCGATCTGTGTGGTGTAGTGCACAGCTTCATGGGCGACGAGCGCTCCGCTCGCGCGATCTCGAAGCGCATGGACGCGAAGGAACCCTGGGGCGACTTGCTGGGCATGACCGATGTCGTGCTGAACCCCGCAGCGTGTTATCCGTTCTATCCAACCTGTGCGGGTGTCCTGCCTGAGAATGGACGGAACGTCACGCTGTTTGCCTGGGTGTACCGCCACGAACCGTCGCCCGAGCCCACCAGATTGCAATCGTTCCGCGTTCGCGAGTATATCCGTGCGGCCACGCCCGACGTGGTCGTCGCATGGCGTGACATGTGGCAGGAGCGCGGCGCCGCACTCCTGCGGTCACTGGGGCTTTCGGCCCGCGTCGCGGTCGCGTCGGATCCGTTTTTCGGGCGCGCCGGCAAGATGCTTGCGGCCGGGCAGCTCGACCAGCGCCTCAAGTTCGAGGTGCTCGTCCCGGTGATTTCCGAGGAGAGTCCAGATGCCGTCTGCTCCTTCAACTACCACCAGGA
The DNA here is from genome assembly GCA_035544915.1 of Gemmatimonadaceae bacterium. Taxonomy (GTDB): domain Bacteria; phylum Gemmatimonadota; class Gemmatimonadetes; order Gemmatimonadales; family Gemmatimonadaceae; genus Fen-1231. The sequence continues at coordinate 6,523 of DASZZO010000057.1, read as the reverse complement.
CAAGTTTGGTCTCGCGTTCGGCATCCGCACTCGGAACGGCGCGACGGCACACACGGCGTGTGTGGGATTCGGGCTCGAGCGTGTGGCAATGGCAATGTTCAGTGCGCACGGGTTTGCTCCGGACGCCTGGCCAGTGGATGTGCGCGCGAGGCTGTGGCCTTGAGCCGCCAGGTCGTCCTCCCCGGCCTCGACGCGGGCTCGTACAAGCCGCACATGCTCCACGCAGAGAATCGCATCTGGGTGGAGAAGAATTGCTATATCGACATCGTCATCGAACTGGTGCACGCGCTTGACCTCGAGCCGCTCGCGGCCATGGGATTCTGTGCCGCCGTGGATTTCGAGGGCGACTGCTTCACGTTCTTCAAGCCTCCGCACGACGAGTTACGCGAGTTGTTCGGCCTTGACATCCAGGAGCTGAACGTCTGGCGCCCGCTCCTCGAACACTCGATCTGGCATCTGGGCGCAGGGAAGCTCATCAGCACGGAAGCTGACGCATTCCATCTCCCCGACACTTCGGCCACGGACTACCGGCGCAACCACGTCAAGACCACAATCATCCTTGCCGACCTGGACGTCGAGCAGCGGCGGCTCGGCTACTTTCACAATGCGGGCTTTTACACACTTGAAGGGGACGACTTTGAAAGTCTCTTCCGCCTCTCTGCCGCACCGGATCCCGCGTTCATGCCCCTCTTTGCCGAACTGGTTCGCGTGGACCGTCTTCGTCGCCTGCCGGCCGGGGAGCTCGCGGAAATGGCGCGCCTGCTGCTGGCCAAGCATGTGTCGCGTCGCCCGGCGGTGAACCCTCTGACAAAGTTTCATCGCCGCTTCCAGGACGACCTCGGAGTGATCCAGCGCGAGGGGCTCAACTATTATCACACATGGGCATTTGCGACGATCCGCCAAATGGGCGCTGCATTCGAGTCGCTGTCGCTGCACCTGCGCTGGCTCATGCGCGCCGGCGCCGGCGAGGGTTTTGGCCCCGCGGCGGAGGCGTTCGAACGGTTGAGCCTCACTGCGAAGGCCTTCATCCTCAAGGCGGCACGGGTGGTGAACAGCAGGCGCCCGTTCGACGCATCATCCGTATTTGACGAGATGTCGGGGGCTTGGTACGACGGGATGACGACGCTTGCGGAACAGCTCGGGTTACCTGCGCGGGCAAGCTCGACGTGAATGAAACCGGCACGCTGCGTGTGGGAATCGACCTGGTGCTCGTCAGCAGAATTGCCGAGTCGATCGAGCGCTTCGGCGACCGTTTTCTCCGGCGGATCTTCACCGCCCGCGAGATCGCCTACGCCACGGCAGCTCCTGCCCAGACTGCCGAGCGGCTTGCGGCGCGTTTTGCGGCAAAGGAGGCGACCATCAAGGCCCTCCGACTGCGGGGCCGCGCAATTGACTGGCGGGACATCGAGGTATGCCGCACGGCAACGGGTTTCGTCGAGCTGGCACTTCGGGGTGCAGCCGCCGAGGCCGCAGCGCGGTGCGGCGCAAGCGATCTTGCCGTCAGCCTCAGCCACGAAGGCGATCTTGCGACGGCAGTCGTGGTGACGCGAGTTCGCGAGAACTCTGCGGCATGAGCGGCGACGAATCGCGGATCGACCAGATTCGCCGCATACTGAAGGAGCACGGCCGGCTCTCCAGCGATCCGGGGACGCTCGGTGAAGATGCAGACCTCTACCGCGCCGGCATGACCTCGCACGCTAGCGTGAACGTGATGCTGGCGCTCGAAGGTGCGTTCGACGTGGAGTTTCCCGACCGGATGCTGAAGCGCGGAGTGTTCGGCAGCATTTTATCCATCCGCTCCGCAATCGACGAGCTCGCGGGCGGCTGATTGTGACAATGAACGCACGGTTCCGGCGAATCTCCGGACACCAGGTGCAATCGCTCTCTGCGGGCTGGGAGGTGACCGGGAGCGCGCCCGGCGCGATCGACGGACCCCGGCCTGCATCCGCGGCGTCACTCCACTGGACTGCGGCGTCGGTGCCGTCCACGGTCGCGTCCACGATGCAACGAGCCGGGACGTGGAGCCTGGAGGGTCCTGTGCGGCGGTTTGACGCCGAGGACTGGTGGTATCGCACGATGTTCGCCGCCGAGCCGTGCGACCCAGGTGACCAGCTCTGGCTTTGCTTCGACGGCCTGGCGACCGTTGCCGATGTATGGCTCAATGGGGATCTGCTCCTTGTCAGCGAGGGAATGTTCACCGCACACGATGTCCGGGTGGACACTGCCTTGCGTATGGAGAACGAGCTTGTCATCCGGTTCCGAGCGCTGGACGCTCTGCTCAGCGCTCGGCGCCCGCGACCACGCTGGCGCGCGCCCATGATCGAGAACCAGCAGATCCGCTGGTTTCGATCTACGCTGCTCGGGCGCACGCCAGGGTGGTCGCCGCCCGCGGCGGCGGTTGGACCTTGGCGAGGCATCCGGCTTGAACGACGTCGCGGCGTGACCTTGGACGATCTGCGACTGCGTGCGGATGCGGATGGTTCGCTTGACGTTGCGTGTCGCGCGTGGTCCCTCGATGGCGCGGCGTTCGGCAGCGCCGAGATCGTGGTCGAACGCGCGGGGCAGACTTTCAGTGCGCCGCTGAGCTTCGCAAACCGGCATGACCTGCTTGCCGGCCGGCTGCTGGTGCCCGACGCCGCGCTCTGGTGGCCGCACACTCACGGCGATCCCGCGCTGTATGCCGCTCGAATTCTCATCAAGCGCGATGATGGCATAGTTGAGGCAGAGATTGGGCCGGTCGGGTTCCGGTCGGTCGCGCTATCTACCGCCCGGGACGATTTCGCCGTCCTTATCAACGGCGTGAACGTCTTCTGCAGGGGAGCCTGCTGGACGCCACTGGATCCCGTCTCCCTCGCGGCTGCGCCCGTCGCACTGGAGCGCGCTCTTGGCCAGGTCACCGACGCCGGCATGAACATGCTTCGGCTCAGCGGCACCATGGTCTACGAGACCGATGCGTTTCTCGATCACTGCGATTCGCGCGGTATCCTGCTCTGGCAGGACTTCATGTTCGCCAACCTCGACTATCCAGCGGCGGACGCAGCCTTTACGGAGCTGGTGCGCAAGGAAGCGCTGCAGCTGCTCGCGCAACTGCAAGGGCGCCCCAGCCTCGCGATATTGTGCGGCAATAGCGAGGTGGAGCAACAGGCGGCGATGTGGGGCGCGCCACGCGAGCATTGGCACGCGCCGCTGTTCCATGACGAGCTCGCCGCGCTCGCGCGCGACGCGTGTCCGGACGTGCCGTACGTGCCGTCGTCGGCGCACGGGGGTGTATTTCCGCACCAGGGAGACGTCGGCGCGACGTCGTATTACGGGGTCGGCGCGTATCTGCGGGATCTCGGGGATGCGCGGCGCTCCGGGGTGCGCTTTGCGTCCGAGTGTCTCGCCTTCGGGAACATTCCCGAGCCGCACACGCTGGCGCATCTCGGCGGCGTGCGCGGGCTGAAGGTGCATGACCCCGCGTGGAAGGCGCGAACGCCGCGGGATCTTGGGGCAGGCTGGGACTATGATGATATTCGCGACCACTACATCGCCAGGTTGTTCCGCCTCGATCCGGCCCAGCTGCGCTACGAGGATCATGATCGCTACCTCGCACTTGGTCGGGTCGCCACGGGCGAAGTGATGGCCTCGGTGTTCTCCGAATGGCGGCGACGCCGCTCGCCTACGCGCGGGGGATTGGTCTGGTTCCTCAGGGATCTGTGGCCGGGCGCGGGGTGGGGCGTGATCGACGCATCCGGGACTCCCAAGGCGGCTTGGCATTACCTGCGACGGGCGCTCGCCCCGGTGGCCCTGTCACTGTCCGACGAAGGTGGAAATGGCATCTATGCGCACGTCGTCAATGATCGACCGACGGCGGTGAACGGAGATCTCGAGATCGAACTGTACCGTGCTGGCGAGGTGCTGGTGGCCCGCGGCATGCACCCGGTCGCGGTGGCGCCGCATGCCGGGCTCGAAGTCAACGCCGCTGCCCTCTTCGACGGTTTTCTCGATCTGAGTTACGCATACAGGTTCGGCCCGCCCTCCCACGATTTGATCGTGGCCTCGGTGCGAGACGCGCACGGCACCAGAGTAGCACAGGCATTTCACTTCATGCGCGGTTTGCCAAGCACACAGGAGCCGGATGTCGGGCTGGCCGCGCTTGTACGGCCGCGCGACGACGGCGCCTACGATCTTCTCGTGCGCACGCGACGGATGGCGCAGTCGATCCGCATCGACATTGAAGGATTCACGGTCGACGACAACTATTTTCACCTCGCACCCGGAGGCGAGCGGCGTCTCGTCTTGCGACCTGACGCCGGCAGTGAGGCCTCTGGCTCGATCGGTGCGCCCCGAGGGTTCCTCCAGCCCCTCAACGCCGAGGCACCCTCCCAAGTCGGCGCAGCCTCCCAAAGCACGTGACCGCGCAGTTACCCCGCCCTGAACCATGCAGGTTCGGCCCCGCCGGGCGATCGTGTTTCGGATGGTTGCACCAGCCGCGTCCCGACGCACCGCGCAGCCCGATGGGCCTGGTGATCTGCAATCCCTTCGGGCATGAAGCACTGTGCGCGCACCGCAGCCTCCGGCACTTCGCCATCGCGGCGGCGGATTCAGGCGTCCCGAGCCTGCGTTTTGACTATGATGGAACGGGCGACTCGGTGGGAGAGGACCGTGATCCCGACCGCTGGAACGCATGGATCGCCAGCGTGCATCATGCGGTCGACGAAATGCGCGCCTCGACGGGGGTGCGGCGCGTGTGCCTGTTGGGGGTTCGCCTGGGCGGCGCGCTCGCGGCGCTCGCCGCGAGTGACCGTGAGGACATTTCGGGCCTCGTTGCGATTGCCCCGGTAGTCGCCGGCGCTGCATGGCTGCGCGAGCAGAAGGCATTGCAACTCATCCTCGGCCTCGCCGAGCCTCCCCCAGGAGTCCCGGTAGAAAAGGGTCTCCAGGAGAGCGCCGGTTTCCCCATTACGGCGGAGACGCGGGATGCGATCGCGGCGGTCAACTTGCTGGGGATGGCGAGTCCGCCGGCGCCTGAAGTGCTCGTGCTGGATCGTGAGGATTTCCCCCCCAATGAGCGCTGGGTCGACCGACTCGAAAGGATCGGCGCGCACGTGGACCACCGGCGAGTGCCGGGGTATGCGGAAATGGTGCTCGATCCGCACGACGCCGTCGTCCCTGACGGCATGGTTCGCGCCGTTGCCGATTGGCTTCGCGAGCGGACCGCCGCGATCCCTGCCATCGCACTCGCTCCCTCCGCTCCTCCGCCGGGTCCAGTGCGGTTTCTCGCTGCGCCGGGGGTCGAGGAGACGGCGGGCTACCTCGATGAGACCGGTACGCTGTTCGGCATTGTCACCGCGCCAACCGGAGTCGAGCGACCGACGCGGGCCATCGTCCTGCTGAACGCAGGCGCCGTGTACCACATCGGTCCGAATCGATTGCATGTGCGATTGGCGCGGCGTTGGGCGGCGCGGGGCTATCTCGTCTTACGCCTCGATATTGCGGGAATCGGGGACAGTGCACCCCGGCCGGGCGAACCTGAAAACGTGGTCTATTCTCCCTTCGCCGTGCGCGACACCGCTGTCGCGCTCGCGCATTTACGCGAGCATTGGGGCGTTTCCGGGATCTGCGCCCTCGGCCTGTGCTCCGGTGCTTACCACGCATTCCAGTCGGTGGTCGCGGGGTTGTCACTGAACGCGGTCGTGATCATCAACCCGCTCGTGTTCTTCTGGAAACCGGGCATGTCTCTTGCCTATCCTGCCCACAAGGTTGCCGAGGCAGCGCAGCAATATCGGCGCTCTGCGCTCCAGCCCGAGAAGTGGAAGAAGTTGCTGAGTGGAAAGGTTGACCTTGGGGCTGTCCTGCATGTTGCCGCCCGGCACGGCGCGAGTCTCGCCGCCGGCTGGTTTCGCGATATCGCGCGAGCCGTTGGACGACCCGTTCCGGATGATCTGGGCGCGGAGCTCGAGGCGGTGGCACGGCGCAATGTTGCCCTCCGATTCGTCTTCGTCGCGGGCGATCCCGGCGAAGAGCTGCTCCGGGTCGGGGGGGGTTCGGCGCTCCGGAGCCTTCTCCGCCGTCAACTCGTCCACATTCAGCGCATCGATGGTCCCGACCACACCTTCACTCCGGTCTGGTCGCATGACACTCTGATCGCCACCCTCGAATCCGCGCTCGAAATGCGCTGACCGGCCCGTTCAGCACGCCCCGGCAATCGCGGTCTTCGTCGGGCGGGCCGGAGCTACTCGTAGGTCGTCTTTCTGGGGATCGCGATGGTCGTGCGCGGTGTCTGCGCCCGGTTGCCTGCGACCAGTTCGTCGATCCCACCCGGGTCGGGCCACTCGCCGGTATTCGGCGCACGTGGCGCCCTGGCAATGCGCGACAGAAGCGGAGGCGCCAGGAGTGTAGTAGTCGCAACCATCAGAATCAGCGCACCGAACAGGTCGGACGAGATCGCACCGCTCGCGAGCCCAACCTGGGCGAGGATGAGTCCGACCTCGCCGCGCGGAATCATGGCGACGCCGATGAGCAGCTTGTTTCCCTCGAACCA
>DASZZO010000056.1:0-8217 GCA_035544915.1 Gemmatimonadaceae bacterium | reverse complement strand
TTGGCCTGCGCCCCGAGTCCATTGGCCTGCGCCCCGAGTCCATTGGCCTGCGCCCCGAGTCCATTGGCGGGCGCCCTGAGTCCGTTGGGACGCGCCCCGAGTCCGTTGGGACGCGCCAGGAGTCCATTGGGCTGCGCCCCGAGTCCGTTGGTGCGCGCCCCGAGTCCATCGGGACTCGCCACGCGTTCCGTGGCGCTCGGGCAGGGGTCGTTGGCACCCGGCATGAGCAGCGTGGCGCCGGTCGCGAGGCCGTTGGGCTCGGCGCCGTGCTCGGTGGCGTCCGAGCGGAGGAGGGTGGCGTCCGGCGCGAGGTCCGCTGACCCTGCCGCGCGGTTTTTGCAGCGGGCCGTTGGTTCGGTGGCGGTCGCCACGCGGTCGGCGGCGACCGGTGCGGGTTGCGCGGAGGCCGGCGCGGGTGCCGCGATCCCGAGTGAGCGGACCGCGATCCCGAGCGCGCGCTCGGTGATCCCGACTCAGTGCTGCGTGATTCCAATCGCGAGCACTGTGATTAGAAGTGCGCGTTTTCTCATCGCCGGCACGCGGTTCCTGATTGTCGGTACGCGGTTCCTGATTGTCGGTGCGCGGTTCGTGATTATCGGTGCGCGGTTCCTGATCGCCGGCGCGCGGTACCTGATCGCCGGCGCGCGGTACCTGATTGCCGGCGCGCGGTTCGCCATCACCGGCCCCCGCAGGGCCATTCCATGCCCGCGGAGCGGACTGGACGTCGTCGTCGCCTGCAATAGCGGACTGCCCACAGGCCTTAGAAGCGCCTCAGCCGGAGACAGCGCCCACCCCCGGGCTGCGCGAGGACCGCTCGCAGCCCCCTATCTCTCTACGCCACCTGATCGCTTGGTTGTCAAGGGGCGGGCCGCCGGAGTGTCAAACGCCTGTCAAACGCCTATGTCAAATGCCTATGTCAAACGCCTGCCCTCTGCGTTGCGCCAGTAGAAATGTCCGGTGGGTGATGGGTGGGCGTGGTTGTTCAGCGTGATGATGTGGTGGACCGGTCTTGGGGTGTGGGGCCTTGGGGTGTAGGGCTGGGGTAAGGGACTGGGGGGTAGGGCCTGGGGCATCTCGGAGCGAAAGATGCGATTCAGCCCGGCGGTAATTGCTGATCCGGCGAGGACCTTCGCGCGCCCTCAGCCCTGGTGCGCCTTCTTGCGAGGCGAGTTCTCGAGGGTCTTCTCGAATTCCCTCCTGAGCCGCTTCATCAGGGCCCCGCGCGCGTCATACAGCCGCCGCAGCGTCCGCTTCTTCCGCTTGGCGAGCGCGTAGGAGGTCATCAGCGGCAGGGCGATCGTGGAATCGAGATAGCAGACGACGGCGTCCGGCAGACGATCGGGATCGATCTTGCCCCAGCTCACCGCTTCTGCAGGAGTGGCGCCGCTCAGCCCGCCGGTGTCCGGTCTCGCGTCAGTCACCTGAAGAAAGAAGTCGTGTCCCTTCTCGTCGATGCCGAGGACTTCCTGAATCTGCGGCTCGGTCTGGAGCGCGAAGTTCTTGGGACTTCCGCCGCCCATGATCACAATCGCGCTCTTTCCCCCGTTTCGCTTCGCGCCGAGCACGAGACTCGCCGTCTCGTTCACATCGGCGTTCGGGTCGATCACGCAAGCGTATCCCTCGAGCTGGAGGGCAGCGACATTCATTCCAATTGAGCTGTCGCCGGGCGACGACGTATACACGGGGACGCCGCACTGGTACGCCGCGCTCAGCAGTGACTTGCTGCCGATCCCGAGTACGCGCTCTCGCTCCGCAACGTACTTGCCGCACAGGTAGTGGAACTCCGCGCTCGACATCGCGCGCTGGAACTCCGGCGCCCGGATGATCTTCCGGAAAAACGCATCGGTCGAGAGCAGCACGTCGTAATCGAAGAAGATGTCGTAGATGCGCACCACGCCTTCTTCGCGCAGCACGATGTCGGACTCGGTGGGATTCCCCCGGTGCATTGCGAGGCCCAGGCCGAAGTGCGTGTCGTGGTAGAGGTTCGCGCCGGTCGAGATGATCCAGTCGACGAACCCGGCCTCGATGAGCGGAATGAGGCAGCTCATGCCGAGCCCGGCGGGGGTGAGCGCCCCGGTCAGCGTGAGGCCCACCGTCACGTCCGGCTCGAGCATCTTGTCGGTGAACAGCTGGCAGGCCTCGCGGAGCCGGCCGGAGTTGTACGCCTGGAACGTGCCGTCGATCAGGTCAACGACGGACTCCGTTCCATCCACGCGCCGCGGATCGATCTTCTTTCCGCGCAGGAACCGGCTCGCCTCTGCGGACACGTGCTTCTTGCCCGCCGCCTCGCGCGCTTCCGCCGCCTTTTTCTGCTCGGCCTTGGGACCCGCAGCCGACGCGCGCGCCGTGCCGGGTCGCGAGGCCTTGAAGCCACCACGTTCGCGCCCGCCCGACTCCTGTGCACCACTCCCCGACTTCCGCGCCACTACTGCTCTCCGGTCGTGCGCGCCGTCTTCACCTGCGCTGCGTATGCAGTCACCACCGCGTCTGCCGCCTCCTTCGGATCGTCCGTCACCATCAGGAGATCGAGATCGCCCGGGGAGATCTTCCGCTCTCCTGCCACGCGCGAACGCAGCCACCTGAGCAATCCCGCCCAGTAGTGCGTGCCGAACAGGATCACGGGGAACTGTGAGATCTTCCCGGTCTGGATGAGCGTCACCGCCTCGAACAGCTCGTCGAGCGTGCCAAAGCCGCCGGGAAAAATGATGAACGCCGAGCTGTACTTGATGAACATCGTCTTGCGCACGAAGAAGTACCGGAAATTCACCACGAAGTCGACGTACGGATTGCTGCCCTGCTCGAACGGCAACTCGATGTTGCACCCGATCGAGCGCCCGCCGGCGAGTTTCGCGCCCTTGTTGGCCGCCTCCATGATGCCCGGACCGGAGCCGGTGATCACCGCGAATCCGCGTTCGGCGAGCAGCGCGCCCAGACGTTCCGCCGCGGCGTATTGCGGATCGTCGGGATGCGTCCGTGCGGATCCGAACACGGTCACGGCCTTGCCGGCCGCGGCGAGCTTGTCGAAGCCCTCGATGAACTCGCCCATGATGCGGAGCACGCGCCAGGTATCGCTGCGCGTGAACTCGTCCGCGTGCCCTGTGCTCTGAAAGAGCTTTTCATCTTCGGTGACGTACTGCTCGTACGAGTCGCGAATGGAATCGTCGACCGCGCGCATGGGTTTTGACGGCCGGCTCGGCTCCGGCGAGGGCATCTCGCGCCCCGCGGCCTCGTGTCCCTCGACGTGGCGCTCGTGCAGGGCCGCGAGGGCCTTGTGCTCCGCCGAGACGAGTTGCTTGGGGTCGAGTTTATTTCCCGACGCAGTCCGCGGCAGCTTCTTTTCTTTCTTTCTCGGCATCCGGGCAGTTTACTTTCCGGCGTGCCTTCCCGCGACCTGCCGCGCGACCGAGATCGAATACGCGCGAGCGTCGTCATGCTCGTGGCCGACGGCGCGCGTCCCGATACGCTGGCCGCCGGCATGGACACGGGATTGCTCCCCGCTCTCGCGCGGTTGCGGACCGAAGGCGGATTTCACGTGGTCACCTCCGTGTTCCCCTCGGTCACCGGCCCCGCCTACGCCCCCTTCCTGATGGGCCGGTTCCCCGGGCCCATTGGACTGCCCGGGCTCCGCTGGTACGACCGGTCGCGCACTGTGACATCCTTTCCGCACTGGTCGCGCAGCTATGTGGGCAGTGAGCTGCGGAAAGTCGACCGCGACCTCGAACCAGGCGCGCCGACGCTGTTCGAGCTGACGGACTCGGGTCTGGCGGCGATGAACGTGATTGGCCGGGGGCTTGACGCGCAGGAGCTCGAAGGGCATTCACTCGCGTTCGCGGTTCGAGCCGCATACACGCATTTCCGCGGCGACCTGCAGGGCTGGCTCGCGATCGATCGCGCTATCGGCGAGCGCGTGGCGAGCCGGATCAGGCGTGAACGTCCGGAAGTCGCCTTCTGCGCTTTCATCTGCACGGACAAGCTCTCGCACGCCGTCGGACAGGGTGCCGCCATTGTGAGCGAAGCGCTCCGAATCGTGGACCAGACCGCAGCGCAGATTCGTGACGACGCCGAACGGGATGGGTGCTGGGAGCGGCTGAGCCTCTGGGTCGTCAGCGACCACGGCCATTCTTCCGTGCGCGAGCATGAGGACCTGGTCGGCCTCCTCCAGTCCTGGAAGCTGGGCGTGATCGCGCACCCATGGGTGTTCGGCGCGGGACGCGACGCCGCCGTGATGGTGAGCGGAAATGCCATGGCGCACGTCTATCTGGACCTGGACGCCGGGAATGGGCACCGCGGGCGCCCGTGGTGGGGATCGCTCGCCGAGCGATGGTCGTGGCTGCCCGAGCGCCTGCTCGAACGGCGCTCGGTGGACCTGCTGGTATTGCCGCTCTCGCCGCAGGAGTGCGAGGTGCGTGCCCGGGGACGCGGCGCGGCGCGCGTAATCGTCCAGGCGGGACGTTACTCGTATCGTCCAATCAGCGGTGACCCGCTCGGCATCGGCGCGCACGAGGCGCTTGCCGGGGCCGAGGCACACGCGGTGACCGGCGCGAGCGATTATCCCGACGCGCTCGTGCAGATCGCCCATCTCGCGGGCAGCACGCGCGCGGGGGAGATCATTCTTTCCGCAGCGCGCGAGTGGGATTTCCGTGCCCGCTGGGAGCCGATCCGCCACGTGTCGTCGCACGGTGCGCTGCACCGGGACCACATGCTCGTGCCGCTCCTGCTCAACCGGCCGGCGGCGCGCATTCCGCACCGTACGGTGGATGTGATGCCGAGTGCGCTCAGCGCGCTGGGCCGGGCGGTGCCGGCCGGCCTGGACGGCGTGTCATTCGTCTAGCCGGCTGCTACGTCAGTTGACGTATTGATGGAGAGAGCGGGTACCGGCAGCTTATCGACGGAACCTCACCATCCTTGTCCCGGATCGCCCCGATGCCCTCTCGCTCTTGCTCATCTCTGGTCGTACTCGTGGCGTGCACCCTTGTGAGCAGCCTGGCGTGCACGGCCACGCAACCAGTCCGCGTCCTTCCCAAGGGCCAGTCTCGCGTGATCGCGTCGCTCGGTGGGCCGTATCTGCCCAGGAGCACGCCCACGGCCCTGGTTCCCTACAGCACAGTGGGCCTGATGCACGGTGCGAGCGACAACACGACGCTCGTATACAATGTCCACGTACTCATGGCCGTGCTCGGTGTGGCCGGCATCGACGTTGGCGCCGCGCATCGACTGCGTGCCCAGTCGGGATTCGCGCCCGAACTCACCGCCCTCGGACAGGCGTACCTGTTCACCGGCAGTGGCGGCACGCGTGCCTACCCGCACGTAAACCTGAACGCCAGCTGGCGGCGTGGTGGCGCGCAGCTGCTCTACGTCGGGGCGGAGGCTGTCGGACAGTTCGAAGGAAGCCCGGCGGTTCTCGCGACGCCGCTTGCTGGCTGGCAGTTCCCGGCGGGCAGACGCCTCGTGTTGCAGACGGAGCTCAAATGGATGGCCGCCAACCGCGATACGCGCCACGGCATCTTTGAAGGCGAATCTTCCATCGGAGGACACGGCGCGCTGGGCTTCCAGCTCGGCGCGCAATGGGCGCGATGAACGGGCGCCCCGCACTCTTCGCTTTTCTGCTCGCTTCACTCGGTGGGTGCAAGCTCGACGGATTTCTATTCAACCCGAGGAAACTCCAGAGCTACGATCTCTCGCGCGCGGTCATCGCCGACTCGCTGCAGCAAATCGTGACATTCCGTTCGGACAACGAGACGTTGTACGGCGTGCTCGCGCGCCAGCCGGGGAAGGCGCCGCGACTCACCGTGCTCTACTCGCATGGCAACAAGCACCACCTGCAGGAGTACTGGGACCGCGTGGAACTGCTCTGGAAGGCGGGTTACGACGTCCTCGTTTACGACTACCGGGGGTACGGGCTGAGCCGCGGGAAGTCCACTGGCGAGGAGACGCTCTTCGCCGATGCGCGCGCCGCCTTGCAGTACGTGCTCGCGCTGCCGGGCGTGTCGCCAGCTTCGCTCGTGCTCTATGGTTACTCGCTCGGCGCGGCGCCGACCATCGAGCTTGCATCGAGCGCTGTGACGCCCAGAGCGATAATCACCGAGTCTGCTTTTTCATCCGGCGAGACGCAGGTGAGGGGCGGCTCGGTACTGGAGATTCCGGGTGCGTACCTTCTGAAGGGAGCGTTTGACAATGTCGGGAAGGCGCCGCGCATCAATGTGCCCTGGCTCATCCTTCACGGTGTAGAAGACACGTTCGTCGACGCCAGTTGTGCGAGAACGCTGTTCGAGAAAGCGGGCGGGCCGAAGCGGCTGTTCCTCGTGCCCGCTGCCGGGCACAGCGACCTGCCCTGGATCTACGGGACCTCCGCCTACACCACCCTCATCCGGGCATTTGGGGTGAATCCCCCGCGGTCGTGAAGAACAGGTCGCGCAGGCGCTCGGCAATCGCCCCCTGACGTTCGCGAAGCCGCTGCACGCGCGCCCGCTGCGCGCGCAATACGAAGAATCGCCGCACCACATTCCACGAGAACCGCCGGGATTCCCCCACGACGAGCGACGCGAACGCGATGACCGGCAATGCGAGAAACACGAGCGCGCCGCCCCAGAATCCGAACACGAATCCTGACACGCTCGCGAGGAGCAGGAACCAGCCGATGAAGATCAGGCAGCCGCTGAGCACCCGGAACGTGGGCACCGCGTCCTCGCCCTCGCTGCGCGCCATCTTCACGCCGACGGCGCCCGTGAGTTCACGCGGTATCCAGAAGAGCGCGAGACCAATTGCCCCGACGGGCAGCAGCACGATCAGCGGCAGCCGCTCGAGCACCCACTGGAATGCCGCCGCGCGCGACACCTGCTCCTTGAGCGTCGTCGGCGTGAGTCCGAGGCGCGTCAGGATGCGGTCGTGCGCGCGCAGGTCGCGCGCGACGCGCCGCCAGCGGGTGTCCTCGCCCAGGCGGAGTCTTGCGAGCGCGTCGGTGGCGCCGCGGAGTCGCTCGATCTCGTCGCGCGGGTCCGGTGCGGCGCCGAACTCGGCGCGCCACACCTGTTCCGCGCAACGCACGAGTTGCTCGTCGGACCAGTCGTGCAGGTTGAGCGTGACCGAACGCATGGATGCGTCGATCCGGCGCGTCAGCTCGCGGACGGCTTCCTTGTCGTTCGGTCCGCGAGTCGCGAGGTCATCCCATGGGAACGAATCGCCGACGATCACCCGAGCGGAACTGCGAAACGTCCGCCGGTCGCGGAAGACCAATCCCATCGGAATGATCGGAAAGGCACGGTTGATGCGCTTGGCCGCGCCGAGCGCAATGCGCGCGGCGCCCGTCTTGAGCGGCTGCAGGCGACTCGCGCTGTGGCTGATGCCCTCGGGAAAGATCCCGACGGCGTGGTTCGCGGCGATCGCAGCGTGGACGTCGCGAAACGAGTCGAAGTTCTGCGACACCAGCTTCGGGTCGTCCTGCTGCCGGTACACGGGCACCGACCCAAGGGCTTTCACGAGCCACCCGATGGCCGGATGCGTGAACAACGTCGCCTTGGCCATGAAGCGGACATTGCGTTTCGCGGCGACGACGACGAGCGGGGGATCCATCAATGAGTTCGTGTGGTTCGCCACGATCAGCACCGGCCCTTCGCGTGGCACAGATGCACCACCGACCGTCAGCCGGTAGTACACGCTGCACGCGATCTTGCTGATCAGCGGCATCAGGAAGGAGAGCCACATGCTGAGCGAAAGCTGACGGAAGTACCCGGCTGGCGGCAGCGTCACGCACGCCGCGATCTTGAGAGGCGATGACCTGGCTCTCTCTTTCCCTTCGTCTGGCAGGGCGCTGCCTTGCGCACCCGTCCATCACGCCGGACCTCGTCGTCATTGCTTGGCGATTCCGTGAGCGCGGGTGGTTCCGCCGCTTTCCCTTTCTCCCGCTTCCGGCACCGGAGTACATCCGGTGGCGCATGCACACCGCGTACGGAGACCCCCACACCGTGCCGCCGGTGGACGACGTCGTTCGCTACGCCCGATGGGCGCGCCGCGTGAACAGAACCGGGTGATCAGCGTGCAGCGCCCGCCATTTGAGACATCGCTCGAAACGCGGCTCAAGGCGCAAGCCTTCGGGCTCGGCTTCGACCTCGCCGGAGTCGCGACACTCGGGCCCGCGGACTCGGTGCACGAGTTCGATCACTGGCTCGGCTCCGGGTTCGCCGGGGAGATGCGCTACCTCACGGGCGCCGGGGCCGAACT
>DASZZO010000055.1:0-54939 GCA_035544915.1 Gemmatimonadaceae bacterium | reverse complement strand
AGTGTACGGGCTTATCGTCAATCGCGCGGAAGTCGACGCCAGCCCGCTTGCGCCCGAACGCGACCCTCAACTTGCTCACCACCAGCGACCGGCAGTGCGGTATGGCAATGCCCCGGCCAATTCCCGTCGAGCCAAGGTTTTCGCGACGCTTCAACATCTTGAAGAGCATCCCTTGGTTCTTCTCGTCAAGACCAAGAAGCCCGATCAGTTCCTTGAGCACGTCGTCCTTCGTCGTGCCTTCAAGGTCGAGTTTGACCGCGTCTTCGGAAAAAAACTCGCGAAGTTCCATGCCGCTCCTCGTGTCGCCTTCATTTTGGCGCAGGCGACCTATCCCCGCGCGCCTGCTGATGTTCCGTGAGTCGGCTAAGCTAACGTTGGCGGCGACATGCGTCAAATCATGACGTTGCAAGACGTTGCAAGCGTTTGCCCGCATCGATAGCTTGAGAAGAATGTCCCCATTCCCGTATCCCGTCGCGAATCAGCTGCCGCTCTTCCTGGCGCCGATGGCAGGCGTGTCGGAGTCGCCATTCCGACGCCTGTGCCGCCGCTTTGGGGCGGACGTGGTGATAACCGAGTTCCTGTCCGCCGAGGGGATTCGGCGGGAGAACGAAGCGACGCTCTCGAAGCTCCGGTTTGGCGACGATGAGCGCCCCATCGGCGTGCAGATCTTTGGCGCCGAGCCGGACGCCATGGGCGAAGCCGCCAGGCTTGTGACCGATGTCTTCCAGCCGGAGTTCATCGACATCAACTTCGGATGCCCGGTCAAGAAAGTTGTACGCCGCAATGGCGGCTCTGGGTGCCTCAAGGATCTGGGACTGGTCCAGCAGGTGATACGCGCCGTCGTGAGCGGAACGCATTTGCCCGTTACGTGCAAGATTCGGAGCGGCTGGAACGAGGAGATGCGCGATCCTGTCACGATCGGCCTCCGCTGCCAGGATGCGGGGGTGCGCGCCATCGCGCTCCACCCGCGGACGCGGACCCAGATGTACACCGGGCAGGCGCGCTGGGAGGAAATCGCCGCAATGGTGCAGGCGCTCGACATCCCGGTAATCGGCAACGGCGACATCAAGTCGCCTGAGGACGCCCGGCGCATGCAGCGCGCCACGGGCTGCGCGGGCGTGATGATCGCGCGCGGTTCATTTGGCCAACCTTGGATCTTCTCGCAAACCCGCGCCCTCCTCGAGGGACGCCCGTTACCCGATCCCCCGCCGCTCGAAGAGCGCTTCGCGATCGCTCTTGCGCACGCGCGGATGGTGCAGGAGTACGAGGTGGACCCCGAGGGTGCGGCGGTCGAGTTTCGAAAGCACTTGGGCTGGTATGTTCGGGGCCTGCCGAACTCGGCGGATCTGCGGCGCAGGCTTCACAGCGTGAGCAGCTTTGCCGAGGTCGAGGGGATCTTCGGCGATTACCTCGCGAACGCGCTCGAGCACCTTACCGCATGAGGCGCGAGCGGGTCCGCGCGCTGCTCCAACGGGTTGCAGAGGGAAGCGCCACTATCGAAGAGGCGCTCGGCCGGTTGGACATCGATCCCGTCGAGACGCTTCCGTTTGCGCAGCTCGACCACCACCGCGCGCTGCGCCATGGATACCCCGAAGTCGTCTTCGGCGATGGAAAGAGCGCTGAGCAGACCGTCCAGATATGCGAGCGGCTGGCCGCGCGCGGCGACGGATTCCTTGTAACCCGGACAAGCGGTACACAGCGGGCAGCCCTGTCGTCGCGATTTCCCGAGGCCGCGATCAACGAACTGGCCAGGACGGTGAGAAAGGACGGTCGAGAGTCGAGAGTCGAGAGTCGAGAGTTGGAGTCGGGAGTTGACAGTCGGGAGTTGGAGTGGGGAGTTGAAAATCGGGAGTCGGGAGCCAAGAGGCGGGCGGGGAGGAGCGTGCTGATTGTCACTGCGGGTACAGCCGACCTTCCTGTAGCCGAGGAAGCTGCCGAGACACTGACTGCCGTCGACCTCTGCTTTACGCGGCTTACGGACGTCGGTGTGGCGGGAATACATCGCGTGCTCGCCAACGGCGCGGCGCTTGGCGCGGCTGCCGTGATTATCGTCGTAGCGGGTATGGACGGTGCACTCCCTTCCGTCATCGGTGGACTCGTGCGTGCGCCAGTCATTGCAGTGCCGACGAGCGTGGGCTACGGGGCGAGCTTCACCGGCCTCGCGGCCCTCCTTACCATGCTGAACAGCTGTGCAGCCGGCGTCACCGTGTGCAACATCGACAACGGCTTCGGGGCCGCAATGGCGGCGTCGCGAATTCTCGGCGCATAAAATGGGCAGTCTCGCGCTGTCGTTCCTCGCAGGCGCCGCGCTCGCCTTCGCGGCAGTAGTGTGGTACGTGCGCAGCAGGCGGGCGCCCGTATCGCCACTCATCGCGAGACTGGAGCCGCCGCGGCAGCCACGTTCGCACACATCCATCCGGCCATCGAGCCTTGTGGACGAGCGCCCCGCGCGTCGCTCGACACCGGGCCGCGGGTTCCGCGCATCGATCGCAAGCTCGCTGATGGCGCCGCTGGGCGTCGCCGGCGTGGAGGCGCAGGAACGCGAACTCGCAGACGATCTGCGCGGATACCTCGGCGACATCGCCGCGCAGCATGGAGCGGACCATGTCATGTTGTGGCTCCGTACGTCCGGAAGCGCGCCCTATCAGTCCGTGGCTTCGAGCTCTGGCGGTGCGACCGCCTCATCGTGGGGAACGGAGCAACAGCGCGCGCTTATTGGGTGGGCAGCAAGCGAGGGTGTCGTGACGTTCGATACGGCATCGGGAACTCCGTCGGTTGCCGCATCGCGCGTGGACCTCGACGCGGTCCTTCCGCTCGGCGACGCAGCCCGGGCTGGCGGAGCTCTCGTGCTGCACGCGGAGGCGGGCATAAGGGGGTCCCGTGCAGACCTCAAACTGTGGCTCCCGCGTCACGCGCAGCGGCTCGCGCAACTTGTCGAGCTGCAGGTGACGCGCAATGAGGTCGCGCGCGCCAACCGTGAACTGCGCTTGCTCGCGCGCAACGCCCAGGAGATGGAGATCGGTGGCGAGCAGGAGACGTTGGAGCGCAGGATAGCCGACAATGTGGTTGAAGCGGCCCGCGCCGACTTTGCGGCCCTCGTCGCGTGGGACGCCGAGATGCGTCGGGGGGCCCTGCATCGCGTCACGCCGGGGTATCCCGAACCGCTGCCCGCGACCAACCAGCGTGTCGAGGCCGATTCGCTCGTTGGCAGTGTGTGCCTCGACGGCAACCCGCTGCTGTGGGAGGATGCGCGAACGATTGCGGGCGAGCCCCTGTTCGCCGCCGGCTCACTGGTACCCAACACGGGCACCATCGCCATCTTGCCCCTGCAGCGCGGAGGACACACCGTGGGGGCCATCGTGATCGGCGCCAAGGAACCCGGCATGATCAAGCCGAGTGACCTGCGCATGGCCAAGCAGATCACGCAACTCGCCTCTTCCGCGCTCGAAGCCGTCTGGTCGTTCGAGGTGGTACGGGATTCGGCCGTCACCGACCAGCTGACGGGTCTCGGCAACCGCCGCCATTTCGACGAGAGTCTGAGGCGCGTTCTCAATGAGGTGGACCGATACCGCCGGACGTGTGCTCTCGTTCTCGCTGATCTCGACGAGTTCAAGAAGGTCAACGACGAACTGGGACATGAGGCCGGCGATGAGGTGCTGAAGCTCGTAGCGGACGTGTTGCGCGAGGTGGTGCGAACCACGGACATCTGCGCGCGGATCGGTGGCGAGGAGTTCTGCGTGGTGGTGCCCGAGACGACGCTCGAAGGCGCGGCGGAGCTCGCGGAGCGGATTCGTGCCGATCTCTCGCAGTCGTCGGTCAGTTGGAAGGGCCGCGAGATTCGCGTGACGGCGAGTTTTGGAGTAGCAACCTACACGGCGGGGAGCGGCGTGGAGCGAAGAGGCCAGCTGTTTCAGTCGGCGGACAAGGCCCTCTATCGGGCCAAGGCGGCCGGAAGGAACTGTGTGCGCGCAGAATAGCCAGTAGGGGGCTAGTAGCTGGCCCGCTATCAAACAGCCGGCAGCGTTGATCCGAAGCCGTGTTCTGGTGTATCTTCAGTGTGCAGGAAGGGGGCGACCGGTTTCGATTGTGTAGGTGGCTCCGTGGCTGCGTGCCCAGGTCCTCGGGCTCCTGGTAAAACACTCGGGAAACTTTCAACTGCGAATAACAACTTCGCTCTCGCTGCGTAAAGCTTCGGCTTTACCGTAGCAGTGCTTGAACGACAGCCCGCCCGGGGCGGTCCTCAAGTAACGCAAATCCGGGCTAGCGCTGCGGTGCGCCTTCCACCGTAGCGCGAAACTCCAGAAGGCTCATCCATGTGTGGGTTGCCCGCTAGCCAGCGCATGGAGACATCAATCGGTGGGCTACGCACGTAGATGTTGCGGAAGATCTTATGCAAGACGGGAGTTCGAATCTCCCCGCCTCCACGTCCCGGACGATCAGCACGACAGAAAGCGGCGCCCATTCAGGCGCCGCTTTCTGTTATAGTGTGCGCTTATTCCAGAGCCGCCTGCGCCGCCGCCAGCCGCGCGACCGGCACTCGATACGGCGAACACGACACATAATCCAGCCCCGCCCGGTGGAAGAATCGTACCGACTGCGGATCGCCACCGTGCTCGCCACAGATGCCGAGTTTAAGGCCGGGTCGCGCGCCGCGCCCGCGCTCCACGGCCATTGTGATGAGTTGTCCCACGCCGAACTCGTCCAGTACGCGAAATGGATCGTCGGGCATGATTCCGTGCTCCACGTAGTACGGAAGAAAGCGTCCGGCATCGTCTCGTGAAAGTCCGAGCGTCGTCTGCGTGAGGTCGTTCGTGCCGAACGAAAAGAACTCGGCCCTGGCCGCGATTTGGGCTGCCGTCAGCGCGGCCCGCGGCAACTCGATCATGGTTCCCACCAGATAGGGGATTTCACCTCGCATCGCGCCGAGCACGTCTACGGCCTGCGCGTCGATAATCGCCCGCTGATGGTCGAACTCCCGCACCGTGGCGACGAGTGGAATCATGATTTCCGGGCGCACGTCGATGCCGCGCTTCTTGGCGTTCTTGGCTGCCTTGAAGATCGCCTGCCCCTGCATCTTCGTGATCTCCGGGTAGGTGATTCCGAGCCGGCACCCTCGGTGGCCCAGCATCGGATTCGCTTCGCGCAACGATGCGACGACCCGCGCCAGTGTCTCGGGGGAGAGGCCAAGCGTGCGGGCGAGGGCGTCGCTCTCCTCATCGCCGTGCGGCAGGAACTCGTGCAGCGGAGGGTCGAGAAGCCGAATCGTGACCGGGCACCCGTCCATGGCTTCAAAGATTCCCTCGAAATCCGCCTGTTGCATGGGCAGCAGCTTCGCGAGCGCACGGCGACGGCCCTCCTCGTTGTCGGCGACGATCATCTCGCGCATCGCGGTGATGCGATCGCCCTCGAAGAACATGTGCTCGGTGCGACAGAGTCCGATGCCCTCCGCCCCGAACTGCCGCGCGCGGCGCGCATCGGCTGGCGTGTCGGCGTTCGCGCGCACCCGGAGGCGGCGCGCGTCGTCCGCCCACTCCAGCAGGGTACGATAGGAGCGGTACACGGGCGCCTTTTCGGGCGCGAGCGTGCCTTCGATCGCGCGCATGACCTCGCTCGGCGTGGTCGGCAACTCGCCGGCGAATACACGTCCTGTTGCGCCATCGAGCGTTATCCAGTCCCGTTCGGCGATGGTCACGTGGCCCGCGGTGAAGCAACGGCGCACGGTATTTACTGACATGTCGTGGCAACCGACGATGGCGCATTTGCCCATTCCACGCGCGACCACGGCGGCGTGACTGGTCATCCCGCCTCGCGCAGTCAGCACCGCCTGCGCGGCGACAATACCATGGAAGTCCTCGGGCGTCGTCTCATCGCGCACCAGAATCACGCGCTCACCGCGAGCGGCGCACTCCGCCGCGACGTCGGGATCAAACACTGCCATGCCGCTGGCGGCGCCGGGGCTCGCGGGCAGGCCCGTACACAGCAACCTCGTCGCGGATTCCTCGGAGATAGCCGGATGCAGGAGCTGATCGAGCTGCGCGGGCTGAATGCGCTGCAGCGCTTCCTCGCGAGTGATAAGTCCCTCGCCGACCATTTCCCGAGCGATCCGCAACGCCGCTGCCACCGTGCGCTTGCCGTTGCGCGTCTGCAACAGGTGTAGCGATCCGCGTTCAACGGTAAACTCCAGGTCTTGCATGTCGCGGTAGTGGTGTTCGAGAACTTCCTGTACCCGAACGAGTTCCGCGTATGCGCCCGGAAGGCGATGCGCCATCTCTTCGATCGGCAGGGGGGTTCGAATTCCAGCCACCACATCCTCGCCCTGCGCATTAACCAGGAACTCGCCGTAAAAGCGTCGCTCGCCGGTGGAGGGATCGCGCGTAAAAGCGACGCCTGTGCCGGAGTCATCGCCAAGGTTGCCGAACACCATGGCCACGATGTTTACGGCCGTCGCGGGGGATTCCGGAATGCGATGCTCCCGCCGATAGTCGACCGCCTTCTTGAGTGTCCACGAATTCCAGACCGCCTCGATTGCGCCCCATAGTTGCTGTTGGGGATCCATCGGGACGTCGCGGCCCACTGTGCACCGGACGAGCTCCTTGTACTCCCCCACCAGATGCATGATGGCCGTGACCGGGATTTCGGAGTCTGACTTCGCGCCGCAGCGCACACGGGTCGCGGCGAGCAATGATTCGAAGCGTCCCGCCGGGACACCCATGACCACATCGCCGTACATCTGAAGGAAGCGACGGTACGAATCATAGGCGAAGCGAGGGTTGCCACTCTGCACCGCGAGCCCTTCTACGGTCGTATCGTTGAGGCCAAGGTTGAGGATCGTCTCCATCATGCCAGGCATCGACACACGAGCGCCGGATCGAACGGAAACGAGCAATGGGTTGTGCGGATCACCAAAGGTTCTGGCCGATGCAGCTTGCAGCTTCAGCAAGGCCCGCTCGACCTCGGCGCGCAGCGGCTTTGGTATAGTCCGGGTGCTCAGGTACTCATCGCAAGCGGGGCAGGCAATCGTGAATCCGGGCGGGACGGGTATTCCGAGATTCGTCATCTCGGCAAGATTCGCCCCTTTGCCTCCGAGGATGTCCCGCCACTCCCGCGTCCCTTCAGCACTTCCGCTGCCGAACGTAAAGACCGATTGTCGCGATCCCGGCGCCGGGCGCCCGTGATCAGCGGTTTCCGAGCCGATTTGTTTGCGTGACGGTAGGTGGCTTGGTGGGGTACTGACCTGAAAAGCACGCATGGCAGAAGCCTCCAGGCCCTCCGGGAACAGCATTTAGCATGCCATCAAGCGAAATGTAGCCGAGCGAGTCTACGCCAATCGCTTTCGTAATCCCTGCCACATTCATCTGCGCCGCGATCAATTGCGAGCGGTCCGGAGTATCAATTCCGTACCAGCAGGGTCCAGTCATCGGAGGCGATGATACCCGCATATGCACCTCTTGTGCCCCAGCCGCGCGCACAAGAGCGACGAGCCCCCGCGTCGTCGTGCCGCGGACGATCGAATCGTCCACCATGACGACTTTCTTCCCGTCGAGGATTTCGCGCACGGGGTTGTATTTCACCTTCACCTTCGCATCTCGTCCGACTTGAGTAGGCTGAATGAACGTCCGGCCCACGTAGTGGTTCCGGATGAGCGCGAACTCGAGAGCCAGGCCGGATTGCTCGGCATAACCAAGCGCAGCGGCGTTCGACGAATCCGGCACTGCAAACACGAGATCTGCGTCTGGCGCTGGATGCTCGACCGCGAGCCGGCGGCCGAGTGCACGACGCGCGCGGTCCACCGAAGCCCCAAAGACCCGGCTGTCGGGTCGAGCGAAATAGACCAGCTCGAACACACAGCGATGCAGTTCGCGGGCGGGCGGGAGCTGCATGGTGCGCATCCCCCCGGCGTCCACGGCGATAATCTCACCCGGAAGTACTTCGCGCTCGATGGTCGCACCCACGATGTCGAGCGCACACGTCTCCGATGCAAAGACCACCGCATCGCCCAGGCGTCCTATTACGAGAGGCCGCCAGCCATCCGGATCGCGGGCGGCCAGCAGCGTATCGTTGAGCATCACCAGAAGGGAGTATGCGCCCTGCAGTCCGAGCAGCGCCTGCGCGAGCTGTTCCTCGGGCCTCGATGCGCTGGAGCGCGCGAGCCGGTGCACGATGACCTCCGAATCCATCGTGGAACTGAAGATCGACCCGAACGATTCCAGCTCGGCGCGAATCTCCGTGGCGTTCGTCAGGTTGCCGTTGTGCGCGAGCGCGATATGCCCGCCTTTGAAGTTCACCAGCGCCGGTTGCGCGTTCTCGAGGGTAGACTCGCCCGCCGTGGAATAGCGGGTGTGCCCAATGGCGGTACGCCCGGGAAGGGCGCGAAGCGCCTCGGGGCCGAATTTTTCGCCCACGAGCCCCATCGCGCGCAGCCCGTGTGCACCGGCCTCGCCAACGGCCACGATTCCGGCCGACTCCTGGCCCCGGTGCTGCAGAGAGTACAGTCCCAGGTGCGTGAGTTCGGCGGCGCCGTCACTTCCGCTCACACCGAAAATGCCGCACATCAGGCGGAGACTCGCGTTGCGCCTTCGCCTGGAACCGAAACGCCAACCGGCTTCTTCATCGCACTGGGAAGGGCATTGTGATACGCGTCGCGAAGTACCGGAATCATCGTCCGGATCGTGCGGCTGCCGATGGTGACCGAGAGGCCTTCTCGAGCGAACGAGACCGTACCGATGGCGCGCGCCGGCACGCCATGCCGCGCGGCGCTGGCGAGCACCAGCTCCGGCACGGGCGTCGAAATGATCGCGCGGCCCTGCGCCTCGCCGAACAACAGGGCGCGCAGTGGGAGCGCGCTCCACGCTGACAGATCCACGACGGCGCCAAGGGGAGCGTTTGCGCGGGCGATGGCGCACTCGGCGAGGGCTACCGCCAGTCCCCCTTCGCTGCAATCATGGGCCGATCGCACGTTCCCGAGACCGACGCTCTCGATGAGCGTCTCGACGAGTGCGCGCTCGCGCGTGAGGTCGCATGCGGGCGGAGCGCCTGCAACGATGCCATGAATCCAGGCGAGGTACTCGCTCGCGCCCAGTTCAGCCGTCGGTTCACCAAGGAGCACGATCTCATCGCCAAGCTCCGAAAATGCCATCTGCGTGGCGTGCGATACGTCGTCCATCAGTCCAACCATGCCGACGATCGGCGTCGGATAGACCGCACCGGCAGGGCTCTCATTATAGAACGACACGTTACCGCCGGTGACCGGCGTGTCGAGCGCCACGCACGCCTCGGCCATTCCCGCAACGGCTTCGCGAAACTGGAAGAAGATTTCCGGTCGCCGCGGGTTGCCGAAGTTCAGGCAGTTGGTGATGGCCATTGGTCGTGCGCCCACGCACGCGATGTTGCGTGCGGCCTCGGCAACGGCAATGCGCCCCCCGGTGCGGGGATCAAGGTAGACGTAGCGTCCGTTGCAGTCCGTCTTCAGTGCGAGCCCTTTCCGCGTGCCGCGGATACGGAGTACGGCGGCGTCTCCGCCGCCCGGGCCGAGCACGGTGTTCGTGCGCACGGTGGAATCGTATTGCCGGGTGATCCACAGTTTGCTCGCGATGGTCGGCGACTCGAGGAGGCGGGTGAGCGTCCACATGGGGTCACGCTCTTCCGCGCGCTCGGGAACGGCGTGCACGTCTCGCGAACGGAGCAGCACGATCTTTGGATCCTCGCGCGCTTCCGGATGGTATTGCGGACAATCCGTGACCAGACGTGTGCCCGGGAACTCCGCCACGACGCGGTCTCCCTCGGTCACGCGGTAGACGGGTTCGGCAATGACTTCGCCAATGACTTCGGCGGTGAGGTCCCATTTCGCGAGGATTTCGCGCACCGCGTCCTCGTGCCCCTTTTTCGCCACGACGAGCATCCGTTCCTGGGACTCGCTGAGAAGAATCTCATATGGTGTCATCCCGGCCTCGCGTACGGGCACCTTCTTCGTGTCGATCACCACACCCACATCACCGCGCTCGGCCATCTCGGCGCTCGAGGACGTGAGCCCTGCGGCGCCCATGTCCTGCACGGCGACCACGCTCCCGCCGGCAATCAATTCAAGGGTCGCCTCCAGCAGGAGCTTTTCCGTGAACGGATCACCCACCTGGACGCGGGGCCGCTTCGCGTCGTTCTCGTGTGAGAGGTCCTCTGACGCGAATGAAGCGCCGTGAATCCCGTCCCGGCCCGTGCGCGCACCCACCGCCATGATGGAATTGCCGACACCCTGCGCCTTCGCTCGGATGAGTTCCTCCTCTCGCAGAATCCCCACACACATCGCGTTGACGAGAGGGTTGCCTTCGTAGGCTGCGTCGAACATGACGTCGCCCGCCACGGTGGGGATCCCGACGCAGTTGCCGTAGTCGCCAATGCCCTTTACGACCCCACCCACGAGATAGCGCACGCGGGGTGTGTCGAGCGAGCCGAACCGGAGCGAATTCAGCATGGCAATCGGGCGCGCACCCATCGTGAAAACATCGCGCAGGATGCCCCCAACCCCCGTCGCCGCGCCCTGGTACGGTTCCACCGCCGATGGGTGATTGTGTGACTCGATCTTGAAGGCCACGGCGAGGCCGTCGCCGATGCGGATGACGCCGGCGTTCTCCCCCGGCCCCTGCAGTACCCAGGGTGCGGTGGTCGGCAGTGTCTTCAGCACCGGGCGCGAGTGCTTGTACGAACAGTGCTCACTCCATAGCGCGCTGATGATGCCCAGTTCCGTGAACGTTGGTGTGCGGCCGAGCATGTTCAGCAGTCGCTGGTATTCATCAGCCGTCAGGCCATGCTCCGCGATGAGCGCAGGAGAGATGCTCGGGTCGCCGGGCCGCGGAACAGCCGTCATTTGATCTGCAGCGGCACAGAGCGCGGGCGTTGCTTACGGGCGACTTCAGGTGGGATCGCCACGGGCGACGAACTCTTGCCGCTGTAGCGGCGCGCGCCGGAACGGAACACCGCGTCAACCACGGCG
The DNA here is from genome assembly GCA_035544915.1 of Gemmatimonadaceae bacterium. Taxonomy (GTDB): domain Bacteria; phylum Gemmatimonadota; class Gemmatimonadetes; order Gemmatimonadales; family Gemmatimonadaceae; genus Fen-1231. The sequence goes on along the minus strand of DASZZO010000055.1, from coordinate 43,955 downwards.
TCGTTCGTGAGGGTGACAACATCACTCATTCCCACTCGGCGTTCGACCCCGTTCCGGTAGAAGAGAAAGGTAAGGGTATCGGCGCTCCGCTCGACGGTGGGCTTCCCGAGCTTCGCAATGACCTGGGCTTTGGACATGCCCGGATCCACCACGGCCTGCGCGGACAGCGCGGCCGAACCGGTGAGGCATAAGAGTGTGAAAACTATGGTCGTACGCATGGATTTGCTCCGTGGTCACGCGTGAGCCAGCACGAGGAGTGATTCGAACACGACGAGGCCGTCCGCGGAGCCGAGCAGCGGATCCACGGCGCGCTCGGGGTGGGGCATCAGCCCCACGACGTTGCGGGCTGTGTTCGTCACACCGGCGATGTTGCGCATGGAGCCGGCGGGATTCGCGTCCTCAGTCGGCTCTCCCGCCACGTCGGCGTAGCGAAACACGACTTGGCCCTCTCCTTCGAGCCGATTGAGGGCATCCTCCTCGTCGGTATAGCGCCCATCTCCGTGTGCGATGGGCATGGTCAGCAGTTGCCCCTCGCGCGCGGCACTGGTAAAGCGGGTCCCGGTCTGCTCGACGCGAAGCGTCACCGGCATGGCCCGGAACTGGAGGCTCGCGTTGCGCAGCAGGGCGCCGGGCAGCAACCCCGCCTCGCAGGCAATCTGGAACCCGTTACAGATGCCGAGGATCGGGGCCCCGCGGCCGGCATGCGCTATCACGGCGTCCATGATCGGGCTGAACCGCGCAATGGCGCCGACGCGGAGGTAATCGCCATAGGAGAATCCGCCGGGCAGGATGATGACATCGCACGACTGGAGGTCACGGTCCTTGTGCCAAAGGAAGACCGCCTCCTCGCCAAGCTGGTCGACGACCGCATGGAAGGCATCCTCGTCGCAGTTGGATCCGGGAAAGCGGATGATGCCGATCTTCACGCCGCCGCCATCGAGACGCACTGGGCGATTTCGAAGTCCTCGGTAACGGGGTTGGCGAGCAGTCGCTCGCACATGCTGCGCACGGAAGCTGCGGCCGCGCCCGCATCCCGCGCTGTGGTCTCGATCACGAGATGCCGGCCTACGTGCACCTCCCCGACGGAATCGAACCCCAGAGTGTGCAGGGCGTCGGTGACCGCTTTGCCCTGGGGGTCCAGCAGGCCACGCCGCGGGATGATATGAACGGACACGCGAAACAGCGTCATTTGGTTGTATCCTCCATGGGAGCGCGTTCGGCCGGGCCCGGACCACCGCGTCCGCCGCGACGTCGCCGACGACGCCGGCGGTGCTCCCCTCGCCCGTATTCGGCATCGGCGGCAATCTCGTCGTCATAGTCCGCCGCGGGACCCAGGACCGCATCGGCCCCGTCAAAGGGCCCCGGGCGGTCGAGCAGCCCCTTCACCACGGCGGCGAGCACGCCCCAGATCACGTAGGTCATGCCAACGGGAAAGAAAAACTGCTTCGGCAGGAGAAATAGCCCCAGGCCGAGTGCAACGAACACCACCAGTCCCACCACCCCGCGCAAGGTCCTGGTGCTGAAGGTTGGCCAGGCGCGATAGGGCACGTTGCTGATCATCAGAAACCCGAGGCCGGCCATCATGAAGCGGACCATCGCGTGCCAGTTCAGGTCTCCAATCGCTGTCTGGGTGTACAGCGGTGTCTGGCTGAACCAGTAATACGTCGCGAGCGTGACCCCGGCAGTCGGGCTGGGCAGCCCACGAAAATAGGTCTTGGCCCGCCCCGCTTGTTCGACGTTGAAGCGGGCCAGGCGCATCGCGGCACACGCGGCGAAGAGAAACACGAAAATCCAGTCGAATCCTTCCTTGGTCAGGACGGCGAAGTACATAAGGAGCGCGGGAGCGAGGCCAAAGGAGATCGCGTCGACCAGCGAGTCAAGCTCCTCACCGAACCGACTGCCGGTGCCGGTGGCGCGCGCCACCCGCCCGTCGAGGGCATCGGCGACCCCCCCAACGAGAATCCACCAGACGGCGCGGTCAAACTCACCGCGCGAGGACGATACAATGGCAAAAACGCCGAAGAAGAGATTCGCGAGCGTGAAGCCATTTGGGAGCATGATCATCGACGGACGGAGCAGACGGGGTCGGCGCACTAAGGCAGCTCCGCCAGAACCGTTACTCCCGAGAGCGCCCCGGTCCCAGTCTTTACGCGAACCCGGCTCCCCACCGGAATGAACACGTCCACGCGCGATCCAAACCGGATGAGCCCGTATCGGTCACCCTGCCGCACGATATCACCCTCCTTGCTGTACGTCACGATGCGGCGTGCGATCAGCCCTGCGATCTGTCGCACCAGCACGCGGTGCCCGTCGGTCTCGATGCCCACCGACATCTGCTCATTCTCGAGGCTCGATTTCTCCGACGATGCGTTAAGGAACTTGCCGGGATTGTAATGCAAGTAGCGCACTGTGCCGCTGACGGGATACCGGTTCACGTGAACATTGAACACGTTCATGAAGATCGAGATGCGTGTAGCGTGGCCATGTACGAAGGCGGGCTCCTCGACATCGCTGATCTGTATGACGCGGCCGTCGGCGGGCGCGATCACGAGCCCGGCTCCGCGCTCACCCGACCGTTCCGGGTCGCGGAAGAAATAGGCGACCCACAACGCCACGATGCTGAGCATCACGGCGAGCAACCAGAGCGGCCACGACCGCCGCAGCAGGGCGAGCGCCAGGGTCCCGCCCGCCAGCGCCATAGCGATGAGGATGAACGGGACGCCCTCCCGCGCAACCGTCACGGCAGCTCCGACGTGTTAAGCGGAGTGCGGGTGAGGCGCGCGAATGCGTCGAGGTACCGTTTGCTCGTCTCGTCCACGACATGCTCCGGCAGTGTGGGCGGAGGTGCGTTGCCGTCCCAGCGGCCAGCCTGTCGCTCCCCGTCGAGCCAGTCGCGCAGCGGCTGCTTGTCGAAGCTCGGCTGCGACTTGCCGGCCTGATACTGGTCGGCCGGCCAGAAGCGCGAGCTGTCCGGGGTGAGCACTTCGTCAATCAGCAGGGTGCGCCCATCGACGTGGCCGAATTCGAACTTCGTGTCCGCAATGATGATCCCGCGCTGCGCCGCGACATCCCGGCCACGGGTGTACACCAGTCGGCTGAGCGACTCGAGTTCATTCGCGCGCGCCCCACCAAGCTCCACCCCCATGCGTTCGATCGTGATGTTCTCATCGTGTCCCGTCTCCGCCTTCGTGGCGGGGCTGAAAACCGGCGTCGGAAATCGGTCGCTCTCCACCATTCCCGCGGGGAGGTGCTCTCCAGCCAGCGTGCCGCTCTCGCGGTATTCCTTCCACGCAGAACCGGAGAGATAGCCGCGAACGACGCACTCGATGGGGAAGACCTCCGTGCGGCGGCACAACATGGAGCGCCCGGCGATCGTGTTGCGATGCGATGCGAGTGCCGGGACGAGTCGTATGATCTCGCCCGCGTCCGCACTGATCATGTGGTGCGACAACTCGCCCTCGAGCTGGCGTAGCCACCACGCGGTGATCTGCGTCAGGACCGCCCCCTTGTAGGGCACGAGCTGGTGCATCACGACGTCGAACGCGCTCACGCGGTCGCTCGCCACGAGCAGCAGGCGGTCCGCGTCCACGGCGTACACGTCGCGAACCTTCCCGCGGCGCACGCGGCGGAGCGGGAGGTCGGTCGTGCCGATCACGAGCGTCATACGCGCACCTCATCGTGCTCGCGCTCGTCGCCCGGGGTGCCAGCGGTGTCGAGAATCGGTCCGACGACGTCGGCGAGAAACTCGTCCACCTGTTCGGGCGCCCGTCCGACAAAGCGCAACGGATCCGTCGATGCCCTCAGGTCGGCACCCGATACCGGGAACGAGGCGTCTCGCGCCAGCCGCTCGAGCATGTCGTTCCTGGCACCCTCGTCCTTCATTCCGCGTGCGGCCGCGATGCTGTGGGTGCGGATGGCCTCGTGCGCCTGCTGCCGATCGCCCCCCGCTTCCACCGCGCGCACGATGAGTGCCTCGGTGGCTATGAACGGAAGCTCATCGTTAATGCGCGCGCGAATGCGGGCCGGGTGCACTTCGAGGCCGGTGGCGATGTTTTCCATCAGGATCAGGATTGCCTCAGTGGCGAGAAAGGACTCGGGAATGACCAGGCGCCGATTCGCGCTGTCGTCAAGGGTACGCTCGAAGTATTGCACGCTGTGCGTCTGGTTGGCGTTGCCCTCCAGCGACAGGACGAAACGCGCGAGCGCGTTGATGCGCTCGGCGCGCATCGGGTTGCGTTTGTAGGCCATAGCGCTCGATCCGATCTGCTCCGGCTCGAACGGTTCTTCGATCTCGCCGAACGATTGCAGCATGCGTACGTCGCTTGCGAATTTGGCTGCGCTCGCCGCGATTCCCGCGAGCACGCCGAGTACATGGGCATCGATCTTGCGCGTATAAGTTTGGCCCGTGACGGGCAGCGAGGTCTGAAAGCCCATTGCGCTGGTGACGAGGCGGTCCAGTTCGCGCACCTTGCCGTGATCTCCCTTGAACAGCTCGAGAAAGCTCGCCTGGGTGCCGGTCGTCCCCTTCACGCCGCGAAATGGAAGATTCGCGATGCGGTGATCGAGGTCCGAGAGGTCGAGAACGAGATCCTGCATCCAGAGCGTCGCGCGCTTTCCGACGGTGGTGAGTTGCGCCGCCTGGAGGTGTGTGTACCCCAGTGTGGGCTCCCTACGCCACTTGGCGGCGAACGCCGCCATGGTTCGGAGGAGCGAGACCAGGCGCAGACGCATCATGACGAGCCCTCGCTTCATCTGAATCAGTTCGGCGTTGTCGGTCACGTAAGCGCTGGTCGCGCCAAGGTGAATGACGCCGCGCGCCGCGGGCGCCACTTCACCCAGCAGATGCACGTGCGCCATCACATCGTGCCGAAAGCGCTTCTCGTATGCAGCAGCCTTCTCGAAATCGATATCCTCGAGGTGCTCCCGCAGCTGGGCAACGGCGTTTTCCGGTATGGCGACGCCCAGTGTCCGCTCCGCTTCCGCGAGTGCAAGCCAGAGTCGCCGCCAGAGCGCGTGACGCGTCTGCGGCGACCAGAGCTCCAGCATCGCCGCCGACGCGTAGCGCTCGGCAAGCGGTGAATTGTAGCGGTCGTGGCTCATCGAATCTGGAAGTCGGTCGAAACCCGCTGTCCGCTCCGCTCGAGCACCATGCGAATCAAGCCCCGGCCCGAAAGGCTCTCGAGCACCCGTTTTGCTTGCTGCGCGTCGGTGATCTCGGAGTACCCAATCTCGTTGTTCGCCACTTGGATGATGACGTCACCTGCGTGCAGGCCAAGGTTATCCGCCACCTGCCGGCTGACGTTGACCACCAGCGCGCCTCGCTGGCTGCGCACGCCGCGCTCGGCACGGATTGCCGGCGTGAGGCTGATCAGCTCGATCTCCTTGAGTACGGACACGCGCTGTGCATTCACTTCAGGCCGGTCGGCCACCGTCACACGCGTCTGGAACTCGCGCCCACCGCGTCGCACCACGAGTGCCACGGTCTCGTCCACGCGAAGCTCGAGCTGCTCGGCCTCCCAGTCGTAGCCGTTGCGGAGCACGCGGTCACGGGAGCGCATGAGCACGTCACCGGCCTGAATTCCCGCCGCCGCCGCCGGAGACTGCGGAACCACCTGCGCCACTTTGGCGCCGCTGCTCAGCGCGACGCTGTTGACGCCCCCCTGAGGCGTCTCGACCTTGACCCCGATCCACGGCGTGCGCACTCTGCCATGTTCGAGCAGGTCCTCCGTCACGCGCTTCACGCGGTCGATCGGGATAGCGAATCCGAGGCCGACGAATCCGCCGGATGGCGAGTAGATCGAGCTGTTCACGCCAATCACCTCGCCCAGGGCATTGACCAGCGGACCGCCGGAATTTCCCGGATTGATTGCCGCGTCCGTCTGGATCATATCGACGTACACGCCGTTGCCCTCGGTGCGCGCCGTCAGGTTGCGTCCCGTCCCGCTGATGACACCCGCCGTGACGCTGGGCTCCGTGTTGCCCAGAACGAAGCCGTACGGGTTTCCGATGGCGATGGCCCATTCACCGATGAGCAAGCCCTTGGACGTGCCAAGTGTCGCAATGGGCAGGCCCTTCGCGTCGATCCGCAGCAGGGCGAGATCGTTCGCCTCGTCCATGCCGATCAGTGTCGCGGGAAACGTCGCGCCGTCCCGGAGCGCGACGTTGATTTTCTGCGCGCCGGTGACCACGTGGGCGTTGGTGACGATCACACCCTCGCGAATGAGAAAACCGGAGCCGAGTCCGGGGGTGATCTGCAGCTGGGGTCCCCCACCGCCGAAGAACCAGTCCATCGGGGACGCGGCCACGCGCTGCACGACCTCGGTCTGCACGGTCACCACGGAGGGCGCGACCCGCGCGACGGCCTCGGTGATCGCCGTGCGACGCTGCGAACTGATTGCCTGCGGCGACGCGTCTGTGGGGCGCACGGTCTGCGCGCTGGAAAGGGCGGGTGACGGGCCTTCGCACCCCAGGAGCAGCATGGCGCACAGCGGCGTGAACGGCCGGATCGTCATCGAGCGCGTCTCGGCTTTGGCCGGCGGCTGATATCGCCGAGGAACCGGTCGAGGCCGCGATCTGTCAGCGGATGCTGGAGCAGAGCCCGAAGCACGGCGGGCGTGACGATTGCGATATCCGCGCCTGCCGCGGCGACGGCGGCGAAACTCGCCGCTGTCGATGGGCCCGCGGCAGCAAGGTCGCACTCGGTTCCGCTCCGGTCGAACGCTTCACGAAGCTCATTAATCACCGCACGGCCGTCCTGGCCCACCGACTCGAGGGCATCGACCGCAACAGTCACCATTGCGGCGCCGACCTTCGCGGCCAGAATGCCCTGCGCCGATGAATAGACCAGTGTCGCTGCGACGCGCATGCCGTCGCTGGCCAGTTTGCGAATGGCAGGAACGGCGTCCTCGACGAACGGCACCGCAACGATGAGGTGTTCCACGAGTTTTGCAAGCTCGCGAGCGCCCTTGTAGATGTCCGCGGCGCGGATCGCCGGTACGCTGGCGCACACGGGGAGCACCGTAGCGCGAGCGATTTCACTGAGCACGTCGCGCGCCTCTACGCCCGGCATTTCGCTCGCGATGACAGTTGGCGTCGCGACTACGCCGTCAATTAGCGCGCCGTCGCTGGCCCAGCGAATCTCCGGGAGCGAGGTGGTGGCGAGGAAAATGCGCATGTCGATGCGGGTTCGGGTCAGGCGATGAGGTACAACGCGTTGGGATACAACACCTGCTCGAGGCACAGGCCGCCGGCCGGTGCCGGCGGGGACACGTCGTCGTTCGAGTCCGCGAGGAGCAGCGCTTCGAACTCCTCAGGCGGCCGCCGCTGCGCGGCAACGTCGAGCATGGTGCCCACGAGGAACCGCACCATGTGATGCAGGAACCGGTTTGCCTCGATCTCCATTACGAGCCCGCCGGGTGCCACGCGCCACCGGCACAACCGCACGTCGCAGCAGTGGTCATCCGCTTCGGGTGCTGTTCCACGCACGGCGAAGGCACAAAACCGGTGGTTGCCCGTCGTACGCTTGGCGCACCAGTCCAGCGCCTCGCGGTTGAGGGTCCGGTCACACGGGAACTCCCATCTGTTTCGGAACGGGGAATGCGCTGCCTCGTCGAGTCCCACTGCGTAGCTGTACCGCCTGCCAGTAGCGCTGAATCGAGCGTGAAAATCGGCTCGCATCTCGGAAACCCGTGCCACCCAGACGTCGTCGGGGAGCTGGCTGTTCAGTGCATGCCGCAGCCGCTGTGCGGTCCAATGCCCCGGAACCTCGACGCCAGCGGACTGCCCGCGGGCGTGCACCCCTGCATCGGTCCGTCCCGCACCCATCACCCGCACCGGTTCGCCGCACAATCTTGACAGCGCCGATTCGAGTACGCCCTGAACGGTTCGCTCCGCGGGCTGCACCTGCCACCCGGCAAAGCCGCTGCCGTCGTAGTGCAAGACGAGCTGAAAGACGCGTCCCGCCATCTCCAGAAAACTAGCCCCGCGCACGCGCCACTTCAAGCGAAGCACTATCGCGAAACCGATTGACTTTATTCGATGTACGCCCCAACCTTCGCTCTCCGCCGAGCGAACGTCGCGAGGGCGGTATTCCCCGACAAATGCCCCCACACACCCTGGCATCGCTCGCGCACGCGTTGAGCGCCGCGAACGACCTCGATACGGCCTTCGTGGCGCTCGCAGAGGGGCTCGCGGAAACGGATCGGGATGCGCTCGTGGCGTTGCTTCGCGTGGACGCCAAGAGCGCGCTGCTGCGTGAGCGCCTGCTGGCGACTGAAGAAAAGATCGACAGGCTCCCGCTCGAAACGTCGCTGGCGCAGTTCCCTCAAACCTTCCAGCAGAAGATTGCCGCTGGCGGCACGTTCGTGGACTTCGGTGACGAGTCCCCGGAATTTGGCCGTATGCTTGGCATTCCCAACTCGGCCGAGGGAGGGTTGCTCGCCATTCGCGGAGTGACCGTGGACGGCCAGCTGTCGGCACTCGTCGCCTTGGTCGAGCCGAAGCGTGTGTTCGGCACTCGCGTGTCCGAGCGATTTGCTCCGATGGTCGCACTGTTCGAACTCGCCTACCTGCGTTTCACGGAGCGGGAGGCTCGCGAAGAAGCGGTGCAGACGCTCGAAGACGTCACTCAGCGCGTGCACGGTGAATACGTCGCGCGTCTGGCCGATTTCGAGGAGCAGCTGCTGCAGGCGCGGAACAACGCTCGCGACGGCGGTTCATTCGACGCGGCCGGGACCGTGGCCCGCGAGCGTGAGGAAGCGCGCGTCGCCGAAGAATCCCGGCGCTCCGCACGGCGCCTTGCCGCACTCGAGCAGCAGTTGACGGCTGCGGTCGGCCAGCTCGAGCATGCCCACATCGAGCTCCATCGCCGGAGCGAGGCTCTCCGGCAACGCACACGCACGCTGTATCTGATCGAGCGAGTGCTCACGCTTGCGGCTGCGCGCGAAGCGCCCAGCCTGCTCGCCGAAGGATTGCTCGCGCTCGTCGGTGATGACATGCAGGCTCAGCGGTGCTCGCTCTTTCTTCGCGTACCGGACGACCCGCAGACCCTGTATCTGGCCGCCCGTCGCGGACTCGCGCCGCATATCACCGAGGGTTCGCGCATCAAGGTCGGCCATGGGGTCGCAGGCCTGGTCGCCCAGACGCGCGAACCGATGCTCGTGGTGGATTCGAGCGACACAGCGGAGCATGCGCTGCTCGGAGACGAGTATCTGACGACTGGTTCGTTCATCAGCTTTCCGCTGGTGTTGCACGATGAGCTGGTCGGTGTCGTGAACCTGACCAATCGGGCACAGCGGGGACTGTTCGTTGAGGAAGACGTCGAGCGTGTACGCTTGCTCGGGCTCGTCATCTCGCTTGTAGCCCGCGAGGCCGAACTGCCGGAGCGGCTCCTCGGAACAATCGGTGAACGCTAGCCCCGCTACTGCATTGCGGGCTGCCCTTGGCAAGCTGGCCCATGGGACGTCGCTCTCGGCGGACGAGTCGGCGGCTGCGTTCGCGCAGGTCATGGACGGCGAGGGAACGCCGGCCCAGATGGCGGCCTTGCTGATGGGCCTTCGCGTGAAGGGCGAAACATCCGCCGAAGTTGCCGGCGCCGCGAGTGCGCTGCGCGGAGCAATGACCATACTCGCCGCAGACCGGCCGACCGAGTTGGTCGATACCTGTGGCACGGGCGGAGGTGCCATCCAGACGTTCAACATCTCCACGGCCGCCGCGCTGCTGGCGGCCGGCGCCGGCGTCCGCGTGGCCAAGCACGGCAACCGATCGTTCACCTCACAGTGCGGCAGCGCTGATGTCCTCGAAGCGCTCGGCATTGCGATCGACGTACCGGTGGAGCGCATGCGCGACGTGCTCGAGCGCGCGGGCATCGTCTTCATGTTCGCCCCAACGATGCACCCGGCCATGCGGCATGTGGGCCCGGTGCGACGGGAGATCGCGATTCCGACCGTCATGAACCTCATTGGTCCGCTCGCCAACCCGGCGCGGGCGGGACGGCAGGTGATCGGCGTCGCCGATCCCGGTCGCCTCGACCTGATGGCAGGTGCCCTCAGCACACTCGGCACGACCCACTCGCTGGTGTTGCACGGCGCTCCAGGCATGGACGAAATCTCTCCACTCGGACCCACGACGATCGTCGAGATTCGGGGTGCGCAGCTGTCGCGCTGGACGCTCGATCCACTCGAGTTCGACTTCGCGCGATCGAGCGCGGCGGATCTTGCGGGGGCCGATCCGGATGCCAACGCGGCGGTCATCGCATGTATTCTCGATGGTAAGGGCAATCCGGGTGCAGAGGCCGCCGTGCTCCTCAATGCGGCGGCCGCCATCTACGTTGGTAACGGCGCGGCGGATTTCGGCGCGGCGCTCGGGAGTGCCCGCGAAGCGCTCAAGGCTGGCGCTGGGCGCGCTGCGCTTGAACGGCTCCGCGCGGCGGCGCCGCGTGCCTGACCTCAGTACTTTCTCAGCACCCCGACGACGATCCCCTGCACCCGCATCTGATTCTCCTGCACATAAATCGGCGCCACCTGGTCATTTGACGGCTGAAGCCGGATACGCCCGTCGCGCTCCCGATAGTAGCGCTTGACCGTCGCCGACGCGCCGTCAAGCATGGCGATGACCATCTCGCCGTTGTCCGCTGCCTGACGGTCGTGCACCACGACGAGATCGCCGTCGCGTATCTGGTCATCAATCATCGAGTTGCCGCGTACTCGCAGTACGTAATGATTGCCGTTGCGCCGCACGAAGTCCTGCGGAACAGCTACCGTCTCGCCATCTGTCGCTGCCTCGATCGGTGCGCCGGCCGCAACAGCGCCGAACAGTGGCAGCTCGACTGCATTGGTCATGACGTCGGACGGAAGAATCTCGATTGCGCGGCTCTCATTGTAACTGCGCTTGATATATCCCTTCCGCTCCAGGTTGCTGAGATGTTCATGCACCGTCGCGAGAGAGTTATAGTTGAAGTATCCGGCTATCTCCTCGAAGCTTGGTGCATATCCGTGCTGGGACCCGTAGCTCGTCAGGTAGTCGAGAATCTGGCGCTGGCGTTTCGTGAGAGGCATGGCGGCGACCCGGATTGGAAGAATTCACGGCGCAACTCGGTACGGCTGAGCAACTGCGAAACCGCGTCCCGGGCGTGTAAGCAACGGAGGCCCGAACAACACCCGAAGTAACGGTATCCGAACATTGACCGAATCGCAAGCCGCCTCCATTACGAGAAGCGAGACCTGGGTGCCGCCGGAGGGTGCCTTGGGGCGTCTCACGGCGGCAGCCATCGTCCGCGCAGCGGCGCTCTCTTCGAGCGCGCAGACTCTGGAACATGCCGCCGCGAGGCGTGAGCAGGGGCCTTCATTTCTATCGGCCCTTCGCCGCCATGACGTCGCAGTGATAGCCGAGCTCAAGCGCCGGAGCCCGAGCCGCGGGGTCATCAACGATGCCCTCCGGGTGGAAGACCGCGCGCAGGACTACACGGTGGCTGGTGCGGCAGCGTTGTCCGTCCTTACGGAATCAGTGCACTTTGGCGGGTCGCTCGCGGACCTTCACGCGGCGAGCGAGGCGACCAAGCTGCCCCTGCTGCGCAAGGACTTCATTGTCGACCGGCTGCAGCTGCTTGAGGCGCGTGCGGCCGGTGCCTCGGCCGTGCTCCTTATTGCGCGGGCGCTCTCCGCAGTTCGGTTCTCCGAGCTCGCCGCGCAAGCGCACGCCTTGGGGCTCGACGTGCTCCTCGAAGTGCGCGACGAGCGTGAACTCGAGCGGGCGCTGAGGGTCGAGCGCGCCGTGATCGGCATCAATAATCGCAATCTGGAGACACTCGCAGTCGACGATGCGGTCAGCGCCTTTCTCTTGCCCCTCGTTCCGGTCGACCGGGCGGCGGTCTACGAAAGCGGGATTCATGACCGCGCTGGAGTCATGCGCGCAGCGGAGCAGGGTGCCGATGCAGTCCTGGTCGGGTCGTCGCTGTCGACTGCGTCCAACGCGCGCGCCGCTGTCGCGGCGCTCACCGGAGTGCCAAGGCGAGGCCGTGGTCGCTAGAGTCAAGTTCTGCGGACTCACCAGACCCGAGGATGCGTGTGAGGCGATCGCGCTGGGCGCGTCGTACATCGGTGCCATTTTCGCCGGTGGGCCGCGGCAGATGACCCCCGACCGCGCGCGCCGGTTATTTGATAACGCAGGACCCGGCGCCGAGCGCGTCGGCGTTTTTGGGGCGGATGCGGTGGACCGCGCGGCCCGAACCGCCGAACAAGTGCGCCTCGACGTGATTCAGCTGCACGGCGATCCCCGCGCGGCCGATATCCGTGCCGCCCGAAGCCGTTTCGCCGGACGCATCTGGGCTGTAGCGCGGGCACAGGGATCGCTTCTCCCGGAGTGGGCGGAGGGTCTCTTTCGCGAGGCTGACGCGGTGCTCGTGGACGCGCGCGTCCCGGGCCGGCTTGGTGGGACCGGCGTCGCACTCGAGTGGGATGCGCTCGCACGCTCGCTTGAAGCCTTCCGCGGCGCCACTCCCCTGGTGCTGGCCGGCGGGCTTACCCCCGAAAATGTTGCGCGAGCGGTGCGCCTGATGTCACCCGACATAGTAGATGTCTCATCGGGCGTCGAGTCGGCGCCCGGCATAAAGGATCACGATCGCATGCGCGCCTTCATGCGTGCCGCGCAGGAGATACCGGAGTGACCAACCAGTCGCCCGCGTCGGACCGGTTTGGCGTGTTCGGAGGGCGGTACGTTCCCGAAACGCTCGTGCCCGCGCTTGATGCGCTGGAAGCGGCCTATCTCGCGGCAATGGCGGACGAAGACTTTACGCGCGCGCTCAACGACGCGCTTCGGAATTACGCCGGTCGCCCGTCGCCGCTCTCTGACGCGCCCCGCCTCTCGGACCAGGTGGGCACCCCTGTGTGGCTCAAGCGCGAGGACCTCAACCACACGGGTGCGCACAAGATCAACAACGCGCTCGCCCAAGCGCTTCTCGCCAAACGAATGGGGAAGCGTCGCATTATCGCCGAGACCGGCGCGGGCCAGCACGGAGTGGCCACAGCCACCGTCTGCGCCCGGTATGGTCTCGACTGTGTTGTGTACATGGGCGAAGTGGATATGCGCCGCCAGGCGCTGAATGTTTTTCGCATGCGCCTCATGGGGGCCACGGTGGTCCCGGTAACAACGGGAACGCGGACCCTCAAGGACGCAACGAGTGAAGCGCTTCGCGATTGGGTCGCGACCTGCGATGACAGTCACTATATCATCGGCTCAGTAGTCGGACCCGCGCCCTACCCGCGCATGGTGCGCGACTTTCAGTCTGTGATCGGGTACGAAGCCCGCGCCCAGATGTTTGAGCGTGCCGGCGCTCTCCCGCGCTCGGTGGTGGCGTGCGTCGGCGGCGGCTCGAACGCGATGGGGATCTTCCATGCATTCGTCGGCGATTCACATGTCGAGCTGATCGGCGTCGAGGCCGCCGGGCGCGGACTCGACACATCCCACCACTCGGCGTCGCTCTCAAAAGGGACCCCGGGCGTGCTCCACGGCGCGCTGAGCTACCTGCTCCAGGACCAGCACGGGCAGGTGCATCCGGCCCATTCCGTATCCGCCGGCCTCGACTACCCCGGCGTCGGGCCCGAGCACGCACATCTCAAGGACACCGGCCGTGCGACGTACGTTTCCGTCACCGACGCTGAAGCTCTGAAGGCGTTCGGCGAATTGAGCCGCCTCGAAGGCATTGTCCCCGCACTCGAAACAGCGCATGCCCTGGCCTGGATCACGGCGAACGCCGGGCGCTGGACACACGACGAGCCGGTGCTGCTCTGCGTCAGTGGACGCGGCGACAAGGACGTGGCGGAGGTGTCACAAATGGGTATCTTGGCGTCGTGAACACCAGCGTCCCCGTCGCGCCAACGGACGAGCAGGAACGCCCCGAGCCGCCCTTCGATCCGGGGCGCGTAGAGGAAATGCTTCGCCAACTCGACAAGACGGTGCGGGCGCACCAGCTCTACCTGCGCAACAATCCCACCTATCTCAAGTCGCTGGAGCTCCTGCGCGCCGCCTTTGTTGGGGTGTGGGCGGAGACCGAGGCGATCACCATCCAGGTCACCGACTCCGAGTTCAAATGGTACGGCATCACGGTGCACGTGCATGCCGAGAAGGCGTCCGACTCTCTGCCGTGGACGCTATTCAAGGACGGCCTGCGCGAGTTCACGCTCACGGCCGGTTTCGAAGAGGCGGAAATCGAGGCGCTGCTCGACATCATTCCCCGCGTGCGCAAGGCACAGGACCATGAGGACGACCTCCTCACGCTGCTCTGGGAACGGGAGTTTACGCACCTGACCTATCGGTATATCGACGTCTCGAGCGAGCCGGGCCTGCCGATTGATCCCGGCGCTGAAGCGGGGCGCTGGCCGGTCACGCCGGGAATTGTCGTCGAGGATCCGAAGCTCGCGCTCGACGAACTTGCCGGCGGTGCCGACGCCGACAGGAAGCCGGGAGGCAACGGGGGCGAGGCGGCAGCGGAGAGTCCATCGGGCGTTGTGCGAATGGAGGAATTCGATTCCACACTCTACTTCCTCGATGCCGACGAGATCGACTACCTGCGCAGCGAGACGGAGCGCGAATACGCGACCGACGTGCGGCAGCTGGTGATCAACTCGCTCCTCGACATCCTCGAGGGACAGTCCGAGCCGACGGTACGGCAGGAAGTCGCGCAACACCTCGGCGTCATAACACTGCACCTTCTGGCGGCGCGACACTTTGCAAGCGTTGCGCATCTGCTACGTGAACTCTCAACCACGCTCGAGCGAGTTCAAGGTCTCCCACCCGACGTGCGGTCAAAACTCGAACAACTCCCGGACCGCCTCAGCGAACCCCAGGCCCTGTCTCAGCTCATCGAGGCGATGGACGCGGCTGAATCGTTGCCCGGGAGCGAGGACTTGGCAGACCTGTTTGGCCAGTTGCGGCCCGCTGCGCTCGGCACCGTTCTCTCGTGGCTGAGACTGACGCAGAATGCGAAATTGAAGCCGCTGCTCGAGGCCGCCGCCGAGCGGCTCGCGCAGTCCAACACGGCCGAACTCGTCCGGCTGATTGGCGCCGAGGACGCGGGTGTCGCCATGGAGGCCGTGCGGCGCGCCGGAGGACTGAAGGCGCAGGCGGCGGTTCCGGCACTGGCGAAGGCGCTCGGGTTGCCGGACCGCGAGTTCCGCGTGACCGCCGTGGCTGCACTCGTCGAGATTGGCACGCCGAGCGCAATGCAGGTTCTCGAGAAGGCGCTGGAGGACCCGGAGCGCGATGTCCGCGTGACGGCCGTCAAGGCCCTCGCGCAACGTGCGTACAAGCCGGCGCTTCCCCGCGTTTCGCATCTGGTCAAGGCGAAGGAGATTCGCGATGTGGACCGCACGGAGCGCGTCGCCCTGTTCGAGCTGTTCGGCACGATTTGCGGCGACTCTGGTGTCCCGTATCTTGACGACTTGCTCAACAGCCGCGGCGGCCTGTTCTCCCGCAAGGAGCATCCTGATATCCGGGCCTGCGCCGCGATCGCGCTGGGGAAGGTGGGGACCACCCGGGCGGAAGACGCGCTCCAGAAGGCGCTGGCCGAGAAGGACGTGATCGTGCGCAGCGCAGTTTCGCGCGCGCTGCGGACCAACGTACCATGATTCCCGCGTCCGGCGAGCCGCCGGTACTGGCGCCCCAGTCGCAACCGAGTCAGGGCGACAAGGGGGCTGAAGGCAACGTACGCGCCATGGGCCGCCATTTCGTCAGCACCCTTTACGGCGCAATCCGCAGCATCCGCCTCTACCCCGTGGAAAACGAGGTCGTGCAGAAGGTCCTCGCCGAGCTGACGGCTGTCGCCGACGAATTGCTCGCGAGCGAAGGCGAACTCGAAGTCCGCGTGTCGGGCGAGTTCATATTCGTCAACGCCACGCGACTGCGCCTCGATCTCGACAACTATGCGACGTTCAGCTACCTGCTCGCCCAGTTTCGCGGGAGCGGCGTGGGTGTGCTCCGGCTCCATGGCAAGCCCGCGACGCGCGACTGGACCGTGCTCCTTTCGTTCCTCCTCGCCCCGCAGGGCGACGGTCCATCCGGACGGTATGCAGCCTTGCTCGCGCGCCTCGCATCCGCCAGCATCACGGTCTTCGAAGTCACGCCGCCGGTGGAGTCGGAAGACGACGGCAAGGCGCGGACACATTCGAAGGAGCGCGCCAAGCGGACCTACGCACAGTCGGTGGCGGCCACAAAGGACGTGATGAATTCCGTTCGCCTGAGGCAGAATCCGAACCTGCGAAAGATCAAGCGAGTCGTGCAGGGGATCGTCGACCAGATCCTGTCCGACGAGACATCGCTCGTCGGCCTGACGACGATTCGCGACTACGACGACTACACGTTCACGCATTCGGTGAACGTCTGCATTTTCGCCGTCGCGCTCGGCCGGCGCCTCGGGCTGTCGCGCCTGCAGTTGTATGATATCGGCGTTGTCGCGCTCTTTCACGATGTGGGCAAGTCGCGCGTGCCCATCGAGGTGCTCAACAAGTCGGACCTGCTGAGCGATGAGGAATGGCGTCTCATCGCCGCCCATCCGTGGCAGGGCGTACTCTCCCTGTTCCAGTTGAAGGAACAGCAGGAGTATCCGTACCGGGCGATGATCGTGGCGTTCCAGCACCACATGAAACGCGACCTGACCGGCTATCCGCGGAGCACGCGCACCAGCGGGGTGGGGTTCTACAGCAAGATCGTGGCGATTGCCGATGCCTTCGACGCGGCCACCTCGCGGCGTGCATACCGGACTGTGCCGCTCGACCCCGCCGCAGTGCTGGCGGAGATGCGCGACGACGCGCGGCGCGGCCTCGATCCCGTCATTGTCAAGGCGTTCGTCATTCTCCTCGGGATCTATCCCGTGGGCACGTTCGTCGTGCTCGACACCTTCGAGCTCGCAATCATCCATTCGGCGAACCCCGAGCCCGAAATGGTGTCGAGGCCGAAGGCGCTCATTGTGAGCGACAACCTCGGCAACGTGCAGTATCCGGGCATACTCGTGGACCTTTCCGAATGCGACGAGATGGGCGAGTTCCGGCGTACGATCATCAAGACGGCGGACCCCGAACGCTTCGGCATCCGGATCGGCGATTACTTTATCTGACGTGCTGACCGAACGATTCGTGGCGCTGCGCGCGGAGCGGCGTCGCGCGCTGGTGTGCTACGTCACCGCCGGTCATCCGGATCGCTCACGCAGCCTCGCGCTGCTTCGTGGCCTCGCGGGCGCCGGGGCGGACGTGCTCGAACTCGGCGTGCCATTTTCTGATCCAGTGGCGGATGGCCCGGTCATCCAGGCGAGCTCGCAACGCGCGCTCGGGCAGGGGATGACGCTGGACGCCGCCCTCGAGCTTGTGGCCGAGGCGGCGCTCGACGTTCCGGTCGTTCTCTTCTCATACCTGAACCCCATTCTCGCCGCAGGTCCCGCCGTACTGGATCGCGCGCAAAAGGCGGGCGTACACGGCGTCCTCGTGACTGACCTCCCGGTCGGCGCCGACGCTGCGCGGGAGGCCTGGCTGGGCTCGGGACCCCTCGCCTACGTCCGGCTCGTCGCTCCGACGACGCCGCAGGCACGAATGGCCGAGATCGCGAAGCATGGTCGCGGCTTCGTCTACCTCATCAGCCGGTTGGGCGTGACGGGCATGCGCAACGACATTGCGGCTTCGCTGCCGGCCACCATTACCCGCTTGAGGGCGGTGTGCGCGTTGCCGATCTGCGTGGGCTTCGGAATCTCGCAGCCGGCGCAGGCGCGCACCATTGGCGCGCTCGCCGACGGCATCGTCGTCGGGAGCGCACTCGTTCAGGCCGCCGAGCGCAGCGTCGACGAGGCCGTGACCCTCACGCGCCAACTCCGTTCAGCGCTCGACGAGTCCCGATGATCGGCACCCTGTTGCTGCTCTATGCACGGCTGGTGCCGCTGGCAGGTGCGGCCGCGCTTGTCGTGGCGGTCCTGCTCCAGCGCGGCGCGCCCCTTCGCGCAGTCCCCCTCGCCCTGATGATTGCGCTGACCGTCGGCCTGCGGCGCTTCCAGTTCACGGTGACGAAGTACACCACCATGAACTTCCTCATGGTAGTCGCCACGGGCGGAGCGCTCATCGCCGGTCCCGAGACCGCCGGGGTCGCACTCTTTCTGGGCCTCATGGCGAGTGACTGGCTGTTGCTGCGCAAGGGACTCCGCCCGGCGTGGATCAATGCGGGCCGCGACACGCTGGCCCTGCTGGCGTCGTATGGCGTATACGCATGGGCGGCCACGTCGCTCGGCGCCGACCGCGGCGCCGCGATTGGAACGGACATGGTGCCCGCGATCACACTGTATCTGCTCACACACTTCGTGCTGAGCCGCGGACTGCTCTATTTCTCACTGCTGCTCCGCAAGAAGCTCCTGCCTGAGGAGCGGGCGCTGATCCTGCGTGCCGAGGTTCTGATGTATGGGGCGGGTGCGATCGCCGTGGTCGTGCTCGTCGGGTCGCTCCAGGTCCTCGGGATGGCAGGCACGGCGCTCGTCGCCATCGTGCTCGTGTTCGCCGGCCTGCTCCTCAAGCGCATCGTCGAAGCCTCGGTTGGCGCGGAAGAGCTGAACACGATTCTGGCGATGGAGCAGGTAGTGGCGAGCGATCGCGAAATGGCGGACGCCATCGGCCGCATTGAGGGGCTGGCCTATCGCCTCGTGGACTGGAGCGCGCTCCGGATCACGCGCATCGACGGCGAACGACACATGGTGATCTACCGCGACGACGCGGGGCTCCTCGACCGGGCGGAACCGGTCTCCGGTGACGGCGCGAAACTCCGCGCGCTGGCCCTCCAGCGCGGCGAGGCCGTCATCGTCTCCGATGCCTCGAAGGACGACCGCGTAGAGCGAGTGCGCCCTGGTGCCCGCTCGTCGCTGGCGATCCGGCTTCGCTTCGGCGACCGCAACGTGGGAGTTCTCGAGATGGAGCACGGCGACCCGGGGATGTACGGACCGCGCGAGTCCATGCTCGTTCACCGTGTCGCGAACCAGCTCGCGACTACGCTGCATATTCACGACCTCCGGCACCCGCTTCTCGACACGGTGTCGCGCATCACTCGCGAACTGGAGACGCTCACCGAGTCCGCCCGGACCATCCGCTCGGGCGGTGAATCGGTGGCGCACACGACTGCGGACATCACGCGCGGCATCTCCGAGGAGGCCCAGCAGATGCGCTCGAGCCTGGAGATGACACAGTTGCTGCTCGAGGCTACGGGGCGCGTGGTGGATGATGCCCGCGATGCAGCCGGGTCCAGCCGCAGCGCCATGGAGGTGGCGTCGACGAATCAGTCGAAGATCGGCACCACGATCGAACGCCTGGTGAGCGCCAAGCGCTTCGTCGCCGAGAGTGCCGCGCAGATTGACGTGCTCGCGGCCAGCACGCGGCGCGTCACGGATTTCATCGCCATCATATCGCAAATCGCCGACCAGACCAACCTCCTGGCGCTGAACGCGGCCATCGAGGCGGCGCGGGCCGGTGTCCAGGGACGCGGATTCGCCGTCGTGGCGGAGGAGATACGGGCACTTGCGGTGGAGAGCCGGCGCGCGAGCGAGGACGCTGGCGAAATCCTCCGCCGCTTCGAGGCACAGGTGCGCCTCGTGGGCGAGCAGATGGCGAATGGCCAGGCGCTCGTGGCCGACGTCGAGCAGCTGTCCGAATCGTCGCGCGGTGCCCTCGAACAGATCGTGCAGTCCACCGCCCAGAGTGCGGAGCGTGCCCAGCGCATTGCAAACACGTCCGGCGACCAGCAGCGAGAGCTTTCCGGGCTGCTCGAGCGCGTGGCGCGCGTCTCGGAGATCGCAAGCCGCAATCGCGTGGGCGCCGAGGCCGTTACCGCGTCGGCCACGGAACAGGCTGCGGCGCTCCGCGAGCTCGAGGGCGCCATCAGGGGGCTGCGGGAGATCGTGGCCGGTCTGCACGATCTCGCGCGCCGCCTCACGAACGTCACGTGAGCCCCAACGAGCCGCCCGCTCCCGAGCTGCCCGCATGGGCGGTTGTGAGTGACAAGCGCCGTGCGCACATCGGTCGCGTCACGGCATTACTGGAACGCTGGGCGCATGAGATGAAGCTCCCGCCGGAGCAGGCCCGTGCCTGGCACGACGCCGGCCGCTGGCACGACGCGCTGCGCGATGCCTCCGAGGCGGATCTCGCCGCGCGAGTCGCCGGCACGCCGTTCGAGTCGTCACCGCCCAGCGTCCTGCACGGTCCCGCCGCCGCCCTCGCGCTCGAGCGCGAGGGCGAGGAGCGCCCCGGTGTGCTTATGGCCGTGCGCTGGCACACGGTAGGGAATCGCGACTGGGACACTACGGGACGCGCGCTTTTCATGGCGGACTTCCTCGAACCCGGACGCACTTTCATGCGCGCAGACCGCGCGTTTCTGGCATCACTCTTGCCGCGCGATTTCGACGGCGTGTTCCGCCAGCTCGTTCGCATGCGACTCGAGTGGACGCTGCGGGAGGGCAAACCGCTCTTTCTGGAGAGCGTGGCCCTGTGGAACTCGATCCGGTAGACAGCCCACCGCCGCCGCGCCACCGCGCGCGACGATGGATTGCGCTCGGCGGCCTGCTTGTGGCCCTCGCGGGCGGACTTTACTACGTCAGCCGCTTTACCGGCACGGAGCCGCCGCGCGCCGGCGAGCAACCGGGAGTGCCGCGCGTCGTACCGCCGGGCGTGAGAATTCGCATCGAAGTGCTCAATGCCACCGACACACGCGGCCTGGCCCGCCAGGCCATGTTCTACCTTCGCGATGCCGGGTTCGACGTGGTCTACTTCGGCAACACCAGCGAGCGGACGGAGTCGACGATCATTCGCGACCGCTCAGTACACGCCGAATGGGCCGCTCTGGCGGCCAAAGTCATGAGCCCCGCACGCACCGAGCAGAAGCCTGACTCTTCGCACTTCCTCGACCTGACTGTGCTAGTGGGCCGGAACTGGACGCAGCCGCGCCTGCCGCTCTACCCGTAACTGGCCGCACGCGGCCGCGATGTCAACGCCGCGGCTCTTTCGAATCGCCACCGGCAATCCCTGCATCCGCAGCGCAAGAGCGAACGAATCCATGGCCTCGCGCGACGTGGGGGCAAAACCCATCGACCCGCCCGGATGCAGCGGTATGAGATTCACGAACGCGCGGCAGCGCCTGGCCAGTGCCCCCAACCCCTTCGCGTGGGCGGGATGGTCGTTGACCCCACCCAGCATGACGTATTCAAACGTGACACGCCGGTCAAACGCGGCCGCGGCGGTGATGACGTCGGCGAGTGGGAACTTCGTGTTCACGGGCATCAGCGTGGCGCGGAGGGCATCACTCGGTGCGTGCACGGAGATCGCGAGGCGGAACTGCTCTGGGCGGGCCGCGAGCGCCTCGATGCCGGGCAGCCATCCCACGGTGGAAACGGTGATGTGCCGCGCCCCGATTCCGAAGCCCTTCGGATCGTTGAGCACGGAGAGCGCGGTATCGACCGCCGGCCAGTTCATCAGCGGCTCGCCCATGCCCATGAACACGATGTTCGTGGCGACGAGGGGCGGGGCGAGCAATGCCAGCTCGCGCACCTGGCCCGCGATCTCGCCGGCGGTGAGGTTGCGCGAGAACCCCATCGCTCCGGTCGCGCAGAACGAGCACTTGAGCGCGCACCCGGCTTGTGAGGACACGCAGAGTGTCATGCGGCCATCCTCCGGAATGGCGACCGTCTCGATCGCCTGTCCATCGTGCATGCGGAAGAGAAACTTCCGCGTTCCGTCGATCGACATCTGCTCGGTTTCCAGTTCGAGGCGCGGAAGCGCGAAGTGCTGTTCGAGCAGGGCACGAAAACCCTTAGGCAGGTCGCTCATTGCCTCGAAACTGGGGGCTGGCGCGGCCCAGAGGTGCCGCACGGCCTGGCTCCCTCGGTACGCGGCCACATCGTTTTCCACGGCGAAGGCGCGCAACGTCTCTTCCGCCTGGCGCGGAGTGAGGTCGAGAAGATTGCGTCGCGCTCCGGTCGTCACCTGATCACCGACGTGATCGAAAAGTGATACATGGGGGCCAGGCCGCTCGCGTTTTCCTCGCGGGCGACGCCAATCGCATATCCGGCATAATAAACGGACACCCCGAGTCGAAGACGCGTATTCGACGCGCCATACACCTCGGTGCGGAGCGGCCCTCCCCGCGCCTCAAACGGTCCCCACCGCCCGGCCGCAAACAGGTAGTGCTCGGCACCGAGGCCACGCGTGCCCATCAGCGAATATCCCGCACGCACCGTACGCGCCGTGTCGGTCCCGGCCACGCGTGCGTCGGCGCCCAGCAGCACACTGGCGCGGTCACGATTCGTTCCGAGCGGTTCGAGCAGGAACGTGGACGCCCCTAGGCGCACGTCCAGCGAGGTCAGATGCTCGGCGACCACTCCCACGTCGACCGATGCGCCGGTGCGCGTGACGTTGTCAATCTGGCCCGTGCGCGATCGTATCGCGATTCCCCCGATGAGCCGGGGCGAGATGCGTCGCGCGAGGACGGCGGATACGAGGAACGTCGAGTAGGGAATCTCATTGCCGATGCTGAGCGGGTCTGCATCGGTGCGCACGAGGCCCCCGACGAGTGCCCTCGCGACGCTGAGTCCGATCGTGGTTCGGCGCCATATCCCCGTCACCGACCCGAGCTGTGCCGTGACGCCGATGTCGTCCGACGTGTTCATGGCCGCGGCGCTGAGACGCCACCTGGCTCCGTCAGGCAGCAGGGCAGTCGCAGGATTCCAGAGTCCCGCACCGGACTGTATTCCAAGCGCCGCGGGTTCGGCGGTCAGTCCGAGCGGAAAAGTCAGTAGGTCGCGGGCGGGGATGTCGCGTGACTGGGCCAGCCCCATGAGTGGAATGGCGGATATGGAAGCAAAAGCAATACGCCACATTGAGTTAAGTTATCTCAGTTACAGTGCTTTCGTCAATCATTCGATTCCAGCAAGTATCGGACAGCCCTATATTTACACCACTTCCCAGCCGCGGAGTCCTCCGAGGAGCGAGAATCCCGGGTGCGGCTTGCCTCTCGCACCACCAACACCGGGAGATATCGAACTGACTGCCCGTTCGCCCCTGACGGGGCAAACCGCGATCCGCTCGCACATGGCGGGCGCGTTGCGCATCTCGGATGCCGGCGAGCGTGTTTCGCTCGGCGGCTGGGTACACCGCTCTCGTAACCTCGGTGGCATCGTCTTTCTCGACCTGCGCGATCGCGAAGGCATCGTGCAAGTGTCGTTCGGCACCGCGTGGGCGAGCCCAGAGGTGATTGCGGCCGCGGCCGCGGTCGGTGTGGAGAGCGTGGTGCTCGTCGAGGGCATCGTGGTGGCGCGCGAGGTCACCACACGCAACTCCGAGATGAGCACGGGTGAGATAGAGGTTCGTGCCGACTCGCTGCGTGTGGTGGGGCCTGCCGCCACTCCTGCCATTCCGGTGGCGCGGGGTAAAGGCGAGACCCTCGCTGCCGAGGAGCTTCGGCTCAAACACCGGCACCTCGATCTGCGCCGCCCCGAGTTGCAGGCGACCTTCATGCTGCGCCACCGATTGCTCCAGGTAACCCGGCGCCATCTGAGTGAGCGGGGGTACCTCGAACTGGAGACACCGATCCTGACGAAGCCCACGCCGGAAGGCGCGCGCGACTACCTCGTGCCCAGCCGCGTGCATCCTGGCGAGTTCTACGCGCTGCCACAGTCGCCGCAAATCTACAAGCAGCTGTTCATGGTCTGCGGGTTCGATCGATACTTCCAGATCGCGCGCTGCTTTCGCGATGAAGACCTCCGCGCCGATCGCCAGCCCGAGTTCACGCAGATCGACATCGAGGCGTCGTTCGTAGACCAGGAAGACATCCTGGCGCTCGCCGAAGGGCTCATTGGCGCGCTTTGGCTCGAAGGCGGCCATGTGATTCCCGGGCACTTCGATCGCATGACCTACGCGCGCGCGATGGAACAATATGGCAGCGACCGGCCCGACCTTCGCTACGACCTCCACATTGTGGACTACAGCAATGTGTTTCGCGGGCTCGAGTTCGGCATTACCGCTGGCGCGCTCCAGAGTGGGGGACGCGTGCGGGGCATCGTCGTGCCCGGCGGTGCGTCGTGGAGCCGGAAACAGGTGGACGAGATCGAAGGCCTTGCCAGGGGCGCCGGAGCCGCCGGACTGCTCCGCGTGAAGCGCGCGGGGGGGACCTACGATGGCCCCATCGCCAAGTTTCTCACTCCGGCGGCCGCACAGGCGCTGGCACTGGAGGAAGGCGCTCTTGCGCTCTTCATCGCAGGACCGGACCGCGTGTCGAACCCCGCACTCGATCGCGTCCGGCAGGAGTGTGCGGCACGCCTCGGTCTCGCGGATTCCGGCGCGCGGCGGTTTCTCATTGTCACCGACTTCCCCATGTTCGAGCAAACTGAGCCGGGGGCTGGCCCGGCCACGCTCGCTGCGGTCCATCATCCCTTTACCGCGCCGAATCCCCTGGACGTCGCCGCGGCGCCGGACGAACCGCATCGCTGGCGCGCACTCGCATACGACATCGTGCTCAACGGCCTCGAGCTGGGGGGAGGCAGCATTCGCACGCACAATCAGGCCATGCAGTCGCGCATGTTCACGCTGCTCGGCATGCGCGATGCCGCAGAGCAGGAGAGCCGGTTCGGATTTCTGCTGGACGGCCTGCGGTCCGGCGCGCCGCCGCATGGCGGAATCGCCTTCGGATTCGACCGGATCGCGATGCTGCTCGCCGGCGCGACGTCGTTGCGCGATGTGATCGCCTTTCCCAAAACGACAGCCGCGCGCGCACTCTTCGAGGGCGCGCCTGCGCGTGTGGGAGCCGATGAACTGCGCGACTTGCACATTCGGACGGAGGCGGAATGACGTCCGGCGGCCCGACACCCGGCGCTGCCGAGCAGGTGACGCAGCGTCTCTCGACCGAGGGCGCGGACTTGCTCACGCTCGCGGGCGTTGCAGACGCAAACCTGCTCGAGCTGCAGAGACTCTTTCCCGTGCGCGTGACCTTGCGCGGCGACGCCATGTCGCTGACAGGCCCGGCGGAGGCAGTCGAGAAGGCGCTGCCCGTCGCGCAGCGCATGATCGACGCCGCCAGGCAGCGCGTTCCGCTCGAACCGGACGATGTCCTGCGAATGTCCATGGAGAACGGCCGCGACGCGAGCGCAGCAGGCCGCATTGTCCTGCCCGGCGTGCGGAAGGTCATCCAGCCGAAGACTGCTGGGCAGGCGGCATATCTGCAGGCCATCGCCGACAACGACATCGTGGTGGGCATCGGCCCGGCCGGGACGGGCAAGACATATCTCGCCGTGGCCGCCGCGGTCGAGGCGCTGTCACGAAAGCGGGTGCGCCGTATCGTCCTCGCGCGCCCCGCCGTCGAGGCCGGTGAATCACTCGGCTTCCTGCCGGGCGACATGCAGGCAAAGGTCGATCCTTATCTTCGCCCGCTGTACGACGCGCTCGAGGACATGATGCCGCAGGAGCGCGTGCAGAAGGCGCTCGAAACACGAGTGATCGAAATCGCGCCGCTCGCGTATATGCGCGGCCGCACCCTCGCCGATGCGTTCGTGATTCTCGACGAGGCGCAGAACGCGACGCAGCTCCAGATGAAGATGTTCCTCACCCGGCTCGGCGTGAACTCGCGGGCGGTGATCACGGGCGACAAGACGCAGGTCGACCTGCCCAGGCGTGAGGAGAGCGGTCTCACGCAGGTCGAGCGCATCCTCACCGGAATTGAAGGCATCGCGTTTCACTACCTCACCGAGGTGGACGTGATCCGCCACCGCCTGGTGCGCGACATCGTGCGTGCGTATGCGGCGGATGCCGAATCGCAATGAGGCGCCACGGGCGCCGCTCCCCGCGGGCAGCGCGAGATAGCGGCTCGCGCGCACTCGTCGTCGCGGTGTCGCGCGAAGGCGTGCGCGCCCCCGGGGAAACGTCCGACGCGGCACTGGCAGAGGCGGCCCGGATGGTGCTGCGCGCCGAGAAGATACCGGGCGCACTCATCTCCATCGCGCTCGTGACCACCAGTCGCATGTCGGTCCTCAATGCGCACCATCTGCGCCGTCGTGGTCCCACCGACGTAATTGCGTTCGGCCTCACGGGCGCCCGCCGTGCACTTGGAAAGAAGGCGATGCCCGTGGTGGGCGATGTGTACATCTCGCCGTCCGTCGCGCGGGCGAATGCGCGCCTGCTCGGCGTGGCTGTGCGGGAAGAGCTGGTCCGCCTCGTCGTGCACGGCGTACTCCACGTGCTCGGCCATACCCATCCCGACGGGCCGACGCGGGAGCGCTCGGCCATGTGGCGGCGGCAGGAAGCGCTCGTCCATCGGGCACTGAAGGCGCGGACGGCATGACCATCATCGTCGTGTTCTTTGCCGTCCTCGCAGTCGCCGCGGCCGCGCTGTGCGCGCTCGCCGATGGGGCGCTGCTTTCCATCGATGAGGAGACGCCGCCACCGTCGCCGGCGGTGCGCAAGATGCTCGAGGGTCGCGAGAAGGCCCATCGCGCGCTCGCGTTTGGCCGCATTCTGTCGCAGCTCCTGGCGGGCGCCGCCGCGGCTGCTGCGCTCAAGGTGAGTGGCGTCCCACCATCGCAGGTCGCGCCGGCAGTCGTGGCGCTGGGCCTTCTCGTCGTCGTCATCGCCGAGAGCGCGGCCCGCACCGCGGGCGACGCGCTCGGACCGCGTGCGCTCGACCCGCTGGCGCCCGCCATTGCGGCAATCGAGCACCTGCTTCTCCCCGTTGTGCTCTTCGGCTCGTGGTGCGATGCACTTCTGCAGCGGCTCCTTCCGCAGCGCAGCCCCGACGCGGAGGATCGCGAGGCGACGCTCGAACAGTTCCGCGATGTCGTGGCGGCCGAGGCCGACGTCACCCGGGACGAGGCGGTCCTGCTCAAGGGCGTCTTTTCGCTCGGCGATACCGCGGTGCAGGCGATCATGGTGCCGCGCGTCGATGTGATCGGTATGGACCGGGCTGCGCCGTGGACCGTGGTCGTGAGTCGGGCCCGCGGCGCGCAACACTCGCGCCTCGTCGTGTTCGATGGCACTCTCGACGAGGTCGTCGGGATTCTCTACGCCAAGGACCTTCTCCCGGCGCTGATCGCGAACACCGAACCCGCCGGCGGGTGGCTCTCACTCACGCGGCCCGCGACGTTCATTCCGGGCATCAAGACTGTGGACGCGCAGCTTCGCGACTTCAAGGCAACGCACCAGCATATCGCCGTCGTCGTCGATGAATACGGCGGTACGGCGGGGGTCGTCACGCTGGAAGACGTGCTCGAGGTGATCGTGGGGGAGATCCGGGACGAGTACGACGAGGAGGAGCCCGACATTGTGCGCCAGAGCGACGACCGGTTCTCGATATCCGCGCGTGTGACGCTCGACGAGCTCAGCGAGCTCACGGGCCAGGACTTCACCCGCGCGGACGTACGCACCATTGGCGGCCTCATATATGAGCTCTGCGGGCGGGTACCGCGCAACGGCGAGGCGCTCGTGGTGGGACAATACCGCGTGGTCGTGGAGCGCGTGGTGCGACGGAGAGTGGAGCGCGTGTACCTGGAACGGCTCCACCCCGTGACGGAGGGCGTCGCGTGACGACGCTCGGTGTCGTGTTCGTGCTCGCCCTCGTCGTGGCATGGCTCACCGCGGCCGCGACGGCGGTACGCTCGGTGAGTCGCATCTGGTTGCGCCACTGGGCGGAGCTCCGCCTTTCCGGCGCGGGCGCCGCGACGCTGCAGCTCGAGCGGCCCCAGCGCTTTCTGCTCGCGGCCGGTACGGGCATCGCGGGCACCGTCTTCGCCATCGGCGCGTTCGTCGGCCTCAGCGAGGACCGGCAGGTGCTCGTTCAGTATCTCGTCTTCACGGCGGTCCTGCTGCTCATCGTCGGCCAGCTCCTCCCGCGCGCGATTGCCCGCCGGTGGCCGACACTCCTCGCCCCGATGCTCATGCCGGCGTTGCGCGCACTGGAGTGGCTGTGCACGCCGCTGCTGCTATTCGCGGCAGGACTTGTGCGCCGTTTCACCAGGCAGGTCAGTCCCGAGCACGCGGACGGGCCGCGGGACGCCCTGGAGGATCTGCTTCGCGAGGGCGAGCTGGAGGGTGTGGGCGAAGCGTCCGAGAGTGCAATCATCAGCGGCGTCGTGGACTTCACCGAGAAGCGCGCCGCCGACGTGATGACGCCGCGGGCGGAGATCGTCGCGGCAGAGCGCGCGATGCCGGGCGACGCGATCACGCGGCTGGTAGCCCACGCCAAGTACAGCCGCGTCCCGGTGTATGAGCACGACCTCGACCACGTCGTCGGACTGGTGCATTCATTCGACGTGCTCGCGCATCCCGAGGCGCCTGTGGCGCACTTGAGGAAGGTGGTAACAGCGCGTGCGGACACACCCTGCCATGCGCTGATGCGCCGCATGCTCCGCGAACACGTGCATCTCGCGATCGTCCAGGGAGACGCCGGGGACACGCTGGGGCTGGTGACGCTCGAGGATCTCGTCGAGGAACTCGTCGGCGATATCAGTGACGAGCATGACGAACCGCGTGCCGGCCTATGACGGACACCGTTGGGTGCGAACTGCAGATCTGTGCGCGGGCGGGCGTGCGCGGCGCGAACGGCGGCGCCGAGTTCGCGCGATGAGCAGTCTCGACCTTCCGCGTGACGCTCCCGCGGCGCTCCGCAGCCTCGCCGCCGACTTCACCGTCGGCAAGAAGGCAGCCCTCGCGCGGGCGGTCAGCATCGTCGAGAACGGCCGGCCGGGCAGCGACGTGCTCCTGGCCGCGATGCATTCGCGGGTCGGACGCGCGCGGCGCATCGGACTCACCGGCCCGCCGGGCGCGGGCAAGAGTACGATCACCACGCTCCTCGCCGCCGAGCTTCGCAAGGCGGGATTCCGCGTGGGGATCGTGGCGGTCGATCCCACCTCGCCATTCACCGGCGGCGCACTTCTCGGGGATCGTGTGCGCATGGAATCCGTGGCGCTCGACCCCGGAGTGTTCATTCGATCGATGGCGACGCGCGGCTCGCTCGGCGGGCTGGCCGGCGCAACGCGTGAAGTGTGCGACGTGCTCGACGCGTTTGGCATTGACCGCATCCTCGTCGAGACGGTCGGCGTGGGGCAGAGCGAGCTTGACATCGCCCGCACCGTGGACTCGAGCGTGGTGGTGCTCGTGCCCGAATCGGGCGACTCGATCCAGACGCTCAAGGCGGGCGTAATGGAGATTGCGGATATCTTCGTGGTGAACAAGGCCGACCGGCCAGGCGCGGACCGGCTGCGCAGCGATCTTGAACTCATGCTCGGCTTGCGCGGGGGCCTCACACTCGCCAATACGCCCGCCCACCATGGCGTGGACCTCAGCGCGGTGGCGAATCCCGCGAAGGCGGCCCGCGCGGCCGCGGCTCGCGTGGACCCCGACGAATGGACTCCGCCCGTCCTGCGCACCGTCGGCACGACTGGCGAGGGCGTGGGCGAACTGCTGGCATCGCTCGACCGCCATTTCGCGTATCTTGAGCGGAGCGGTGCGCTTCAGAACCGTCGCCGCACGCGGCTTCGGGAGCGGGTGGTGGATGTCGCCGAGCAGCGGATGCGACGCCGCCTCTGGACCGACGCCGCAACGAAGACCTGGCTCGACGAGCGGATACCGGAGCTCGAAGCGGGACGCACCAGCCCGTACGCGGTTGCCGAGGCGCTCCTCGCGCGCAGCGGCGACGTCCTTGCGAAGGATCCATAAGGGGAGCGTTTCGATGACAAGCACCAGAGACCTCGACAGCACTCTCTCCGAGATGCAGGCCGAACTCGACCGCCTGCGGCGCGAGGTCGCGGAGTGGCGCGAGAAGTACGACCGCCTGCCCAGGCGCGACATCGCCTTCATCAACTCGGCCAGGGAGGTCGCGCCACTCTACACGGCGCTCGACCTCGAGGGCTCCCCGTCTGCCGGCACCGCCTTCGAGGCACCCGGGGCATACCCCTTCACGCGCGGCATCCACGCAACAGGATACCGCGGCAAGCTCTGGACGATGCGGCAGTTCGCCGGCTTCGGCAGCGCGAAGGAAACCAACGCCCGCTACAAGTTCCTCCTCGCGCACGGGACGACGGGACTCTCTGTCGCGTTCGATTTTCCGACCCTCATGGGCTACGACTCCGACCATCCGCGTTCGGAAGGCGAAGTCGGCAAATGCGGCGTCGCGATCAGTTCGCTGGCCGACATGGAGATCCTCTTCGAGGGCATACCACTCGGCGCAGTCTCCACGTCGATGACGATCAACGGCCCTGCGATCATCCTCTGGTGCTTCTACATCGCCGCGGCGGAGAAACAGGGCGTCGCGCCCGAGCGGCTGCGCGGCACGGTCCAGAACGACATCCTGAAGGAATACATGGCGCAGCACGCCTGGTGCTTTCCGATCGAGCCGGCGCTGCGCCTCATCGTCGACATGTTCGAGTGGGGCTCCCCGCACGCTCCGCAATGGAATACGATCTCCATCTCCGGCTACCACATTCGCGAGGCCGGTGCGACGGCCGCGCAGGAGCTGGCGTTCACCCTCGCCGACGGCTTCACGTATGTCGAGCGCGGCATTGCCCGCGGGCTCAAGGTGGACGACTTCGCGGGCCGCCTCAGTTATTTCTGGGACATCCACAACGATTTCTTCGAGGAGATCGCCAAGCTGCGGGCCGCCCGGCGCATCTGGGCGCGGCACCTCAGGGAACGCTACGGCGCGACGGATCCGCGAAGCTGGATGATGCGCTTCCATTCGCAAACCGCCGGCGTCACGCTCACGGCCCAGCAGCCGATGAACAACATCGTCCGTGTCGCCTACCAGGCGATGGCTGCCGTACTCGGCGGCACCCAGTCACTCCACACCAACTCGATGGACGAGACGCTCGCACTCCCCACGGAGCACGCTGTGCAGGTCGCCCTGCGCACGCAGCAGATACTCGCGTTCGAAACGGGCGTGCCGAACGTGATCGATCCACTCGGCGGCTCGTATTACATAGAGAAGCTCACGGACGACTTGGAGCGGGAGGCCGAAGCAATCTTCCAGGAGATCGAGAAGCAGGGCGGGGTGGTGCGCGCCCTCGAGACCGGCTGGTTCCAGCGCAAGATCGCCGAGAGCGCGGCCCGCCAGCAATGGGAAATCGAGCAGCGCCGGCGGGTGGTCGTCGGCGTCTCCGAGTTCGTGTCGGAGGCCGACGAACTCACCATACCGCTGCTCAGCATGGACGAACAGGCGGCCAGCGAGCAGGCAGCGGCACTCACCCGGCTGCGCACGACCCGCGACAATGCCCTGTGCAAGCGAAACCTGGACGCGCTCGGGAAGGCCGCGCGGGGCAAGGACAACGTCGTGCCGTTCATCCTCGATTGCGCGCGGTCGTACTGCACGCTGTACGAGATTCGCGCGGCGCTCGAGAACGTGTTCGGGGCGTATCGCGAGCCGGTGTTCTTCTAGGGTCTGACACCGCGCACGCGTGGCCAAGACACCCACACGCGAATGGTGGCGCACGTATTTCGACGAGCAATACCTCCTTGAATACGAGCCGATCTTCTCGCCCGAACGCGATCGGCTCGACGTCGCTCGCATCATTGAGGTCCTCCAGCTCCCGGCGGGCGCCAGGATCCTTGACGTGCCGTGCGGCCAGGGTCGGCATGCCCACCTGCTCGCCGAAACCGGGTTCGACGTGACCGGCCTCGACTACTCGCCGGTCCTGCTCAAGCGCGCGAGGGCGCGCGGAACCGGCGCTCGCCTCCGCTACACGCGCGGCGACATGCGCGCGTTGCCACGCGAGTGGACCGGGAAGTTCGACGTCGTGCTCAACCTCTTCACGAGCTTCGGTTTCTTCGCCCATCCGGCCGACGACGCAAAGGTCATGAGCAGTTTCGCCCGCGTCCTCAAACCCGGCGGTTCGCTGCTCTGGCATGGAGGAAGCCGCGATGGCGTGGTGGCGCGGTTCATTTCGCGCGACTGGTGGAGTTCGAAGGACGGCACGATGGTGGGGCACGAGCGGAGCTTCGATCCACTGTCCGGAGTGCTCAGCGTGCGGACGACGGTGAAAGGTCAGGGCCGGAGCAGAGAGCGCGAACACCAGATCAGGCTGTACACCGCCACGCGCCTGGCGGAGCTCTGCGCCGAGGCAGGGCTGATCGTCGAGCAGGCGTGGGACGGCTGGCGTGATCGGCCGCTCAGTCGCACGTCGAGCGAGATGCTTCTGCTCGCACGAAAGGAGCGCAACAGGCATTCGATCCGTGGTTCAGCCGTGTAACGCCCCCATGGCCGCAACGCCACATAGGCCTTCGTCCAGACGAGGACGGTTCCGTATCTCTCAACTGAACCGCGACGCG
This sequence comes from Gemmatimonadaceae bacterium, assembly GCA_035544915.1. Lineage (GTDB taxonomy): Bacteria > Gemmatimonadota > Gemmatimonadetes > Gemmatimonadales > Gemmatimonadaceae > Fen-1231. The sequence goes on along the minus strand of DASZZO010000055.1, from coordinate 11,652 downwards.
GAAAACCGCGCCGCACCAGTCATGACTCCGGTTGCTCCCCGGCCCTCACGCCCTCTACTTTCAATCCCATGCCACGCCCAATCCGCGTCCTCGTCGCCAAGCCCGGACTCGACGGCCACGACCGCGGAGCCAAGGTCGTTGCCGCAGCGCTCCGCGATGCCGGCATGGAGGTCATCTATACCGGCCTCCACCAGACCCCGGAAATGATCGCCAGCGCCGCCGTGCAGGAGGACGTCGACGTGGTCGGCCTCTCCATCCTTTCCGGCGCCCACATGACCCTCTTTCCCCGTGTCCGGGAGCTGCTCGTGGCGGAGGGACGCGGCGATATTCTCGTTACTGGCGGTGGCATCATCCCCCGTGAAGATATGGACGCCCTTCAGGTACTTGGCATCGGAAAGCTTTTTGGCCCAGGCACTTCCACTGTCGCGCTCGTGGAATACATCAAGGACTGGTTCGGGAAGAACGAAGCACGCCGCGCGCAGGAAGTGTGACCTCGCGCCTCCGCACGCTGAGCGCCGCCACGCGCGAACTCGAAGCACTCCTTCGCCAAGGTGGGGGGAAAGACAAGGCGGCCAAGCAGCACACGCAGGGGAAACTCACTGCTCGCGAGCGCGTCGCGCAGCTGCTCGACCCGGAATCCCACTTCATGGAAGTCGGGCTCCTCGTCGCGCATGACCGATACGACGGCCACGCACCCGCCGCCGGCGTGATCACGGGCGTCGGCCGCTGTAGCGATCGCGAGTGCGTGGTCGTAGCCAACGACGCGACGGTGAAGGCTGGATCCTGGTGGCCGGAGACCATCACCAAGATCCTCCGCGCACAGGAGATCGCCATGCGCTGCCGCATCCCCATCATCTACCTGGTGGACTCGGCCGGCGTGAACCTGCCGTTCCAGGGCGGCGTGTTTCCCGGCCAGTACGGGGCGGCGCGCATTTTCTATTACAACTCGCTCATGCGGCACTACCTCCACATTCCGCAGATCGCCGCCGTGATGGGCCAATGTGTTGCAGGCGGAGCGTACCTCCCGGCGCTGAGCGACGTGATCCTCATGGTCAAGGGCACGAGCTTCATGGGACTCGGAGGCCCCAATCTGGTGAAGGGCGCCACCGGCCAGGTCATCGACGCCGAGACGCTGGGAGGTGCCAACACGCACACCGAGGTCAGCGGCGTCGCGCACTACGCGGCGGAGAACGATCCGGACTGCCTCAGCAAGATCCGTGATATGGTGGCACGACTGCCGCTCGCGGGCCCGCGTGCACCCGCGCCCGGCGGCCGCAAGCCGAACGTCACTCGAGCGCAGGTCGTCGAGCCGGTTTCGAAACCAGAGACGCTCTACGACATCCTCCCCACCGATCACCGCATGTCCTACGACATGCACCAGGTGCTCGACTGCATCGTGGACGGTGGCTCGATGGAGGAGTTCCAGCAGAACCTGGCGAAGGAAATCATCTGTGCCGATGCGCGCATCGAAGGCATCGCCGTTGGCATTCTCGCGAACCAGCGCGGGCTCATCAAGCCCCGCCCCGGCGAGAAGCCGCGCTTCGGCGGCATCATCTACACCGAGAGCGCGGAGAAGGCCGCGTACTTCATCGATCGCTGCAGCCGGCTCCGGCTCCCCATTCTTTTCGTGCAGGATGTCTCCGGATTCATGGTCGGCCCCGAGGCCGAGCATGAGGGGATCATCCGCGCGGGCGCGCGCTTTGTTGAGGCGATGGCCACGTGCACGTCGCCCAAGATCGTGCTCACGGTGAATCACGCGTCGGGCGCCGGGTACTACGCGATGGCGGGTCAGGGCTTCGACCCCGACTTCATTTTCTCCTGGCCCACCGGACGCATGGGCGTCATGGAGGGCGAGGCGGCGGTGCAGGCGGTGCACGGACCGGCAATGGAGGCGGCGAAGAAGGCCGGCGGCGAAACGTCGAAAGCGGTCACGGACTCGGCAGCCGACATGCGCGAGGACTACGAGCACCAGCTGGACGCGCGCTACGCAGGTGCCCGCGGATTCATCGACGCGATCGTCTATCCCGAAGACACCCGCACCGTGCTCGCCATTGCGCTGCGCAGCGGGCTCCAGAACCCCGGTCCGCATATCGGACCGTTCGGCCTCCCCGCGCGGCCGGGCGTCGATTGACGTCCGGCGAGAAGGTTGTGCGCGTCGCCGGCGCGCAGGGTTTCTGGGGCGACTGGCTCGAGGCACCGCGGCGGCAGGTCGAGGGCGGTCCGGTCGATTACGTGATGCTCGATTACCTCGCCGAGGTCACGATGTCGATTCTGCAGAAACAGAAGGAGCGCGACCCCGCCATGGGCTATGCGCGCGACTTCGTCGGAGCGATGGAGAGCATCCTGGGCGGCGTGGCCGCCGGCCGCAACAAGGTGGTCGCGAACGCGGGCGGCGTGAATCCGGAGGCATGCGCGGCTGCCGTCCTTGCGATGGCGAAGGAAAAAGGCGCGGCGGGAAAGCTGCGCATCGGTATCGTCACGGGCGACGACCTGCTGCCTCGCCTTGATGCGTTGCTCGCCGGCGGTCATGAGTTGCGCAACATGGATACTGGTGAACCGCTCTCCACCGTGCGCAGTCGCGTGATTGCGGCGAATGCGTACATCGGCAGTGTGCCGATCGTCGAAGCCCTCGAGCAAGGCGCAAATGTCGTCGTGACTGGCCGCTCCACCGACACCGCGCTCACGATGGCCCCGTTGCGGCACGAGTTCGGCTGGGGCGCAAGCGACTGGAATCTTCTCGCCGCGGGCATCATCGCAGGCCACATTATCGAATGCGGCGCGCAATGCTCGGGCGGCAACTGCCTCCACGAATGGCGCAGCATCGAGAACCTGGCCGACGTAGGTTATCCCATTGTCGAGGGACACGCTGATGGGACCTTCGTGATCACCAAGCACCCGGACACGGGCGGCCGTGTGTCGGTGCAGACGGTAACCGAGCAGCTCGTCTACGAGATGGGTGACCCGCACGCCTACATCACGCCAGACGTCGTGGCCGACTTCACGACCATTCGCCTCGAATCCGTGGGTGCGAACCGCGTTCGTGTGTCCGGCATAGAGGGCCGGGCGGCAACGGGCAAGCTCAAGGTCTCGATTGCCTATCGCGCCGGCTTCAAGGCGGTCGGGTCGCTCGTGTACGCATGGCCAGACGCGCTGGAGAAGGCGCAGCTCGCCGACCGTGTCCTTCGCGAGCGGCTCGACCGACTGGGATTGCGCTTTGGGCAAGTGCTCACGGAATTTGTCGGTGCCAACGCAACACATGGCCCGCTCGCCGGCGCCAGCGCCGGCAAGGATGCGCCCGAAGTGCAGTTCCGCATTGGCGTGCGCGACGCCGACAGGACGCGTGTCGAGCGCTTCACGCGCGAGATCGTGCCGCTCGTGCTCAACGGGCCGCCGAGTGTGACCGGCTTTGCGGGCGGGCGGCCGAAGGTCGAGGAGATTGTCGCGTTCTGGCCGGCGCTCATCGACAAGACGGTGGTGCAGACGCGGGTGGAGGTGGTGCAGTGAAGGTGCGTCTGCTCGACGTTGCCCATGCGCGTTCGGGAGACAAGGGCGATACGGCCAACGTGGGCGTGATCGCACTCCGCCCGGAATGGTATCCATTTCTGGAGCGGTACCTCACGAGCGACCGGGTGGCGACTCATTTTTCAGGCGTGATCACGGGTGGCGTTGAGCGCTTCGAGCTGGCGAATCTCCGCGCACTGAATTTCCTGCTGCACGGCGCGCTGGACGGCGGCGGCACGCTCTCGCTCAAGACGGACGCGCAGGGGAAGGTGTTCTCGACGGCACTGCTCAGGCTCGTGCTCGAGGTTCCCGACGAGGAGGCGAAAGCAGTGGGCCTGCCACCCTTCTACGCCGACTCTGCGGCGCCTTCCCACGCGGCCCGCCCGGTGCGCGGCGCTGTTCTGCGCGCACGAGGCACAGAATGACCGCACGAGTGCGCGTCGGTGTCGCCGGTGGGGTCGGTCGCGTGACCCTCGCCCGCCCGGAGAAGCAGAACGCGCTCGACCAGCAGACTGCAGAGGAACTGACCTCTGCCCTGATGGACTTTGAGGGTGACGACGCCGTCCGCGCCGCCCTGCTGACCGCCGACGGCGATGATTTTTGCGGCGGAGCCGATCTCGCCGCGCTCGCGGACATGCTGCATTCATCGCCGGAGGTCCATACCCGCGACGCGGCGTCGCTGGGCCGCGTCCTCCTCACCATCCGCGGCATGACGAAGCCCGTGGTGGCCGCAGTGCAGGGGCAGGCACTTGGCGGCGGCTGCGGACTCGCCACCGCATGCGACGTCGTGCTCGCTCACGAGCACGCGCAGTTCGGCTACCCGGAGGTGCGCATCGGTTTCGTGCCGGCGCTGGTGCTGAACACCCTGCGTCGCTCGGTCGGTGAGAAACGCGCGTTCGACCTGATCGCCAGCGGCCGCGTGCTTGACGCCGCCGAAGCCGAACGCGTCGGTCTCGTGAGCCGCGTGTTCTCCGCGGCCGCGTTTGCCCACGAGGTGGAGCGCTACGTGCTCGGCCTCGCCGCGCATCCAACGGTCTCCATGGCGAGCACCAAGCGCCTGTTTTATCGACTCGACCTGCTCTCGTTCCGCGACGGAATCGCCGAGGGGGTGCAGGCGAACGTGGACGCGCGGCAGACGGACGACTTTCGCACCGGCGTGTCTCGCTTTCTCAGGGGCCGGAACCAGGGCAAGTGACCGGCCAATCGACGGCGCTGCTCATCTATGGCGCCTATGGGTACACCGGCCGGCTCGTCGTTGCCGAAGCACTCGCTCGGCAACTTCGGCCCATCGTCTCCGGTCGCGATGGCGCGGCAGTCCGCGCGCTCGCACACGATACGGGTCTCGAGGCGCGCCCCGCCTCGCTCGATGATGCCGCCGCCCTCGATGCCGCGCTCGCAGGCGTCGCCGCGGTGCTGCATTGCGCGGGCCCGTTCGCCCGCACTTCCGCGCCGATGGTCAACGCCTGCCTGCGAACGAAAACGCACTACATGGACATCACGGGCGAGATCGGCGTCTTCGAGACGCTCGCCGCGCGTTCCGCCGAGGGCGAACGCGCCGGCGTGATGCTCCTTCCGGGCGTGGGCTTCGACGTGGTGCCGAGCGACTGTCTTGCGGCGCATCTCCACCGGCGCCTTCCGTCGGCCACGTGGCTCACCCTTGCCTTTCACGGGGGCACGGGCCTCTCCCGCGGCACGGCGACGACGATGATCGAGAACGTCGCTCGTGGCGGCGCCGTGCGCCGCGCAGGAAAGATCACCCCCGTACCTGCCGCGTGGCGCCGGCGCGATATCAACTACGGCGACCGCATGCGCCGGTCAGTCACGATTCCCTGGGGCGATGTGTCAACGGCATACCACAGCACGGGAATCCCGAATATCGAGGTGTATACGGCGGCTTCGGCATCGGCCGTTCGCGGTCTGATGCTCGCGCGCTATCTCGGCGGCCTGGTGGCGACGCCACCGCTCCAGGCGTTTCTCAAGCGGCGAATCCGTGCCGGCGCGGCGGGGCCGAGTCCGGAGCAGCGGCTGCGCGCGATGGCGCGCCTGTGGGGCGAAGCCTGGGACAACGATGGACGCCGGGTGCAGTCCAGGCTGAAGACTCCGGACGGCTATACACTAACCGCGCTCACCTCCGTGGCGTGCGCGGTGAAGGTCCTCGCAGGCGGCGCGAAGCCCGGCTTCCAGACTCCGTCTCGCGCATTTGGTCCGGATTTCATTCTCGCGATCCCCGGGACTGAGCGCGAGGATCTTCTGTCGGCGGCTGGCACTGCATGACCCCGATGACGACCGCGAAGTTCGTCCTCGCCGTCAGCGGCGTCATCATGTTTGGCATCGGAATCCGCCTGGAGAGTACAGCGCTCCGCTGGGCCGGCACTGCCTTCGTATTCGCGGCGCTCCTTCTGCGGTTCGCGAAGCGCCGCCCCGGCGGCTGAGCGTCACCGTCCTTACGCCGCACCGACTGGGCGAGAAAGGCGCCGCCTGACCTGGGACTGTCGACTTCAACGCTCAACTGCGGAACGCTCGACTTCCAACTCCAAACTCTCGACTCCTCAACTCTCGACTGCCCCAATCACGCCTTTGTCCATACGATTAGCACTCCGCATGTCCCCCGCTTCTCGGGGAACTGACCCGGAATCGTACCCGCGCCACTGTAGAACTCGATGCCGTGAATCTGGTATGGTGGTACCGTGTTGATATCGAACAGCAGCTCGCCGGGGAGTGCGCTGAACACCGCCACGCCGTCGAGGTAGACCGTCGCGTAGCACTTGGACGCATCGGCACCCTTGTTGATATCGGACCGCTCCACGCGATAGAGCCCGTTGCCGTACGCTCCTCGCCCCGCGGCGACCCAGGCGGCCGTGGTGACATTCGACCGTACGATGTTGGGCCCGGGAATGATGCGCAGCACATCATCGGTCCGCCGCGACTCCATTTTCGAGAGCTGCTCAGGTCCGATGAACTGCCCGAACCCGCCCTTCCGGCGCTCCTCGAAACCGATGAGCCGCGCCGGACTGCGCGATCGCGCGCGGATCTCGACGCCCTTGAGCCGTGCTGCCGTCGACACCAGGAGGAACTCCGCGGCGAGGGTGTCGCCGGGAACAAACGTGAGCACCGCCGTGACGGGCGCGAAGCCGAGCCGCTTCACCGTGACCAGCGCCTTGCCGGCCGGAATGTTCGCCATGGTGAACTGGCCGAGCGAATCGGAAATCGCCCCACCGCGCATGCCCTGCACAGTGATCTCCGCCCCCAGCACGGGCACCTCCGTGGAGTCCTGCATCACCTTGCCGGCGAGCACCGACATTTTCTGCGCGCCGGCGGGCGACGCTGTCGCCAGGAAGAGGAGTGCGAATCCCAGCAGTCCGTTGCGTGGTGTCATGGCGAGAGAGAGAGATCGACCGGTGCCGATACTTAATCTACCCTCTCAGGGGGCGGGAGGGTCACTACAGCAGTCGAGAATCGAGAGTTGAAGATTGAGAGTTCAGTGCCGTGAGACTGGAGCCATCAACTCCCAACTCTCGCTTCTCACCTCTCGTCTGCCCTTACGCCCCCGGCCCTATCACATACCCCCGTTTCACATCCAGCGCCCCCGATCGCACGCCGAGCCCAACGCTGACGCCGAACACCAATGCGGTTCCCCCCCCAACCAGCCACCCCAGAATCGGAATCCAGTGCAGTACCGACACAACGGGGAGCGCCACGAGCATGGCCACGAACCCGGCGATCACCGCCGCGCCCGGCCTGTGCGCCCCTTCCACATAGCGCAAACGTTCACGAACGAAGCGCCTCGCGGCGCCATAGCCGACCCACGAGACCACGAAGGTGACGGCGAGAGTAATGAGTCCCCACATAGAGCCTCCCTTTGTAACCGACTACGGAATTGGAACACCCGCGGTTTCAGCCCGCGCCGCCTCACGAGGAGCCGGCCAGCGACCTCAGCGCGCGCTCGATCCACTCGCGTAACTCGGGATCCTCGGCCACTTCGGCCGCCTCCACGACCACCCAGGTGCTCATGGCCTTTTCGCCGCCGGGGGCGAACGGCGTGACTCCACGCATGGTGAGCGCGCCGGCGTATTCGCTGCGGGCGGTCTTCACGATGAGCCCGTCGTCCCATACGACGAGAAAGGTGCTCTTTCCGCGCAGGAAGCCGCGGCCGCCGAACACGTTCTTCTGGCGGGCGCCCCGCTCGCCCATGGCGTGCAGCAAGTCGGACACTCGCTGCACCAGGCGGGCATCGAACGTCATGCGGAGATCCCCTCGCGCGCTACCGCGCCGTCTGACAGCTTTCGGTCCATGCACCCGCGGATTGTAGAGATTCTAGCGTACCTCGCCAATGTTCGCGCGGATCTCACCAACGTGATGGAGACCACGCCGGCCGAGGCCTTCTTGCATCGGCCCGGCGAAGGCACATGGAACGGCGCGCAGATCGTCCATCACCTGGGCAAGGTGGAGGGCGCGACGACGAAACTGCTCGAGGGCCTGTTCGCCAAGGCATTGGCTGAAGGACTTCCACCCGATCCCAAGACCGACTCGGTCGTGCACTCGCTCGACCACCTGCGCATCATCGACCGCACGGCGAGGCCGATCGAAGCACCCGAGCGTCTCAACCCACCTCCGGACGTCGAGCTTGCTTCAGGGTGGGATTCGCTCCAGCGTGTGCGCGACCGGACGCATCGCGCGGTGGGAACTGTCGACGGCCGCGACCTCACCAAAGTCTCCGCGGCGCACCCGATATTCGGACCCATCAATGGCTACGAATGGGTGCTGTTCATTGGCCAGCACGAAGAGCGACACCTCGGCCAGTTACGGGATGCCATCCAGGGCGCGTAGGCTTCCCAGTCGAGAGGGTCGCACGCTATAGCCGCCGGGACCATTCCGGGCAGAGCTGCTCTTCAAGACTTCGCCGGCCCGTGCCTCGGACACCTTTCTGGATTTGGCGGACTTCGTGGCGCCAATCGCGGAGAACGTGCTGTGCAGACCGCAGAACTATTCTCCCTCTGAGAACTACGCGGCGGGGTGACGGGAGAACGCGCTGAAGATTCCGCACATCGGGTACGGGGGTGGACAGACTGACGGCCGCCCCACGCACAGCAATCGAGGAAATGCAGACCCCGTCGCCGGCAGGAGGCGGAAAGTCGGACCGGGGACTTAGAGCGCGTTTCGCTCTCAGCACACGGCGGAACCCGGGCCGGAGTCCGTTCTTGCGAGGGGCACAAGAATATGAAATCGGCGGACACGGAGGCACCCGCCGACCCGACGCACCCATCGTGAGATGCACTACACCCGGTCGCCGAGGCCCTTCAGGCGGGCGCCGTCCGCCGGCATGCGCGACCCATCCGCGGGGGCGGGGCTCCCATGCCACACCAGCCTGGCTCCAAGCCAAGCCACGCGGTGGCCTGCTCGCGCCACCCTGAGAGCGGGACGTCCCATATGGCACGCATGCCACGCCACGCACCCCGTATCCGAAACCAGCCCCGGCCCAACCTGCTGCACCAATCCGCCGGCTCCCGCCCTGCGCTCGCGACACTGCGCACCCACCTGCCAACCCACGCCACCCCCTTCCCGAGCCGCCGCACGCATCGCACGATTATCGGCTGCACCGCCCGCTCCCGCACCATCCGGGCCTCGATGATGGCATGCACGGCCCGCTCCCGCTACATCCTCTGAACGCTTTGCCCCGCAAACGTCCATCGCGCTCCAGGTGATTCCGTGACGAACGAGGACTCCCGGCGAATCGCTTCCGTCGTGCGCGTATCCGAGTTCGCAAAACAATGGCAACTTGATACGCCGCCCTACGGCGCCGTGTTGAAAAGGTTGCATGCCGCGGCCGTACGACTCCCATGGCTCGCCATGGAACAGCAGGATGCGCATTCACAGTGGCAGGGTGACTCGCACGTGCTCGACCTGCTCCGCATCGACCTGCGGCGCAAACACCTGATGAAGTATGGGCCAATGGGAAAGGATGCCTTCAAGAATGTTGCCGGTGCGGAGGCAGTGTTCACGGTGCCCGACGCGCGCGTCAGTATCCCCACGCTCATCGAGTTTGCAGATGCGATGGCGAAGTTCATCGAGAAGCACATGGAGGAGTTTCTGGCGCTGGAGCAACCAACGGATCTCGTCGACCGCATGCGCGCCGCGACAGAGCGACTTCGCGTGCACCACCGTTCGATCGAGGAGAGCATCGCGCGTCAGGTGGCGGCCACCGCGGCGCTTGCGCGCGAAGTACCCGAGGCGCGCAAGGACATCAAGATCCTTGGCGGCCTTCTCGAGGATCGCCTTGACGAAGGCGGCACGTTCGCGACGCAATGGCACAGGGCACAGCGGCTCGGCAAGCGCATGGGCCCGCCGCGCGGTGGCAAGTGGAAGTGGCGTACGCGAAAGGAGCCGCCAAGACGACCGCCCAAGGCACCACCAGGTTGACGGTCCGACCACTCCCCCTCTCATGGGCATACTCCCGTTATGCAGATTGCGGCGCCGCCCAGCGCAGCGAGCCGGGCGTCGTGAGGAGTTCGCCAGTCTCGAGCAGCGTCTTCAGGCCGGACAGAATCATCGGCCAGCCACCATAGATCTCGGCGCTGGTCCCGTCGCGCATCTGATCATGGACAACAGTGAGACGACATGAATCGCCGATCGGCTCGATCACCCACGTGACCCTGGACGTGCCCTCGTTCTTGACGGCGTCGCTCCAGAGGGCCCTGAAACTCTGGACGAGCCGCCGCGGTGGATCGACCTCCAGGTTTTCGCCCTCGCAGATGCGGAGTTCGGGCAGCTGCTTGGGCATGCCCACGTACTGTGAACCAGGCGTCCAGTCCGAGTGGACACCAACCCCGAACGTGTACTTGCTCCGCATCTCGGGATCGATGATTGCCTGCCACAGGCGTTCCGGCGTCGTCTTGATGTAAATCTCGAAAACCTTTTCCATGCTGTCCTCCTCGAGGTTGGTCTTGAGTTCGCTGAGCATTGCGGTCCAGGGTTCCGTGTACTTGTCTATCCACCGGTCATGCAACCGCCGGATAGGCACCGCGTTCAGGAAGTGCATTTTCTCGCGCCCGCGCCGTTTGGTAATGACCAGTCCCGCTTCCTCGAGCACCCGGAGATGCTTCATCACGCCGAATCGCGTCATGCTCAATCGGTGCCCGAGGGAGCCAAGGGTCTGTCCGTCGCGCTTGAACAGTGCGTCGAGCAAGCCACGACGGGTGGGATCGGCGAGCGCCTTGAAGACCGCGTCCATGGCGAGAGTATAGGTGACCATATGGTCACCTGTCAAGTGGACGCTCGAATGAGGATGATGCTTGGAAATCTGATGGTCGTGGCCACGCTAGCCGTTCTGGGAACCGCTTGTCGGTCGGACACAACCTCGCCGGCAGCACGGAGTATCCGCGTTTCGCCCAGGACCATAGCGATCTCAGGCGGCCAGTCCGTCGACATTCAAGTCATCGTCGCAGGATTCTCAACCGGTACGGCGTTTACGTATCGCGTAGTCCCCACGTCATCCGGTACTGTTCTCGGCGACGGCTCGAAGTGTCACTTTGTGGCGAGCGCGCAGGTGCTTCCGGGAGCGATGATGATCGCTCAGATCGAAGACCTCGCGGACACGGCTACGGTAGTCGCGCCCGCTCGATAGGAGGTCCAGCCTTCAGTGAATGACTTGTTGAAGAATTGGCAGCGCCGCGGTCTCGCCGCACGAATGATCGGCGGCCTGCTACCCTGTGTCGGATTGCCGTTGGCGTGTGATCCGAACGCCCAGCGTAATACCGGTGTCCTCGCGACCAGCCGCGCCGCGCCGGCGCGTGTCGACACTGGTGCTGTCGGCGTAAACGGCACACAGCTGTTCTACGAGGAGGCCGGAAGCGGGCCGGTCGTCGTCCTGCTACACGGCGCGAACCTGGACCGCCGCATGTGGGACCCGCAGTTCCTGCCGCTCGCCCGGGAGCACCGGGTAATTCGCTACGACTTACGCGGCTACGGGAGGTCCGGCCCGGCGGACACGCCGTATCAGGCGCACGAAGACTTGCGCGCGCTCCTCGGCGCTTTGCAGGTCCAGCGCACCTCCCTGATCGGCCTCTCGGGGGGTGGCCGGATCGCGATCGACTTCGCGCTGGCCAATCCCCAAATGGTGGACCGGCTCGTACTCGCAGCGCCGGGACTCAGTGG
>DASZZO010000054.1:0-4527 GCA_035544915.1 Gemmatimonadaceae bacterium | reverse complement strand
TGCGTGCGTTTCTCCTCAAGGCCGCCGACATCTTCGAGGAGCGCACCGAGCGCGCCACGCAGCGGCTGGCCACGCTCGCCGAGCCGGCGATGATTGTGATGTTCGGTGCGGTGGTCGCGTTCGTTGCCCTGTCGTTGCTGCAGGCGATCTATGGCATCAACGCGAACTCGTTCAAGTAGGATGCGCCCCCGTCGCGGGTTCACGCTGCTGGAGACGGCCATCGTGCTCGCGGTGATGGCGGTGGGCGCGGTCCTCGTCGCGCCAGCTATCGCGCGACTCGGTTCCGAGCAGCGGCGGCAGCCGGCCGCCGAACTGCTCGCTCTCCTGCGCGATGCCCGGAGCGCCGCGATCGACCGCAACACAGTAGTGACGTTGCGTCTCGACCCCGTCTCCGGCCACTACCGGGCGGACACCTCCGGCGTGAGCGGCGCGGGCGTCATGGCTGAAGGAGTGCTTCAGCTCGAATCGGCCGAGACGCTTGACGCTCGGCTACTGCGTTTCGTCTGGGTATTTCGTCCCACTGGCGCCGCCCAGGGTGACACCGTGCTCGTTCGCGCCGCAAATCAGTCGGTCATGGTGGCCGTGGACCAATGGAGCGGAGCAGCACGTGCAGATGCGCGATAGGCACGGCATTTCGCTGTTCGAGGCGGTCGCGGCGCTCGCGATCGTCGGCGTGACGGCAGTGAGCGCGCTCGCCGCCGTGGGTGCAGACATGCGCGTGGCGGAACGCGCGCGGCGCGCGCTCGAGGTGGAGGCGCTCGCCACGCAGCGGCTCGATTTCATGGCGCTGCTCAATGACAGCGAGTTGCAGAACCTTCCTGACTCCGTTGCGAAGGGCAAGTTCGATCCACCACTCGATCACTACAAATGGTCGACGACGTCGGCCCCTGTGTCGGCGCAGCCCGGGGTCTATGCTGTACGCGTGACCGTCGCCTGGCCTGACGGTTCCTATGCGCTGCGCAGCTACCTCTACCGTCGCCCGCCATTCGTGACGACTTCGAGAGGTCGGTGAGCTGCCCATGACATGTGCATCTCGGCGCGGCATGACGCTGATGGAGTTGATGGTCGGCCTGGTCATCACGAGCGCCATGGCCACCATTGGCGCTGCCGCGTTCGGCTCGATCATCGATCATCGGCGCATCATCAAAGAGTCCACGGTCGACATGGAGCGCGCGAGCGCGCTGCGCGACCAGCTGCGACTCTGGATCGGCTCTGGCACAGTGCTCATTCAGACGGGCGGCGTACCGAACATCGGGGGGCGCGCGTCGGCCATGACGTCGAACGCGAGCATGCGTGCCGCTGCCGCGACGGGCGACGAGATTTCAGTCAATACTACGGCGGCCAATCCCGCCCACGCGCCCAGCGTGCGCATGCGGATCTTCATCGATGGTGATGAGAACACGCCTGAGCGCGGTCTCACGATCGAGTACCAGACGTCAAACCAGGCGCCGCTTCAGCGGCTTCAGCTCGAACCGTCCATCGGCGGGCTGAAGGTGGAGTACCTCGACCAGCGCACGAACCGTTGGCGTCCGGCATCTGAAGCCGCCACGATCCAGGCGATCGCGGTGCGCGTGTGGCTACTCCCTTTGGCGGGCGGACACCTTCCGGCGATCCTGCAGGTGCCAATGATTTTTCAGACCAGCGTGGGTGCGCTGGCGGGCCAGGCCGGCCGGTGAGGCACCGGCGCGGAGTGGCGCTCATTACAGCGCTCTGGCTCGTGGTTGGAATCGCCGTCGTCGCGCTGCAGTTCAGCCTGGACGCGCACGAGCGGCGCGTATTGGGCATGAACGCCGCGGAGCGAGGCGTGGCGCGCGCTGCCGCAGCAGGCGCGCTCGCCATGATGCAGGCGAGACTTGACTATGCGTTGCGGACCAGGAACATCTCCGGAAATCGGGCGGTGGAGTCACTGCGCTCGTTCGATCCGTGGCTCGATGTCGACTCGCTGTACTCCGGCACTTACCTCGTGGACAGCATTCCGGTGGAGGTCCGGGCACGCGACGTCGGCATCCAGCTGAACATCAACTCGCTCACCGAAAATGATTTCAGGACATTCTTCAGCAACCTCTTGAACGACTACGCCACCGCCGACCGGCTCGCCCAGACCATAATGGACTGGCGCGACCTCGACGACACTCCCCGTCCCAACGGCGCCGAGCGTGATGATTACATCAAAGCGGGCTTGCTCGCGCTTCCCGCCAACGGGCAGTTCCGTGAAGTGACGGATCTGCTCAACGTGAAAGGGATGACGCCGGAGATCTTCGCCTTGGCGAGTCCCTACCTCAGAACTCGCGGGGCAAACAACATCAATCTCAACTCGGCTCCCACTCCTGTACTTCGCGTCTTGCCGGGCATGAGTGACGCGGTTCTTGCACAGATCCTCAGTCTGCGCTCGCAGGGACGCCGCATCCGGACGCCCCAGGATGTGATCGCCGCCGTGCAGCGTGGACGGTCGACATCACAAGCCACCACGCAGGCCGCTTCGCAGCGCCTCGCTGCCGGCGGCCAGGGTGCGACGGTGAATGCGGACCAGGTGGTCCTGACGATCACGGTCAAGTCCGCTTCGCAGGCACAGACGGTGCGCCTTCTGGCGATCTTGGGGCGCATTACGAATGGCAACCAGCAATACGCGTCGCTCCAGTTCAAGGAATGGTGACCGTACCGGGTACCTCGCGCCGCAAGGGAGTGCGAGTCGGCATCGCGCTTTCCGCCACTGAGCTGTGCGTGGCGGAGCCGCGCGCCGGCTTGGCGCGACCGGCGGTTCGGCGTTTGGCGCTGGCGCGAATGAACGGGGACGATGGGGCAACTTGGCCCGCACTCGCTGACGCCTTCCGGGAGATCAGTCGCGCGCGCGGAAATGGCGGCCACATCGCTGTCGCCCTCATGGGCGATCTTGCGGAGATGCGATGCCTTGAGCTCCCGCCCATGCGCACCAATGACCTGCGGCAACTTCTCACCCGCAACGCCTCGCGCTATTTCATCGCCGCTCGCTCGGCCCAGATCGTGGGCGCATTGCCGGGGCCGCGGGGTACCAAGGGTGCCTTAGTGCCCGTTATTGTTGCCGCGGCCCCTGCGCGGCTCGTCGCCGCTATCTACGGGGCCGCGTTGGACACCGGCTGGTCGGTGGACGCAATCGCGCCGGCCGAGGCCGCGTGGGCGGCTGCGGCCGCTGCACTCTGGCGGCCCGGGCCCGGGCGAGGTAGCTCGCAGCTGCTGGTGCTGCAACACGATCAAACGGAGCTGCTCGAGCTGGAGGACGGACGGCTGGTGGCTGTGCGCCGGTTCCGCGCGGGCGCGGCCGACGAGTCCTTGATAGCCGCGGCACTGGCCGCTGCGCCGGGTTCATCGCAGACGGCCGGCTTGCGAGGGGGCGCAAGGGTAGCGGCAATCGGCCCCAGTACCCTGCGGAACGATCTGGCGAGAGCCTTGGCTGCGCGCAGCGTCGTGCTTGCGCCACCCCCCTCCGAATGGGGAGACAGCGCGGAGCATCCCGACATCATCGCGGCCGCTTTCGCCGGGCCCGCTGCCCTCCCGTTGCTCGAGAGCGACGAGGTTCGGGGCGCCGCCACGGAAGAGCTCAACCACGCGGTGAGATGGGCAGCAATCGGCGCAGTTGCGCTGTTCGTCGTTGCCGCGCTGCTTGAACTCTGGGGCGTGCGTCGTGAGCTGGGCGCGATTCGGCAGCAGCGTTCCGCCCTTCGTTCCGAAGTTGCGGCGACGCTCGTCGGACGTACATCCGTCGAGACGGCATTCCGCCAGCTCGCCACGCTCGCCGCGGCGCAGCGGACCGCGCCGCACTGGTCCGCGATCGTGGCGGGCCTGAGCGACAAGCTCGGCGAGGACGCGTACCTGACCGCTTTTCGCGGCCGCGGTGACTCTGTGGTGGTGGACGGCCTCGCTTCCCACGCCGCGCGCGCATTCGATGCGGTCGAAAAGACACCCGGCCTCACGGACGTTCGCGCTGCCGCGCCGGTCCGTCGTGAGGCGCCGAGCGGCGGTCCCGCGATGGAGCGGTTCACTATCGCGGCGCAGGTGGTGCCCGCCAAGCCAGGTGCATCGCAGATGAAGGCGCGGGCGCTGCCGTGAAGCTGAGCGCCATGTCCGCCCGTGATCGTCGCGCCCTGCTGCTGGGTGCCGCCGTGCTCGGTCCGGCGCTCTTCTACGTTTGGGGCGTGAAGCCCTATCGCGTGGCGCTCGACGACGCGCGCCAGCAGCTCGCCGTGGAACGGGAGACGCTCGCGCGCGAGCGCGCCGCCATCGCGGCCGCCCGCAAGAACCCACTGCTGCAGCACCTTGCGGACTCGGCCATGCGTGCCACGGCGCCGCGCTTGTTCCAGGGCCGTGATGACGTCATGGCGAGCGCGGAGCTGGCGTCATACCTCGGAGACATCGCGCGCGCGCGCCACGTGTGGCTGCAGGATGCGGCCACCCGGCCCGCCGCACTCTCGCCCAGTGGGGTACGCACGCTCAAAGTGGAGATCCGCGCGGAGTCCGACCTGCAGGGAATTCTTTCGCTGCTCCAGGCACTCG
>DASZZO010000053.1:0-66300 GCA_035544915.1 Gemmatimonadaceae bacterium | reverse complement strand
CGCAAACACGAGCCTGAGCAACGCCGCGCGCTCCGGCGCGGGAAGGGTGACGGAAGTGATCCACGCCCGCGCAGCCTCCGCACGCGCGGCTCGGATGGCCCCGCTGAGCGATGCCGGCGGCGCCGCCGCAGCGGCCAGGCGCGCGGCGATAAGAGTGGCGAGGGCCGTCTCGCGTGGGCCGCCGAGCGGCGAGCGGCCCGCGAGCAGGGCCAGCGCGCGAAAGGGGAACACGGGCGTTGCGAGGGCGTAGGGCGGCGTGCCTGGCACGAGCCAATCTTACGTCTGCCGTCGCTCCTCGGCGAACCGTTAGTTTTCGCCGAATGCCCGCGGCAACCAAGACCATACTCTGGGTGGACGACGAGGCCGAGCTGCTCGAGTCGCATCGCCTGTTCCTCCGCGAGAAGGGATTCGACGTCGAGATGGCGCACAACTCGGCTGACGCACTCGAACTGCTGCGGCGCCGCGCCTTCGACCTCCTCCTGCTCGACGAGCAGATGCCCGGCATGCGGGGCGTCGCCCTGGTGCGAGAGGCCCGCGAGCTCGTGCCATCCTTGCCCGTCGTCATGGTCACCAAGAGCGAGGAGGACCAGACGCTTCGCGATGCGCTCGGCGCAGATGTGACGGAGTATCTCGTGAAGCCGGTCAATCCGCGCCAGGTGCTGAGCGTCGTGACGCGGATTCTTGAAGGCCCGAAGATTCGCCAGCAGGCCATCGCGCGCTCCTTCGTGGAGCGGTTCCGCGAGCTCGAACAGGCGAGTTCCCGCGACCTCGACTGGCGCGGCTGGGTGGAACGCTACGGCGAGCTGGTGCAATGGGACATCGACCTCGCGGCCGCCGGTGAAATGGGACTTTACGGTTCGTTACGCAGCCTCTACCCGGAAATGCACCGGGACTTTGCGGCGTACATGAAGACGGCCTATCCGCGATGGGTGAACGAGGAAATCGAAGGCGCGCGGCCGCCCCTCTCTATAGATGTGGTGAATGAATTCCTGCTCCCCGTGCTCGAAGGAGAGAAGCGCGCGATTTTCATCGTCGTGGATTGCCTGCGGCTCGACCAGTGGCGCGTGCTCGAGCCCCTCCTCACGCCGCTCTTCGAGATCGACACCACCTACTACTTCTCGCTGCTTCCCACGGCCACGCCGTATTCGCGCAATGCCCTGTTCAGCGGCCTCTTTCCCGGCGAAATCGCGGCGCGATTCCCCGATTGGTGGGGCGAGCGCGAGGACGAGACGCTCAATGCACACGAGCGCGAGCTGCTCGAACTGCATCTGAAGGAGCTCCGCGGCAACACGCCGGTGCGGTACCACAAGATCTCATCCGCGTATGATTCCGACGAACTCGACCGCCACCTCGCCAACGCCGTCGCGTCCGAAGGCGTGACGGCGTTCGTGTTCAATTTCGTGGACCTGCTCACGCACGGGCGGAGCGAGTCGGCGATCCTGTTCGAGGTGGCCCGCGACGAGATCGCGCTGCGCCAGCTCACCTTGCAGTGGTTCCGCCGTTCGGCGCTTCTCTCGGTGCTGCGCGAGGCGGCCCGCAAGCACATCCCCGTCATCCTCACCAGCGATCACGGCTCCATTCACTGCAACTCACCGGCCACCGTGCTCGCCAAGCGCGACGCAACGCCGAACCTGCGCTTCAAGTTTGGCGAGGACTTGCGAGCCGAGAATCCGGAACAGGCCCTGATGTTCACGAACGAAGACCAGCTGCGCCTGCCGCGGCGGGGCCTGGGCGCCAACACCTTGCTGGCGGTGGGCGATTCGTTCTTCGTCTATCCGACCAAGCTTCGTGAGTATCAGCAGCGCTATCGCGGCTCCTTTCTCCACGGCGGCGTGACCCCGGAGGAAGTGATCCTGCCGCTGTCCCTGTTGACGCCTCGCCGGTAGGCGATGCACGTCTATCGCCGCCTGCTGGCGTTCCTGCGGCCCCACTGGGCGCGGCTGGCAGGCAACATCCTGGCCAACATCGCCGGCGCCATGCTCGATGGCCTCGCGTTCCTGCTGCTGATTCCGTTCCTGAACCTGCTGTTCGGGCGGCAGAACCAGATCCCGATTGCCAGCGCCCTGGTCACGCGCCTGCTGAACGCCGCGGTCGGGTGGCTCCTGGTGCCGGACGACCGGATGGCATCGCTCACCGGCGTGAGCCTGGTGATCATCGCGATCGTCATCGCCAAGAACGTATTCCTGTGGTTCGGTGGACAGCTCGGCGCATCGCTGCAGGAACGACTCACGCGGGACCTGCGCGACGCCGTGTTCCGCCACATGCAGCGCCTGCCGCTCTCGTGGTTTTCGCGCACCAGGGCGGGCCAGATCATGGCCCGCATCCTTGCGGACACGGAACAGGCGAAGGCAATCCTGGCGGAGGTCGCCACCCGCAGCATCCAGAACCTGGCGCAGGTCATCGTCACGATCGTCTTTCTCGTCGCCATGTCGCCCCGCCTCGCGCTCATGTCACTCGTGATCGCGCCGCTCATCTCGATTGCGTTGCAGCCGCTGCTCAGGCGGCTGCGCGCGGGACACCGGAGGCTCCGCAACGAATACGGCGAAATCACGAGCGTGCTGCAGGAAGTCATCACCGGCATTCGTCTCGTGAAGAGCTTTCGCGGCGAGGGATACGAGGACCAGCGCTTTACCTCGGCCAGCGGCGGCTACACGGGCGGCATGGTGCGCATTACGCGCATGTCGCTCCTGTCCGGTCCGCTGACGGAGGTGCTGGCGACTGTCGTGGCGATGGTGGTGCTTGGCGTAGGCGCGCGCGAGGTCTTTGCGGGGAAGCTCGACGCCGGCGTGCTCGTCACCTTCATGATCTACGTCATGCGGCTCCTCCCGCCGCTCAAGCAGCTCTCGCAGGCGCCCACCATTGCCCAGCAGTCGCTCGCGGCGGCGGAACGGCTGTTCGAGATTCTCGACGAGTCAACTGAGGCGCAGCGGGACCGGGGAACTCGCGAGGCGCGCACCCTGAGCGACGCCATCGTATTCAGCGGCGTGAGTTTTTCGTATGGCGGCGACGCCGTCCTGCGCGACGTGAGCTTCACCGCCCGCCGCGGCGAGGTGATCGCGCTCGTCGGGGCGAGCGGCGCGGGCAAGAGCACGCTCGTCGACCTCATCCCGAGGTTCATCGAGCCTACCCAAGGTTGCATCACGCTCGATGGCGTGGACACCCGCGAGATCCGGCTGCCATCGCTCCGCGCGCTCACCGGGATCGTGAGCCAGGACACGGTGCTGTTCAACGACACCGTGCGCGCCAACATCGCCTACGGCGGGCTCGACCGGTACACGGAAGCGCAGGTCGAGGCTGCGGCGCGAGCCGCCAACGCCCACGAGTTCATCACCGAGCTGCCGCTCGCGTACGCCACGACGCTCGGCGAGCGCGGTGCGCGGCTCTCGGGCGGCCAGCGGCAGCGCATCGCAATCGCCCGGGCGCTTCTTACCGATCCTCCGATCCTCATTCTCGACGAGGCCACCTCCGCTCTCGACACGGAGAGCGAACGCCTGGTGCAGGAGGCGATCGACCGGCTGCTGGCAGGACGCACCGTCTTCGTCATCGCGCACCGGCTGTCGACCGTGACGCACGCCACGCAGATCCTTGTGCTCGATCGTGGGAGCGTCGTGGAACGTGGCACACACGCATCGTTACTGGCCGCGGGTGGGACCTATGCCCGGCTGCACGCGCTGCAGCTCGGGCCGGTGGCCTCAGCCTAGCCGGGGCCTCGACGACGCGTGCGCGCCTGCTTCTACCATGGCGAGGCGGAGTGGTCCGGGCGTGCGCGCGCTTTTGTCGAGGCGGCCGACGCATTGGCCGCGAGGGATCACGAGATCACGCTCGTCTGCGCCCGCGGGGGAAGTGTCGAAGGGCGCTTCCGGGCCACACCACATGATGTCATCACGCTGCGCACCGGCGGCGGCTGGATGCGTGCGGGATGGCGGCTTCGTCCCGTGTTGCGCCGGAAGTTCGTCGAGGTGGTGTTCGTCCACTCCGAGCGGGAGGAGCTGGAGGCGTCGGCGGCCGTACGGCTCGCCGATCGCGGCGCCGTGGTGCGCCGGCTCCCCCCGCTCGCGAAGCTCACCAGGGGCGGCGATGCGCGGCTGGCCATGCGGCTTGCCGCGACCGGGTTCCTCTTTTCCCTCGAACACGACCTCCGCGCCACTAAGCCTCCGCCGGGTGCATTGGAGCCGGCCGTGGCGCCACCCGGCATCGCGGGCCGGCCGTCCGTGGCGGCGTCCCCGCGGGAGGGGGGTGTGCAAACTGTCGTGGTGCTGCACGACGCGCCGAGCCGCGAACGGATGTCGCTCGCGCTGGGCGCGCTGGCGCTCCTCGCCGCGCGGCATCCGGAACTGCGCGTGAGCCTGCTGGGCCCGGCCATCGATGCGGACGCGCTGCGGATTCATGCGGCGGCGCTTCGGATGGGCGACATCGTCGACATCGTGGACGCCGGCCGGAACCACGAGGCGGTGCAGCAACGCATCGCGGCCGCCGAGCTTGGCCTCGTGCTTTGCGAGGCTGACGATGCCGCCTTTGGCATGCTCGATTGCCTCGCCGCCGGCGTTCCCGTGATCGCCGAGCGCACGGTGCTTTCCGCCGCGCTGGTCACGGACGGCGAGACCGGCGTCCTCACGAGCGGCCTCGACTCGGCGGGTTACGCGGCGCTCCTTGCCGATCTCCTCGCGAATGACGCGCGTCGCGGCCAGCTGGCGCGCGGGGCGCAGGGCGCCGCAGCGCGCTGGCCACTCGCCGCTATGGCCGAAGGGTACGAACGCGTCGCCGCCACCGCGCGCGACCGCTCACGGTGGCGCGTGTAGTTTTCCCCCGTGGCTGCCACCATCGCGCACCGCCTCGAGTATGCCGCTCTCCGCGGCTTCACGGACGCGCTCGCCCCGCTCGGCCCGCGTGCGGCCGGACGGGTGGCCGGCGCCATCGCGCGTCTCGCGTACTCGCCGCTGGGAATCCGGCGCGGCGTGGTGCGGCGCCAGATCGCTGCCGCATTTCCGGAGCTGGGGCCGGAGGACATCGGCCGCATTGCGCGCGAATCGTATACAAACCTCGGCCGGGTGGCGCTCGAAGCGATCCTGTGGTCTCGAGGTGGTCCGAGCGCCGTACTCGACGCATTCGGTCCATCACCCGGATGGGACATCGTCGAGCGCGCGCACGCGCGCGGACGAGGACTGATCATCGTCTCCGGCCACCTCGGGAACTGGGAACTTTCCGGTGCGTACATCGCAGCACGCGGAGTGCCGCTCCACGCGATCGCACGGGGAATGGCGAATCCGCTCTCGGATGCCTTCTTCCGGCGCACGCGCGAGCACCTCGGCATGCATATCATGCACGACCAGGACGCGGTGCGGCGCGTGCCCCGGGTGCTGCGCGATGGTCATGCAGTCGGGATCCTGTTGGACCAGGCCACCGTCGGGCTCGCCTCGACATTCGTTCCGTTCTTCGGGCGGCCAGCCAAGACGCCGCGCGGCGCTGCGGTGTTCGCCCTGCGCTTCGACGCGCCCATCGTCTATGGTCAGGCGGTGCGGCTTGGCGACGGCCGCTATGAATGGGTTGCCGAGGAAATTGCGCTGTCGCGCTCGGACGATCGCGAGCGCGATACGGACGCGATCACCGCGCGCGTCTCGGAAGCGCTGGAGCGCATGGTGCGGCGCTATCCCGGACAGTACTTCTGGCAGCACCGCCGCTGGAAACACCAGCCGGCCGGCACGCCGGCGGCATTGATGGAACCATGAGTTACGACGTTCGCGCGATCAGGGCGCGGGAGTTTCCGTGGGCGGAGCGCGGCGAGTCCATCTATCTCGATCATGCGTCCACCGGTCCCATCCCGGCGTGCACGCGCGCCGCGATCGCCACGCTGGGCGCGAAGCGGGCGGAGCCGTTCAGGTTGCGGCGAGAAGACTTTTTCCCCGTGCTCGCCTGCGCCCGCGAGCGCGCTGCGCAACTGATTGGCGCCGCCACGAGGAGCATCGCGCTCATGACGAACACCACGCACGGCGTGAACCTGGCCGCGCGCGCGCTTCCGTTCGGCGCCGGCGACGTGATTCTCTCCACGCACGGCGAGTTTCCCGCGAACGTCTATCCCTGGATGGCTGCCGCGCGCGCGCGCGGCGCCGAGTTCCGGCTCCTCCCGCTCGCGGGCGACCTGCCCGACGAGGAGGCGCTCATGCGCGCCATCGAGGGCGATCCGCGCGTGAAGCTCGTTGCGCTGTCCTGGGTGAGCTACTGGAGCGGACATGCGTTCGATCTGGCGGCCATTGGTGCCGCGTGCCGCGCCCGCGGCATCTGGTTCTTCGTCGACGCCATCCAGGGTGTCGGCCCACTCGCGCTCGACGTCATCGCGGCGAACGTCGACATCCTGTCGTGCGGCGCGCAGAAGTGGCTCTGCTCGCCATGGGGCACGGGGTTTGCATATGTCCGCGATGAGCTGGTGGCGAAGCTCGAGCCCGCGGAAGTCGGATGGATGGCACAGCCGGCAAGCGACGACTTCAGCCGATTCCTGGAATATGATCCAACGCTGCACGACGATGCGCGGCGATTCGAAGTCGTAACCCTGGACTTTGTGAACTTCCGCGGCTTGTCGGAATCGCTGGGACTGTTCCTGGAACTCGGTACCAGCGCGGTCGCGGCGCACGTGCGTGCGCTGGGCGATCGAGCGGTCGCGTTCGCGGATGCGACACCGGCGGTGACGCTTGTGACGCCGAGAGAACCGGGCCGGCGCGCGGGGGTGTTTGCATTTCGCACACGGAACGTCGCAGCGGCAAGCGAACGGCTCAGAACGGCGCGCGTGTCACACTCGGTGCGCGAAGGGTGCATCCGGCTGGCACCGCACTTCTACAATACGATCGAAGAGTTCAACGTGGCCCTGGGGCTCTTGCAGTGACAGGACCGTTCCGGGTGCCTCGTGCGCGTTGCTGTTGCCTCGGTGTTCGTTTCGGGTGCCTCGGGGCGCGTTGCTGTTGTCTCGGTGCTCATTCCGTGAGCCTCGGTGCTCATTGCGTGAGCCGTCGTGCCGACTTCGCCAGCCTCGGTACTCGTTAAGAGAGCCTCGCTACCCGGTGCACGCGCCTGGCCGTTCGTTTCGCGTGCCTTGGCCCTTGCTTCGCGAGCCTTCGTGGCCACTTCGCGGGCCTTCGTGGCCGCTTCGCGGACCGCGGTGTCTGGTTGGTGGGCCTCGCCGTTCGTTGCCCGAACCTGACCGTCCGTTTCGCGTGCCTCGGCGTTCATTGCTCGTGCCTTCCCGCGCACTTCGCATGCCTCGCCGCCCACTTCATGTGCCTCGGTAGCGACTGCACGTGCCTCGATAGCCATTGCACGTGCCCTTGAGGCCGTTCACCGCTGCATCGAGGAACGTTTGCGCACCTGGCGGCCGTTCCTCGTTGCGTTGAAGAGCTTTCGGCCACTCCCCAGCCCGTTCATCGCTGCGTGGTTGCGGTTTCGCGCGCCCTCGAAGTCGCTCACCACTGCATCATCGAGCGTTCGCCTGCTCGCGAAAGCGATCGCCGGTGCACCGCTGGATTTTCAAACAGCTCTGAACGAATCCGGCGGTCCGCGATTCGCACGTCGCCGGCCCGCTTGCCGCCTACTTGATACTCCCGGCTCCGCACTCCTGTCACATCGATATTGTCACGGGCTGCAACGACCCGCGTTCATAATCGTGGAGCGGTGGCTCGTCGTCCGCCGATTTCGGCGAGTGCAATATCCCGGCCACCCTTGCGGACGAGAAACCACCGGCCTCGCACCGCGTTTTCCAGCGGCACGGTCAGCTCGTCGCCGGTGAGCTTGCGCCCGTTCACCGTGATGCCGCCTTGCTGCACGAGCTTGCGTCCCGCGCTCCGCGACAGTGAGAACGCGTCCTCCAGCAGGTCGAGCACGTTCAGTTCGGTAGCATCCGGGTATTCCGCGCCCGGGATCTCTGCCGCCAGCGTCTCGTAGATGTAATCGTCGATGGCGACAGGGTTGGCCTTCTTCTCGAAGATCACGCGCGAGACCTCCAGGGCAACGCGCGCCGCATCCACGCCGTGCAGCATGCTGGTCACGTCGCGGGCAAGCTCCCGTTGCGCCCGGCGTTCGTGCGGCGCCGCCGCGTGCGCCGCCTCGATTCCCGCGATCTCCGCCTGCGACCGGAAGGTGAACATCCGCAGGTATCGCCCCACGTCGGCGTCCTCGGTGTTCACCCAGAACTGATAGAACTGGTACGGCGAGGTCAGTTCCGGGTCGAGCCACACGGCATTCGATTCGGACTTGCCGAACTTCTTGCCGCTCGACGTGGTGACGAGCGGTGCAGTCAGTACGTGCGCCTCGCCGCCCCCCGCGCGCCGCACAAGCTCCATTCCCGCCGTGATGTTCCCCCACTGGTCCGTGCCGCCCACTTGCAGCGTGACGCCTTCGCTCCGGTACAGCTGCAGGAAGTCGAACGCCTGCAGCAGCATGTAGGAGAACTCCGTATAGGAGATTCCCGTCTCGAGCCGCGATTGCACGGAATCCTTCGCCAGCATGTAGTTGATCGGAAAGTGTTTCCCGACGTCGCGCATGAAATCGATCATCCGCATTTCGCGCAGCCAGTCGGCGTTGTTGACCATCGCGACTCCCGTCGTCCCTGCCGACCTGAAAAGACGCTCGAGCTGCGCATGGATGCGCGCAGCGTTCGCGTCGATTGTCCCGGTGCTGGACAGCGGGCGCTCCTCGGACTTTCCGGACGGATCGCCGATCATGGCCGTGCCGCCTCCCACGAGCGCGATGGCGCGGTGGCCGGCGCGCGCCGCGTGCACGAGGAGCATCGCCGGAACGAGGTTCCCGATGTGCAGGCTTGGCGCGGTCGGATCGAACCCGCAGTACGCCACAACCGGCGCCTTGGCGAGGTGCGCCGCCAGTCCGTCGGTCTGCTGGTAGAGCAGTCCCCGCCAACTCAGCTCGTCGAGAAACGAGGTACTCGCGGTGGGCATTCGGCAAAGCTACCGGATGAGAGGCGCGCTGTCAGCCGCGCGCGCTCAGCCGCGCGCGTCAGCCGCGCGCGTCAGCCGCGCGTTGCCTGCCTTCCCGCACCGCCCTAGTTTCCGCTCGTGCGGCTGAATCAACTCAAGCTCTCGCTCTCGGCGCTGAGTCAACGCAGGATCTCCCTGGTGCTGGCGGTCTGTGCGGGCCTCGCCATCCTGGGCAGCGTTGCGGCGGGCCTCCTCTGGGCGTTCGCGTGCAGTGGCAAGGCGTGCCCGTCGCTCGCAGGCCTCGAACGATTCCAGCCGCGCCAGACTTCTCGCCTCTACGCCGCCGACGGCCGCTTCATTGCCGAGCTCGGACTCGAACGGAGGACGCTGGTCAAGCTCGACAAGATCCCGCAGCAGGTGCGAGACGCGTTCATTGTCGTGGAAGACAAGCGCTTTTACAGTCATGGCGGCATCGACCTCCGGCGCATCATCGGCTCGGGCGTGGCGAATCTGCGCGCGGGCGGCATCGCGCAGGGTTTCTCGACCATCACGATGCAGCTCGCGCGCAACCTGTTTCCCGAGCGGTTGAACGCGCGCGAGAAGACGGTGAGCCGCAAGGTGCGCGAAGCCAAGGTCGCACTCGCCATCGAGGCCAAGTACTCCAAGGATCGCATTCTCGAGCTGTACCTGAACCAGATCTATCTCGGCAATGGCGCCTACGGCGTGGAGACGGCGAGCCAGCGCTACTTCGGCAAGTCCGTGCGAGAGCTGAACCTTGCAGAAGCCGCGACGCTCGCGGCGTTGCCAAAGGGACCGGAGCGCTACAATCCGCGGCGCTATCCCGACCGCGCGGTGCAGCGCCGGAACACCGTGCTGGAGCTGCTTCGCCGCGCGGGGGTCATCAGCGAGGCCGATGCGTCGCTGGCCCGCGCCTACCCGTTGCGCCTCGCCAAGCGCCGTGGCGGCACCGGCGAAACCGCGCCGTATTTTGTGGAATACGTGCGCCGCCTGCTCGACGAGAAGCTCGGCAAGCAGCTCTATGAACAGGGATACAAGGTTTACACCACGCTCGACCTCGACCTGCAGGGCTCCGCGGAGCGGGCGCTCGACAGGCAGCTGCGGGCCGTCGAGAACGGGCATGCCGGTCCGTTTCCACACCGCACGTACGAACAGTTCCTGGCGCGCGCGTCGTCCCCGCTGCAGGAAGACAACGTGGTATCGCCCTATATGCAGGGGGCATTCGTCGCCCTCGATCCGCGCACGGGTGCGCTGCGCGCGCTCGTCGGAGGGCGCGACTTTGAAGATTCCAAGTTCGACCGCGCCACGCAGGCGCTCCGCCAGCCCGGCTCGACGTTCAAGCCCATCGTCTATGCGACCGCCATCCAGAGCGGGCGGCCGCCGAGCTACATCGTGGACGACTCGCCAATTGAATTCCCCCAGCTGGATGCGAACAGGCCGTGGATTCCACAGAACTTCGACCTGAAGTTCCTCGGGCCCATGACGATGCGGCACGGGTTCTACGACTCCCGGAACATCATCGCGATTCGCGTCGGCATGGAGGTGGGGGAGCACAGCGTAGTGGAAATGGCGAAGCGGTTCGGCATTACGACGCCCGTGCCGCCGTATCCTTCGATTCACATCGGGTCGGCGGACGTCTACCCGGTGGAGATGATCGCCGCCTACTCGGTCTTCGCGAACCTGGGCTGGCGCGTGTCGCCAATGCCCATCATCAAGGTCGAGAACGAGAACGGGGACGTGGTATGGAAGCCCGAGCCCTCCATTGACCAGGTGCTCTCGCGCGAAGAGGCGTGGCTCATGGTGGACATGATGAAGGACGTCATCCGGAAGGGCACGGCCGCCGCAAGCGTGGGCCAATACTTCCATCTGCCCGCCGGTGGCAAGACGGGCACGACGAACGACGGTGGCGATGTGTGGTTCATCGGCTACACAGCGGATCTGGTCGCCGGTGTCTGGATGGGATTCGACAAGCCGCAGAAGATCATGTCCAACGCACAGGGCGGCCGCCTCGCCGCGCCGGCGTGGACGGCGTTCATGCGTGAGGTGTACGAAAGAAAGCCGCCGCCACCCGACTGGCCTCGTCCTGGCGGAATCATCTCACGTGTCATTGATGCGCCCACCGGCCTGCTTCATGGACCGCAGTGCCCGGCGGAGGACGCGTACACCGAGTACTTCATTCCAGGCACCGAGCCCACGAGAGAGTGCCCCAGCCGGCCACCAGGTCCGGGCGGACGAAGTCCGTGAGGCACGCAACGCGGTGAGCGACCGGTCGTGAGCTGAGCGCGGTGACCGAGCGGCCGGAGCGACAATATCGGGCACGGTATCACGCGCGCTGGGTGCTGCCCGTCTCGGCGCCGCCGATCGAAGACGGGACCGTCGTCGTCGAGATGGATCGCATCACCTACGTGGGTCCGCGCGCAGGCGCGCCCCTCGCACGCGATGTCGAGCTCGGCGATGCTGTCATCACCCCCGGCCTCGTCAACACGCACACGCATCTCGACCTCACGGTCCTGCGGGGGTTGCCGCAGGGGCTCACGTTCTTCGACTGGATTCGCGGACTCGTCGCAGCGCGGGACCGGCTCACGCCAGGGGAGCAGCTCGACAGCGCGCGCCTCGGTGTGCGCGAGGGACTCCAGGCGGGGATCACGACGTACGCTGATACGGCGCCATCCGATGCGCCGCTCGGTGCAATGCTCGAGCTGGGCGTGCGCGGAATCGCCTACCGCGAGGTGTTCGGCCCCGATCCCGCGAAGTGTGAGGCGGCGCTCAGCGAGCTCAGGCGCAATGTCGCCGCGATGCGCGCGCGCGAAACGCGCTTCGTCGGCGTCGGCGTCTCGCCGCATGCGCCCTATTCGGTGAGCGACGCGCTTTATCGTGCGGTTGCGGACTTTGCCCGCGCGCAGCAGCTCCCTCTTGCGACACACATCGCCGAGAGTGCGGACGAGTCACGGCTCGTGGGGGGAGGAGAAGGGCCGTTCGCGGAGTTCCTGCGTGGGCGCGGCATCTCCGTGAGTCCGCGTGCTCGAACCCCCGTAGCGCTCCTGAAGGAGTGCGACGTGCTCGGCCGGAACGCACTCCTGATTCATTGCGTGCGCGCAGACGCGGAGGACATCGCGACGATTGCCGGGACGGGCTGCGGCGTCGCGACATGTCCGGTGTCCAATCGTTTCTTCGCGCATGGGGCCGCGCCAGTGGGCGACCTGCTCGCCGCCGGCGTCCGCGTGGGTGTCGGCACCGATTCCATGGCGAGCAACGACCGCATGGACGTCTGGCACGAATCGCTGCTTGCTGCCGGATTCGCCCTTGCCGGCGGTGTCGCGCCCGGCCACGGTGATCACCGCGGAGCACTGGAGCTCGCCACGCTTGGCGGCGCTCGCGCACTGGGGTTGGACGACCGGATCGGCTCACTGGAGGCAGGCAAGCAGGCCGACATCGCGGTGTTTCCGCTGCCTCGAAGCCACACTCCGCGCCCAGCCGACCGGGATGCGCGCGCGGCGGGGGCGCCGATCATGCCCGCAGTTCTGGTGCTTGTGGCCGGGCGTGAGCTCGTTCGAGGCGGCCGGCTGGCAAACTGGCGCCCTCCGCCGCCATTCCATTAGAATTCAGGATTCTCTTGCCGAGCCGCAGCGACAATGCAGGGAGACGCAACGAGTGCGAAAATCTGGCGCGACTTGACGGAGCCGGCGGCGAGAAACTGATGATCGTCGGCTGTCTCGCGCTCAACTCGTCGTTCGAACCGCTCACGATGGTGCCGCTGCGCCGTGCGTTGCGCCTCGTCATCGACGGGAAGGCCGAAATCGTGGAGGCCGACCACCTGGCCCTCGTGCGGTCGGAACGACTGGCATACCCGCGGCCCATCGTCATCCGGCTCACGAAGTTCATTCACGTGCCGCGGCGGTTCCGCCGCCAGGTGACGAATACCTTCCTGTTCGCGCGCGACCGGTATACGTGCCAGTATTGCGGCCGGCCGTCGGCCCAGCTGCGCGTGCGCGAGTCGCTTACGCGAGACCACGTCGTGCCGCTCTCGCGTGGCGGCCTCAACACCTGGACCAACGTCGTCACCGCGTGCAGTGCGTGCAATACCAGGAAGGCGAATCACCTCCCGGATGAATGCGGCATGCACTTGCTGCACCATCCGGTGGAGCCGCACTTCGTCCATCTCTCGTGGGCGGTGCGCCGGCTCACGCCGACGCAGGCGAAGTACATCAAGATGTTTTACGGCGCCGGAGTGCTGCACCAGATCGAGGCGCTCGAGCATCGTGGGCTCGCGCATCCCAACCGCACGCGCCAGACATGAGGCAACCTTGATTCGCCGATAAGCAGCGAAATGTGAACTGGGGAACGACAGTCGCTGGCAGGACCGTCGTTCCCCAGTTCATTTCTGGGCGGCCATTACCCCGCGAAGCAGTATGTGCAGCCGTGCTCCTGGCTCCGCCCCACAGCGAGCACGCCGCTCGGCACGACTATCGCGCCCGGAATCAGGCCTGCCTTCCATTCGGTGTAGGCGTCCTCGGGCTTCGCCCCGCCGTTCGCAGCGGCCATTCCCGAGAGCACCGTGAGCGCGACGTTGCACACGCCGATGACAACACCCTTCTGGAGCATCTTCTCGGCTGACGCGTCGGGGTTCAGCATGTCTCCCGCCTTCGCATTGTAGAAAATGTTCCGGACGGATGGCTGCTTGGTGGCCGGATCGGTGACATTGAAGAACTTGCCGAGTTTGTACTTGGCCCAGACCGCGTCGGTCAGGGCGATGGGAATCCCCATGTGCCGCAACACGATGATGGCGCTGGCCTCGCCGGGCTTGAGCTTGTAGGTGTCGTTCATGGTGCCCAGATACGCGGCGGCGAACATCAGAGGGAATCCGGCGTTGACCGCCGGTGCATCGAACACCTGCTTGTGCTTTCCGGTGAGCGGCTTCAGCCAGAGCTCATCGTCCGCGGGGGCGGCTGCCGCAGGCGTCGAGGGCGAGGCATCGGCACACCGCGCCAGAAGCGGGACTGCGGCGAGAGCGACGGCGCCGGTGGCGGCGCGCTCGAGAAAGGCGCGCCGATGGGTAGGGGGACTGTTCTCGGGCGACGACACGTGCGGGCCTCCGAAGATGAGAGTCGCACCGAACATAACCGGTTCCGGCCCCGGCGCCAGCTAGGGCACGCGGAACGTCGGGCTCGTCGTCTTGTACTCGATCGAGCTGCCGCCAAGCAACCGGGCGATGATCGATTTCAGTCCGCGCGTCAATGCAGTTCCAGGGTTCCGGTTCCCGCTCATCGCCGGCCGTAGCTCGCCGTTCAGCCAGCGGTTCAAGTCGTCGAGATCCGAGATCTGGATGTTCGACGCCTCCAGCGTGACCTGGTAGTACATGAAGCGCTTGCCGGCAGGCGCCGTGATCGGCACACGGGTAGGTCGCGCCACGGCGCGCTCGGCATCCTCGACTCGGGCGAACTTCCCGAGGGAGAAGGGAGGCCGTTCCTTCTCCGCCAGGACCACCTGGTAGACTCTTTCCAATGCGATGAAGTGCACCAGCACGTCGTATTCGATGCTCCGTTCCAGGTGGGAGAACCCGAAAAGCCCACCGATGCTCCAGAGCTCGACGCGAAAATGGAACCGCGCCGGAAATCCGGCCGCAAGGTTGGCGCGCGTTCGCGACGCCGTGAGCATGTCGTGCGCGGTCACCAACGGTCCTTCCTCGGTGACACGGGAGATCGGGTTCGGGAGTCTGAGGTCGACGCGGGCGCTCGGCTGAGCCTCCAGTGGAGCGCGAGGCAGGACGGCCAGCGCGAGAATGAGCGCCGCAGTTCTCAGAATCTGTGCTCCAGCCGCACGATGAAGCGCACGGGCGCCGCGGCGTCGCTCACGGCCTTGGCCCAGTACAATCCGAAGTCACCGAAGTCCACGCCGGCACCGAGATCAAACTTGAACGAACCGAGCGGCGGCAACTCGTTCCTCGCGAATGTCATCCGCCCGTCCGGGGGTCCAACCTGCCACCCGCGTCCCGCATTGGCGAAGAGCACCCAGTGCATCCGATGGTTGAAGCCGGGACGCCACCAATCGTCGGGACCGTCATCGCGCAGCCAGCCGGACAGAAACGTGGAGCGCAGTTCCACCTGCGCGAGCGCCACGCGCGCACACTGGGCCGGCACACCCGCCTGCGTGAACCCGTTCGAACACTGCAGCACGTCCGGCGTCAGGCCGGTCTGCCGAAAGGCATAGCCCGGCAGCGTGCCCGGGCCGCCGACCGCGAGCCGTCGTTGCGTGGGGAGCGGATCCCCGGTTAGCCAGCCGCCAAGCGCAACGCGCACATTCAGCGCGGCATCAGGCGAGATGCGATTGTAGCGGCGAAGGTCAAAAAAAGCGCGGGTGTAGTTCACCGGTTCTGGTCTCAGCGGTGCGAACGCGGCAATCAGGTTGATGGGCGCACCGAGCCGCACCAGGTGGCCTGCGCCCTGCTCGACCTCGCCGACGAGATACCAGCCAGACCAGAGCGATCGCTCGCCATCGCGCGTGTCGACGCGAAGCCGCGTCGTGAGCAGGTGCATCGAGCCCACATCCATCTGCGGGTTCGGCCTCCATATCTGCTCGCGGCGGGTGAGGGTCCACGGATCCCGGTCCCGCCTGTCACCCCACTGCTCGTCGCTCAGAGACACGGTCAGGTCCGCATCGGTTCCACCCTGGAAGCGAATGTACGCCTCGCCACCGTGCCGAACGGAGTAGTCGCGAAAGTCGCGGTGGAGCAGTACCGCGGAGAGGCCTACCTCACCGTTGCCCATCTGCCACGACTCGGTGGGCTCCACGATGTCGAAGGCTCGCGCGCCGACTAGCACGCCGAGCGGTTTTCCGAACTGCGCTTCGGCCCTGGCGTCGTGGCCGAGTGTTTCATTGCCCCACTTCACGGGACCCGCGGTGCGGACCACCCCGAACGCCTCGACGTTGATCTTGCCCCACGACGGGAAGCGCTGGAAGCGCGGGCCCACCACGAATGAAAGTCCCTCCACGCGATTGTAGGCGCGTGAGGCGACGAAGAAAAAATCGGTGTATGCGGATCCGCGACGGAAGTCGTGGCGCATGCTGTGCCGCCGCCACCAGGAGTCGTCGTATTGCGGCTCGCGCTCCGCCTCCAGGCGGTCACCGGTGATGTGATACCGCAGCAATTCGGGCTGCTGGCGAATCTCACCCTCGATGCGGGCACTGTCCTTTCCTGCGACACCTCCGCCTACGACGATGAGGTGCTGCGCCACACTCGCGCCCGGCGCGAACCGCACGTCGGCGTTTATCGCCACGAGCGATCCTTCGATGCGGCCGGCAATCGTCACCGGACCGTTGAGCACCGCCACGTCGCCGGCGATCACCTTCGATGCCGGCACGTCGAAAGCACCTGTGACGCGAGTGGTGGCCTGCGCGTTGTAGGTCTCCACCGCGCTGCGCGCGACCGGTGTGAGCCGGAGCGCGGCAGTGTCGTGCTGCGCGGACACCGATTGCGCGGCGGCGGCGAGCAAGCACCATGCGGTGGAAGCCAGCATTGACGTCCGCGGCAAGCCTCTCATGGAATCTCCCTCTGTGTTCGGGTCGCCCGAGAGCAACGCACGACCCGTGCCGCCGGGCCGCCGCCGAGCGAAGTCATTGCGCACCGGCCGCCTACGCAACGTGCAGTCCCCACTCTGCTATCTCCGGACCACCAGCTCTGAACGGTTCCTTGTGTCAATTTGTACTACCCCGCTGACTCAGCCTGCCGGCATGAGAATGCCGAGCCGCTTCATTCGGCGATACAGGTTCGGGCGGTCGGTGCGGAGCCGGCGCGCCGCCTCCGCCACGACACCATTCGATGCCGACAGTGCCCGGCTGATGAGGAGCCGTTCATATTCGTCAAGTGAATCGCTCAGCGTGAGTTCCGGCTGCACGGGGTCGGGAAGCGCCGGTGCGGACACGCCTCCATCGAAGGCAGGCAACACGCCTTGCACCTGCGGCGCACTGATGGTGCGGCCCGCGTGCAGGATGGACAGGCGTTCCACGATGTTCGCCAGCTCGCGCACGTTCCCCGGCCAGCGATATCGCGCGAGGTGCTGCACGGCCTCATCGGTCCACTCCGGTGCGATCTGGCCGGAGCGCCGCCGCTGCAGGGCGGCGAAGTGGCGCACGAGGGCGGGAATATCCGACGGCCGCTCCCGCAGCGGTGGCACCCACACGGGAATCACGTTCAACCGGAAGTAGAGATCTTCGCGAAAGCGTCCCTCCTTCACCGCCCGCTCGAGGTCGCGGTTCGTCGCCGAGATGACGCGCACGTCGACCCTGACCGGCCGGGTACCACCTACCCGCTCGATCTCCTTCGCCTCGATGGCGCGCAGCAGCTTGGCCTGTGCCTCGGGGCCCAGGTCCCCCACTTCATCGAGAAGCAGCGTGCCCAGGTGCGCGAGCTCGAACCGGCCAAGCCGCCGGTCGGTAGCGCCAGTGAACGCGCCGCGTTCATGGCCGAACATCTCGCTCTCCACCAGGTCACGCGGAATCGCCGCGCAGTTCACTCGCACGAATGGGCGCTCACGGCGGGGGCTTTCGGCGTGGACGGCTGCGGCGACGAGCTCCTTGCCCGTCCCACTCTCGCCGGAGATGAGCACACGCGCGTCACTGGGTGCCACGCGCCGGATCATTGCTCGCAGGTCGCGCATCGGCGGACTGTCGCCCACGAGTTCGCTCGCGAGCCCCAGGTCCGCG
This sequence comes from Gemmatimonadaceae bacterium, assembly GCA_035544915.1. Classification (GTDB taxonomy): domain Bacteria; phylum Gemmatimonadota; class Gemmatimonadetes; order Gemmatimonadales; family Gemmatimonadaceae; genus Fen-1231. The sequence goes on along the minus strand of DASZZO010000053.1, from coordinate 48,667 downwards.
CGGAGCGCCGTGCGTTCGCGCCGCGCCATTCGCAGCTCGAGCGCGCTCGCCAGGGCGAGCAGCACTCCTTCGGGCGTGAGCGGCTTCTCGAGGAAGTTCACGGCGCCCAGCCGCGTGGCTTTCACCGCGTCTGCGAGGCCGGCTCGCCCGCTCATCATGATCACCGGAAGCTCGGGAAAACGCTCACGCAGGCGCTCCAGAACCGCCATGCCGTCCATCGCCCCGGGAATCATGAGGTCGAGGAGCACCAGGTCCGGCTCCAGTTCCTCGGCCCGCGACACGCCGCTCGCACCATCTGGCGCATCGCGCACCTCGAATCCTTCCGACGACAGGAGCGCGCCCACCATGCGGCGGATGTTGGGTTCGTCGTCAATGATGAGGACTGAGGGCAATCGTCACTCCCGTATCACGCCGGGGGGAAGGGAGGAGCGCTCACGTTCCGCCAGGACCTTCGTGAGAAAGCGCTGATTCTCCGAGATTCGCTCGATCTCGATCGCCACCGAATCGAGGGTCCGCTCCATTCGTTCCATGCGCATTGCCACGTCGCCCGGCAGGGCGTGCGGCTGCTGCGTCTTGCCCTCGATGCGCCGCGCCACGGCGCGGGCCAGAATGAACACGGTTGACCCGCCGAAGGCGACAACCGTCATTAAGGCAAACGCTTCTGGCCCGTTCATCCCACGTCCCTCCGCTCCCGTTGCACCGTCGGGAAGATAAGGCGTATCTCCGTGCCCGCGCCGAGCTCGCTCTCCGCTTCCACCCGCCCGCCGTGGGCGAGCACGGTCTGCTTGACGATCGCGAGTCCCAGCCCGGTGCCGCCGGTCTTGTCCGTCACATAGGGTTCCCAGATTGCATCGAGCCGGTCCCGTGCAATGCCGATGCCGGTGTCGCGCACCGCGATCGTCACCTCGCCCGCCGTCCGTGTCTCCAGGCGCACGACAATGCTCCCGTGCTCGCAGCAGGCCTCCACCGCATTCAGCAGCACGTTCGTCACCGCACGGCTCAGCGCGTCATGCTGCGCCCGCAACTGCGGTACATGGTCCGCCGGCGTCACGGTGCACGGAATATGCGGTGGCACGGCCGAGTGGGCCGCCGCGCGCACCATGTCTCCCACATCCACGACCGATGGCGGGCCCTCGGGCAGGCGGCCGAACTGCGCAAAGCTGCGCGCCATCGCCTCGAGACGACTCGATTCCATCGCCAGCACGTCGATGGCGTCCGAGAGTTCCGGGGGAATCGCTGCCCTGCTCCGGATGAGCCGCTCCACCGCGAACCGGATTGGCGTCAGCGGATTCTTCAGTTCGTGCGCGACCTGGCGTGCCGATTCCCGGAACGCCGACAGGCGTTCGGTCTCGATGGCCGCCCTCCTGCCTGCCTCGAGTGCCTGCGCCATCTCCCGCATGCCAGTTCGCAGCACGCTGAACTCGGGCGCTCCACGAGCTTCGTCAACCGGAGGGAGCGCCTCACCCTTCTTGATGCGTTCCGTCCATCCCACCAACTCGTGCAACGGCCGGCTCAGCTGCCGGCTCAGGTGTCCGGCCATTCGCGAGGTTCCCAGGATGAGCGCCGCAAGTCCGATCAGACCGGCCACGAACAGTGCCGTGGCGAGACGACGAATGAGAAGACCGAGCTGCCGGGCTTTCGTGACCGATGTTTCCAGCTGTTGCTCGTGTAGCGCGAGCGTCCGCTCCTCCGCGCTCGTGCGCGGCGAGCGCCGTGCAACCTCGAGTGCTCTGGATCCACTCGCCGCCGCACTGTCCCACGCCGCCGTACTGCCCATCAATGGAAGGAGCTCCGCCGTAATGCCTCCCCAGGCCAGCGTCAGGACGATGGACGGCACCAAAGCGAAGAGCGCCAGGATGAGCAGCAGCCGGGAGCGGAAGCCGATGTGCTTCACTGTCGGGCTCTACGGATCGGAGGGAGCATGGGTTTCGGCCTCAAGTTATGGCGCGAGGTGACAAACCGCCCATAACTCGCTATGTTATCAATGCGATAGGAGAGAGCGGCGTCTGCGCCATCACCGTCTCCCGGGCAAGCGAACGAATCGCGGCAGGACCCCGGAAGAAGTGATGTGCGCACTCGCCAGGCAGCTCCTCCACATACTCCGGGCGAACGCACCGCCAGCGAATCGGCCGCGCCAATCTGCGCGGCACGCGCGTGGGTGCACCCGGCCTACGGCGAGCCAGCCAGAGTTCAGATGCCCCAACGTCATATCCGAAATGCGCCGGCGCGGGCGCACATCCCCCCCGTGCACCGTGGCCCACAGGCCATGTCCCCTTCCACCATCAGCGGCCCGGTTGTCCACGCGCCGAACGCCGCCCTCCTCATCGACTTCGACAACGTCACGATGGGGATCCGCTCCGACCTCCAGACGGAGCTTCGGAACCTCCTCTCCTCCGACATCGTCCATGGCAAGGTCGCGGTCCAGCGTGCCTACGCGGACTGGCGTCGATACCCGCAGTACATCGTGCCGCTCTCGGAAGCGTCGATCGACCTCATCTTTGCGCCCGCCTATGGGTCGTCCAAGAAGAACGCAACCGACATCCGCCTCGCGATCGATGCCATGGAGCTCGTGTTCACCCGCCCGGAAATCGGCACGATCATTCTGCTCTCCGGCGATTCCGACTTCTCCAGCCTGGTCATCAAGCTCAAGGAGTACGGCAAGTACGTCATCGGCGTGGGCATTCGGGAATCGTCGAGCGACCTGCTCGTGCAGAACTGCGATGAGTACTACAGCTACAATGCACTCGCGGGGCTGGTGAAGGCGGGTGAGACCGAAGGCACCATGAAGCACGACCCGTGGGAGCTCGTCACGGAAGCAATCAACCGGATGCAGCGGAACGGCGACGTGATGCGCTCCGACCGGCTCAAGCAGGTGATGCAGGAGATCGATAGCTCGTTCGACGAGAAGAATCTTGGCATCTCGAAGTTCTCGAAGTTCTGTCTCGAGGCCGCGCAGAAGGGGCTGCTGCACGTCACGAAGCTCGAGAACGGGCAGCTCGACGTCGCGCCACCGAAGGCGGGCAAGGGCGCGCCGGAGGGCGCTGTGGCGAGCCTGCCGCCCCGCCGCGATGCCGAGGCGCTTCCCAGGAGCGAGCAGGCCACTGAGGGCGACGCTGAGCCCCGCGAGGGGCGCAGCCGTCGTGGCCGGCGCGGCGGACGCGGCAGGAAGCGCGGGGAGCGCGTTGAGCGCGTCGAGGGGACGGTGACGCCCGTCACAGCCGAACATGCGGTTTCAGTCGTTACCGCGGAACATCCCGTGGTTGAGATGCCCGCGCCGGCCGTGACGCCGGTCTCGGGAATCGAGAAGCGTGCGGTTCCCGCCCCGGCGGCGGAGCCAGTCAGGGCACGTCCAGTGCCAGTGGCCGTCCCGCGCGAGAGTCGGCCGAGTGCGGCGTCCGACGGCGCGATCGGTGTCACGGGCATCCGGCTCACCCGCGACGAGGCCTTCTCGCTGGTGCGCGATGCGGTCGACGCACTCGTTTCGGTGGACGATTCGGTGCCAAGCGAGCGCGTGCGCCAGAAGGCGCTTGCACTCCTTGGGCGCGACAGCGAGAGCCTGAGCGAGCGCAACTTCGCGCGCATTCTTCGCGACGCACACGACGCCGACGTCGTGGATCTTCGCAAGCGCGGTGACGCCTTTGAGGTGGCCGCCGCAGCCACTGCGCCCAGCGTGGCCGACCAGCTTCAGGTGAAGGAAGCGGCTCTCAAGACCGCGGCCGATCAGGTCCGGGCCGCGAACACGCCGGTGGTCCCGCGCGGCATGGGCCCCCGCAGCGCGCCTGCGCGCGGCGGCCGCGGCCTCGCGAAGGCGTCGCCACCCGCGAGCCTGTTTCTCGTCGGTGTCGTTGATGATGCACCCCAGGCCGACGAAGGGAAGCCCAAGCGCGTGCGCAAGCCGCGCGCCAGGAAGGCTCCCTCGGATACGTGAGCTCCGCGGGCACTGAGGCGCGGCCGCTACCGAGGGCGTTTTACGCGCGCGACACGGAAGTTGTCGCCCGCGAGCTCCTTGGTGCCGTGCTCGAGTGCACCGTGCGAGGCGTGTGCTGCCGGGGGCGCATCGTCGAGACGGAAGCATACATAGGCGAGCACGACCCGGCGTGCCACGCCGCCGCCGGCCGTACGAAACGTACGGCGGGGCTCTGGGGCCCTCCCGGCAGCGCGTATGTCTACCTGATCTACGGCATGTACTGGTGTGCGAATGTCGTGACGCGCCCGGAGGGTTTCGCGAGCGCAGTACTGCTGCGGGCGGTGGAACCGGTCGAGGGCATGGCGGCCATGCGCCGGCGCCGCGCGGTGCGGGGCGCCGATCGCGAGCTCACCAGCGGTCCGGGGAAGCTGTGCGACGCGTTCGGCATCACGGGAACGCGGCATCATGGCGCCACGTTCTTCCGGACGCCGTTGCGCATTCTCGCGGGCGAGCCGGTGGATGAATCGGATGTCGCCACGACGCCGCGCATTGGCATCAATCCCGCAAACCCCGCGCTCGCCTGGCCGCTCAGGTGGATCGTTCGGCGCAGTCCGTATGTCTCGGCGAGGAGCGAGACCGCTCGCTATCTCGGCGCCAGTCCCATCCGGTCGAGATAGCTACCAGTTCTTCTCGATCGAGGTACCGAAGTTGTAGCGCAGGCCTGCCGACCAGATGTTCGTGAACCCCTGGCCATTTACGAACCAGTTTCCGGTGCCCTGGGTGGGCATGACTGTGTACTGCGCGAATGGGGCGAAGCGATGCCACACGAGCATCAGCCCGAAGTCGCCGAAAGGCTTGCCCGCCGCGCGCGCACTCCGCACGCGCGAAAACACGCTGTCACGCGCTGCGGGGCTCGCGTAGGCAGCCCCTTGCGGCGTGCCAGTCTTGATGAAGTTCAGGGCGTAACCGAGCCCGACGTAGGGCTTGAGCAGCTTGTACGAGGGCGTGAAGATCATGGCTGCAAAGCCCACGCGACGCATGTCGGTGATGTCGACGCGGCGGGGGGCGGTGGTCGGAAAATCGACGACCGTCGAGACGGCGTTGAAATACGACTGCTCGGCAAACAGGTTGAGTGCATAACGCGAGCGGGTGATGACCCAGTCCGCGCCGATGGTCGGCGCATTGGTGCGAGCGACAGAGGTGGCGAACGACGTATATCCGCCGTACGCACCCCAGAACCAGGAGTCCTGCCAGCTCGCCGCTTTCTCTTGCGCAGCGGCCGCTACAGGCGTTAGCCCGACGGTTGCAAGCACGGCAAGCCCGAGCACGTGGAGACGGAGCGATCGCATACGCTGCACCTCAAAATGAGCCAGACGGGAATATCATCCGGTGGCCATTTCTGGCCCTCCGGAAGCTTCATGTGTGGGACGACGACGGCGTCAAACAGGTCACTCGGACCGGGCGGGGCGCCGGCTGCGGGCCTATTTGAGGATTCCCACGCTGGCCGCCACCTTGCTGATGGCGCTGACCGCATGATCAAGGTCCGAGCGGGAATGTGCAGCCGACACCTGGCAGCGAAGCCGCGCGGTCCCCTTGGGCACCACCGGGAAGCCGAATCCCGTGACGAAGATCCCCTCGTTGAGCAGCATCTCGCTCATGCGAATCGCGTCCGCGGTGTCGCCAATGATGATGGGGACGATTGGTGTCTCACCCGGCAGCGGCTTGAGTCCCGCACCGAGCAGCGCGGAGCGGAAGTAGCGGGTATTCTCGTGCAGGGTCGCTACGCGTTCCGGATGCGCCTCGATGAACCGGACCGCCGCAAGCGAGCTCGCAGCGACCGTGGGCGGCAGCGCGTTCGAAAAGAGCTGCGGCCGCGAGCGTTGCGTCAGGATGTCGCAAAGCTCCGCCGGACCGGCCACGAATCCGCCAGCAGCGCCGCCGAGTGCCTTTCCCAGCGTGGACGTGATGACGTCCACTTCGCCCAGCACGCCGAAATGCTCCGCAGTACCGCGCCCAGTCCGGCCCATTACGCCGCTCGCGTGGGAGTCATCCACGATGAGCACGGCGTTGTGGTCGCTCGCGATCTGCAGCAGTTCCGGGAGCTTCGCGAGGCTCCCTTCCATTGAGAAGATGCCGTCGGTCCAGATGAGGCGCCGCTTCGCGCGCGCGTTCGCCTTGAGCTTCGCTACCAGGTCGTCGAGATCGCCGTGCGGGTACACGGCCGTGGTGCACTTGGTGATGGCCTTCGCCAGCCGGATCGAGTCGATGATCGACGCATGATTGAGCGCGTCGGACGTCACGAAGTCGCCCTCTTCGACGACCGTGGCGGTAAGCGCCTCGTTGGCGTTCCACGCGGAGAGGAAGCTGAGTGACGAATCCGTTCCGACGAAGCGCGCGAGTCCCTGCTCGAGGTCGCGATGCACCGTGAAGGTGCCGCAGATGAACCGGACGCTCGCCGTGCCGGCGCCGAAGGTTGTCAGCGCATCAATGCCGGCATGAACGACTTCAGGCTCGTCGCAGAGTCCGAGGTAGTTGTTCGACGAGAGGATCAGGACCTCGCCGCGGCCTTCCATCTGCACACGCGCCGACTGGGGCGAGGCGAGGTGGTTGAGGGTCTTGTATACGCGGTCGGCCCGGAGCTGCGCGATCGCGCCCTCGAGACCCTGCACGAACTCGGTGTTCAATGCCATTCCAATGCTCCGTGAGACGACTCAACCGACCTCGAAAATCACCTTCCCCGCGTCGCCCGACTTGATCACGCGTATCGCCTCGGCGTGCTCCGACAGCGGAAACCGGTGCGTAATCACGGGCCGGGGATCGAACTGCCCGCTCCTGAGGAACTGCGTCATTTGTATCCACGTTTCGTACATCCGGCGGCCCACCACGCCGTACACGGTGATTCCCTTGAAGATGATCTCGCGCGCGAGATCCACCTCGATAGGCCTGGCAGGGATACCGAGCATCTGCACGCGGCCTCCGACGCGCACCAGCGCGAACGCCTGGTGTATGGCGGCCGGCACGCCACTCATCTCCAGCACCACGTCCGCGCCGAGTCCGTCGGTGGCGCGCCGTACGGCGGCGTCTGCGTCCTTGGGATAGACCGCGTCGTGCGCGCCCATGGCGAGCGCGAGGGCCAGCCGCTTCGGATTGACGTCGCTCGCGATGATGCGGCTCGCGCCCGCTGCCTTGACGATCCCCACCGCGAAGATGCCGATCGGGCCACATCCCGTGACGAGGACAGTCGCGCCGGGAATCTCCGTGCCATGCAACGCCGTGTGGAATGCGTTGCCCATCGGATCGTGGATGCCGCCCACGTCGAGCGACACATCCGCGTCGAGATGCCACACGTTGGTGGCTGGCATGGCGATGTACTCCGCAAAGCACCCGTCGCGGTCGACGCCAATGATCTTCGTGTTCGGGCACACGTGAGCGTTGCCGGTGCGGCACAGGTGGCAGCGCCCGCACACGATATGACCTTCCGCCGTCACGCGGTCGCCGGCCTTCACGTCCGCCACGAGCTTCCCCACCTCGGTCACCTCGCCGGCGAACTCGTGTCCGACCGTGAACGGCGGCGAGCATCGACCGGCCGCCCATGCGTCCCACTCATGAATGTGGACGTCGGTGCCGCACACTCCGGCGCGTCGCACCTGGATCAGTACTTCGTCGTCCCGGATGGCCGGAACGGGCACGTCCTGCAGCACGAATCCCGGCTCCCGGGATTGCTTGATGAGAGCTTGCATCGGCTAAAGCTCACTCTAGGGAAAGCGGCGCGAAAGGCGTTGCGCTCGCGCAGCGGGCTCGTTGCAGGTTGCGTCACTGGCATCCATTATTGGATGCACATGTGTTCGTGTCCTGCGCCGCCGCGCTCCCCCCGCCTGCGGCACCCCGCCATCGAGACCCGCGACTCGACGGCATACCGTACAGGCCGATCCCGGTCTCGCGTGAACCCATGACCAACAGGAGAGAGTTCCTCAGACAAGCCGGTGTCTCCGGCGCTGCGCTGGCGCTTGCGACCACGCTTCCGCGCGATGCGTTCGGCGGGGCGGCGTTGCCCCAACGGGACATCGAGCGATTCGAAGGCAGCGCGCCCAGGGAGCTGATGATGGAGGCCCTCAACGCCGCCTCGACAGTCGGCGCTACGTATGCCGATGCGCGCATCGCGCGATTCCGCCAGAACTTCGTGGTGACTCGCGAGCATCAGATCATCAATGTGGTGGACACTGACACGATCGGTTGTGGCGTGCGCGCGCTCGTCGACGGGTGCTGGGGCTTCGCAGCCACTCGCACCCTCACGACGGAGGCCGTTGCAGGTGCCGCACGTGAGGCGGTGGCGATCGCGAGGGCCAATCGCGTGGCTCGCGACCGGCCCGTGGAGCTCGCGCCTTCTCCGGCGTATCCGAATGCCACGTGGAAGAGCGCGTGCAAGACCGATCCGTTCGATGTGCCGCTCGAGCAGAAGGTGGACCTGCTGCTCAAGGCGAACGGCGAGGCACTGAAGGTCGACAAGGTGAAGTACGTGAACTCCATCCTCTTCTTCGTGAAGCAGGAACGGAATTATGCGAACACGGACGGCTCGGTCATCGCGCAAACGATCATCCGGAGCTGGCCGCTGTTCACCGCCACGGCGGTGTCCGCCGACTTCACCGACTTCCAGAACCGCCAGGCCACGGAGGTCGCTCCCATGGGACGCGGGTGGGAGTACGTGCTGGACCAGGACCTGGCGGGACACGCACGCAAGTGGGCGGAGGAGGCCGCGCAGAAACTGTCGGCCAAGCCGGTGGAGGTCGGACGCTACGACCTCGTGATCCATCCATCCGCGCTCTGGTTGCCGATTCACGAATCCATTGGGCATCCCACCGAACTGGACCGCGCGCTGGGATATGAGGCGAACTATGCGGGCACGAGCTTCGTCGCCCCGCCGGAGGAGAAGCTCGGCACGTTCCGCTACGGGCCGGAGTTCATGAACGTCCAGGGCGACCGCTCGCAGGAGGGCGCGATCTCCACCATCGGGTACGACGATGACGGCGTACAGCCCGACGATTTCCTGATCATCAAGAACGGCATTTTCAACGACTACCAGACGACGCGCGAGCAGGCGTCGTGGCTCAAATGGTGGTACGACAAGCAGGGGAAGCCCGTGCGGTCGCACGGGTGCTCGTATGCGGATTCGTGGTCGAGCGTCGCGTTCCAGCGCATGCCCAACGTGTCGCTTCTTCCGGGCGCGGAGGACAAGTCGTACGAGGATCTCATTGCGGCCACCGACCGCGGCATCGCGATCGTCGGCGACGGATCATTCTCGATCGACCAGCAGCGCTACAACGGGCAGTTTGCGGGGCAGGTCTATTACGAGATCAAGGGTGGAAAGATCATCGGCATGCTGAAGGACGTCGCGTACCAGTTCCGTACGCCGGACTTCTGGAACTCGATGGACATGATCGGTGGCAAGTCGAGCTACCGACTCGGCGGCTCGTTCTTCGACGGGAAGGGGCAACCCGGACAGGTCAACGGTGTGAGCCATGGATGTGTGCCAGCGCGCTTCCGCGCGGTCAACGTGATCAACACGGGGAGGAAATCGTGATGACCGCCCCGAAACGATTGCTGGATACGATGGATCGCGCGTCCGTCCCCGCTGACGCCGTGCTCTCCCGCGAGGCGGCGCAGGCACTTTGCGAGAAGATGGTGAAGATGTCCAGGGCCGACAGCATCAACGTGACGGTGAACAGCGGCCTCTCCACCAACGTACGCTTCGCCGCGAACCAGATGTCGACGGCGGGATCGGTCGTGGACGTTCAGGTTGCGGTGCAGTCGTCGTACGGGTTGAAGCATGCCGTCGTGACGACCAACGACTTGTCCGACGACACACTCCTGCGCACCGTCCGCGAAGCGGAGCGGCTCGCCAGGCTGGCGCCTGACGACCCGGAAGCGATGCCCGAGCTGGAGCCGCAGCAGTACGTGAAGGTGAATGCCTGGTTCGACCAGACCGCAAACGCGTCGGCGGCGGAGCGTGCGAAGGTTGCGCGCACCGCTCTCGATCCCTCCCGGAAGATGGGGGACGTAGACGCTGCGGGATTCCTGATCGTGAACGCCGGCATGACTGCGATCGCCAACCAGAAGGAACTGTTTGCTTATCATCGCGCCACGAGCGCGAACTACCAGCTTACGGTGCGGACGAAGGACGGCACGGGATCGGGCTGGGCCGCCGCGGATCATCCCGACTGGGCACAGATCGACTTCGCCGCGGTGGCGGCGCGCGCAATCGACAAGGCGCGCGCGAGTACCAGGCCGCAGAAGGTCGAGCCCGGCCGCTACACCGTGATTCTCGAGGCGCAAGCGGTGGGCGATCTCGTCCAGCTCGTCGGCAATTACACGGATGCGCGCACCTCCGACGAGGGGCGATCGCCGTTCGTGAAGCAGGGCGGCGGTAACAAAATTGGAGAGAAGATCGTCGATAACCGAGTGACGTTGTTCTCGGATCCCGCCGATGCGCAGCTCCTCGCGCAGCCATTCGATGGAGAAGGTTTTCCGATTTCGCGTCAGGTGTGGATCGAGAACGGCGTGCTGAAGCAACTCTACTATTCGCGGTTCTGGGCGAAGAAACAGGGGAAGCAACCGACGGGTGCGCCGAGTTCGATCAAGATGTCCGGAGGCACGGCGAGCATCGACGAAATGATCCGGGGAACGGAACGCGGAATCCTCGTCACGCGCTTGTGGTACTTGCGCGAAGTCGATCCGCGCACAATTCTCTATACAGGCCTGACGCGTGACGGAACGTTCCTGATCGAAAAGGGCAAGGTCTCACGAAGCGCGCAGAATTTGCGATTCAACGACTCACCGTTGTTCATGCTGAATAATCTGGAGGCGCTCGGTCGGCCCGAACGCCTCGCCGGCACCGAGCAAGGCGGCGCAATCGTGATGCCGTCGCTCAAGGTGCGGGACTTCAACTTCACGAGCCTGTCCGAGGCCGTGTAGACGGGACCGCGGAGACGCGGTTTCGGGACCCAGCGATCCACCGGGGGATCGCCAGGGAATTCACTCCTTCACAGGAGATTGCAAGATGGCAGCGAAGAAAAAGGCCAAGAAGGGAAAGAAAAAGGCCGCGAAGAAAAAGTAGGCCTCTTGGCAAACACACGGGGGAGCCGGCTTTGGCCGGCTCCCCCGTGTGTTATTGCAGGCGGCGATGATTGCAATCGTCAGCAGGTCACGCCGCTACCATTTCCGGCGCGTCCTTGTCGGCCTCTGGGGCGGGTCCCCAGACGTAGGCCGTGAAACGGGGCGTCTGCTCGCCGCGACTGCCGCGCGAAATCACGATCCCCATGGGCTCCTGTTCAATCTCCGCCTTTCGACGCTGTGCCATTTGCCGCTCCCGCGCTCCTGCGCGCTATATCCATACTATAGGAATAGAAGATCCCCTCAAATCTTCCTCCTTGTGCATGGATGGTGCCCGCGGCCCAGCCCGCGGAAGTCGCTACCCCTTCGCGCTTTATGAAAGGCACGGCGGCCCTGAACAGTGCCATCTGTCGCAGAAAAACACGCCGTAATGCGCGAGCCGTGTCGTCTTGCTACATCGAATGCTTTCGCGCCAGAAACGTCCTCGCCAGGCCGGGCTCCGGCACGAAGGTGACATCCCAGTCCCAGTAGCGCGCCCGAAGCTCGTCTTCGGAGATCGCGTCTTGCCCGGCGACGATCGTCTCCACGAGGTGCACGCCTCCATCCGCAGTCGCGCGCTGCAGCAATGCGATGACGCGCTCTCGCTCGATCACCGACAGGCCGGCGAAGGCAGCCGGGGTGCAGATGACTGCGGCGAGCGGCTCGTCGGGATTCCAGGCACTCAGTTCGGTGGCGAGGCCGCGCACTCTCGACTGGAGTCCCGCATCTTCGGCTGCCGTGAGCACACGCTGCACGACGTCCTCCTCGGGCTCGATGGCAGTCACCTGACAGCCATTCGCCGCCAGGTAGAGCGCGGAACCTTGCACGCGTGCGCCACTCACCACCACGCGCGCCCTGGTCGGCGACGAGCTGATGGCGTGCGCGAGCGGGGTGTCAGCGCGCAGTCCCCAATATTCCGGGCGCTTCGGCTCGGACGCGTTCTTGACGCGCCGACGCCGCCACACGTCGAAACTCGGAATCTTGAGCCGCTTGGCGATGATGCGGTCCACTTCCGCCGCGAGGAGCACGTCGCGCATGCCCAGCTGCAGCTGGCCCTCGAGCACGCTTTGCGCAAAGTCGGCGATGCCGAGGAGATGCGGCCGCGAAACCGACTCCTTGTAGGCCTCGATTTCGCGCTCGATGTAGACCTCGTACTCGTGCCGCAGTGAACGCGGGCGGCGCTGGTTCATGTCAACACACTATGGGAGACCGATGGGCTGTCAAGACGGGACAATCCTCTTCACTCCGCCGCCTCGAGCAGTGCGCCCTTGAGATACCCGGTCTCCGGCACCGTCAGCACCTCGGGATGATCGAGGGGTTGCGCAGTGACCGCGCGAAGAATCATGCGGCGTCCTGCTCCAGCGGCTGCGTCCTGGAGCATGCCAAGGAAGAGCGGCTTGCTGAGGTGGTAGCTGCAGCTGGCCGTGTACAACAGCCCTCCGGGTTCGAGCAGCCGCATTGCGTGCAAGTTCACGTCGCGGTATCCGCGCGTGGCGCCCTCAACCGAGCCCTTGTTCTTGGCGAACGCCGGCGGGTCGACGACGATCATGTCGTAGCGTGCGCCCGCAGCCGCCCGGTCGCGGAGAAACTCAAAGACGTCCGCTTCCACGAGCATGACATTGCCGAGCCCGTTGAGTGCGACGTTCTCGCTGGCGCGTTCGAGAGCCGGCGCCGAACTGTCCACTGCGGTGACCTCATTGGCGCGGCGCGCGAGGTGCAGGGCGAAGGAACCGTGGTAGCTGAAGAGGTCGAGCGCACGTCCGCGCGCCAGCGAACCACAGAGCACCCTGTTTTCCCGCTGGTCGAGAAACGCACCGGTCTTCTGTCCCGTGTGGAGCGCGGCCACGTATCGCACGCCATGCTCGGTCACTTCCACCTCGGGCGGCACCTCGCCCCACAGCTGTTCCACGGTGCGCTCGAGCCCCTCACGGGCGCGCACGGAGCCGTCATTGCGGGCGAGGATCCCCTCTGCTCCCGTGAGGGCGCGCAGCGCTTCCACAATCTCGCTGCGGAACGCCTCGAGCCCAGCCGAGAGGAACTGCACCACCAGCCAGTGATCGTACCGGTCTGCAATTAGTGACGGCAGGCCATCGCCCTCGCCGAATACCAGCCGGTACGCCGTCGTGTATTCCATGATCGGCTTGCGCCGCGCAATGGCGCGCGCAATGCGCTCGTGCCACCACGTCCCGTCGATGGTCGCGTCGCCGGAGCGATCGAGCAGCCGGAGCGAGATTTCGGACGCGGGACTCCACAAGGCGAAGCCGAGCGGTCGCCCCTGCGGATCGCGCACGGGGACGGCACCGGGCGGCGCGGCAGGCGGATGCAGCACATCGGACCGGAAGACGAACGGATGGCCGCCGGACCAGCGCTTTGCCCCTCTCGCCGAGATCACGGCGTGCGCATCGCGTGTCATGACTGGCAACCTATCGGTCGCGATAGTGGACACCAACCTCTCATCACGGCACAATAAGGGCCATGGCCAGGCTGGCGGTTCGCGCGGTGCGCGGTGCGACGAGTGTGACGCGGGACGAGCCCGCGCTCATCCGCGCGGCGGTGCAGGAGCTGCTCGACAAGCTCCTCGAGGAGAACGATGTCGCCGTCGTGGATGTCGTGAGTGCCATATTCACGGCGACGACGGACCTGCTGAGCGAATTCCCCGCGCACGGTGCACGCCTCCACGGCTGGACTGGCGTGCCCCTGCTGTGCGCGCAGGAACTATCGGTGCACGGTGCGCTTCCGCGCTGCCTTCGCGTGCTGCTGCATGTCGAGACGATCCGTGCACGCAACGAGATGAAGCACGTCTACCTGCACGAGGCGATCCTTTTGCGCCAGGACCTGCGCTCCGACTGACAGCGCGCCGGTGCGACGGCGCGACGGCGCCGCCTATGGCTTGACCGAGTCGGGCTTGGCAGGATGGCGCACCATTTCGATGGCTGCCAGGTGCTCTTTGTAGGTGCGCCGAAACTCGTGATGACCGTCCGGGGAGGCGACGAAGAACCGGTAGGGAACCTTCGCGGGATAGAGCGCCGCCTGGATGCTTGCCGCTCCAGGAGACGCGATAGGACCGGGCGGCAGCCCGAGTACGCGGTACGTATTGTACGGGGACTTCACACGCAGGTCCCTGAGCAACACGCGTCCCGGCTTCTTGCCGAGCGCGAAGGCCACCGTCGGGTCGGCCTGCAGGTTCATGCCTGCCTTGAGGCGGTTCATGTAGACCGCAGCGACCACCGGCCGCTCCTCGCTGCGCGCCACCTCCATTTCCACGATGGACGCGAGCGTGATGATGTCGTGCCGGCTCATCGCAAGCTGCTGCAGCCGGGCGTTCCATTCGGGCTTCCACACTTGCTCGAACCGTTCGACCATTGTGTTCACTGCACTACGGGCCGTGGTGCCATCTGCGAAAACGTACGTATCGGGAAAGAGATATCCCTCGAGCGTGGAGGTCGGGACGTCGAGCCGGTGAAGCAACGCCGTATCGCGCACCGCCACAGCAATCGAGTCCACCGAAATGCCAAGTTCATCCGAAAGCAGTTCCGCGATACCCGAAATCAGGAACCCTTCCGGAATCGTGACTGTGTGCACGATGCCGCGACCCGTGTGCAGGGCGTCGAGCGTCTGTTCCCAGCTCATCTTCTGGTGCACCACGTACGTGCCGTAGCGGAGAGAGCGATCGAGTCCGCGCAGCTTGGCGTAAATCGCGAAGGCGCGGCCGGACCTCACCACCCCGTGCGCTGCGAGCGAGTCCGCCGCCTCGCGAAACGGCGACCCCTTGCGAATCGTGAAGCGCACGTCGGGTCCGCTCGGCGCACCACCGCACGCGGTCGCCAGGATCAGCAGGCCGCCAAGCGCGGCGCCGCGCGCCCGTCGCTCACCCGGTCTCGTCGCCATGTTCCGCCATGCGCATCGCGTGCTGGAGCAGCAGTGTCGCCGCCATGGAATCCACGTCTCCCTTCCTCCCGCGCGTGCTGCCTTCCATCTCCTTCACCACTTGCAACGCTGCCGCCGTGGTGAACCGTTCATCCACCAATCGCACCGGCAATCCCGTTTTCTTTTCCAGCTCGACGGCCATCCGCCGCGCCTCTCCCGCCCGGCTGGAATCCTCGCCCTGCTCGTCCAGCGGCAGCCCGACCACGAAACCCAGTGCCCCAAGTTCGCTGGCCTTCGCCAGAAGCGCTGTGATCGGCGGCCGCTTTCCGGCCCGCCGAACGATGAACCCCGCGGGCGACGCGATCGTTCCCGTGGGGTCGCTGATGGCGATCCCGATTCGCCGGTCGCCGAGGTCGATCGCCATCAGTCTCCCCCGTGCCTCCTGGCTCCCGCCGCTCAACTCTCGACCCTCGGCTGTTTCATTCCCCCTCCGCCATCTTCTCGAAGAACTCGTCATTGTTCTTCGTCCGCGCCATTCGCTTGAGCAGGAAGAGGATCGCATCCTCTGCCGGCATGTCACCCAGAAAGTGCCGGATGAGAAACACCCGGTTCTTCTCCTTCTCGGTGAGCAACAGCTCCTCCTTGCGCGTTCCGGACTTGAGCATGTCGATCGCCGGGAACACGCGTCGGTTGGCGATCTCGCGGTCGAGCACGAGCTCCAGGTTACCCGTCCCCTTGAACTCCTCGAAGATCACCTCATCCATGCGCGAGCCCGTGTTCACCAGCGCCGTCGCGACGATGGTGAGCGAGCCGCCGCCATCAATGCGCCGTGCCGCGCCAAAAAAACGCTTCGGCTTTTCGAGCGCCTTGGCGTCGACGCCGCCGGAGAGAATCTTGCCCGACATCGGCGTCACCGTATTGTGTGCGCGCGCGAGCCGCGTGATGGAGTCGAGCAGGATGACCACGTCCCGTCCCGCCTCCACAAGTCGCTTCGCCTTTTCGATGACCATCTCGGCCACCTGCACATGGCGTGAGGCCGGTTCATCGAAGGTCGAGCTGATCACCTCGGCGCTCGGCACCGTGGCGATGAAGTCGGTGACCTCTTCCGGCCGCTCGTCGATGAGCAGGACGATGAGCTGCACTTCGGGATGGTTCTCCGCGATCGCGTTGGCCATTTTCTGGAGCAGGATCGTCTTGCCCGCACGCGGCGGCGCAACGATCAGCCCGCGCTGTCCCCTGCCAAGGGGCGCGATCATGTCCACCACGCGCATCGACAGGTCGCCTTCGCTGGTCTCGAGACGGATTCGCTGGTCTGGATAGCGCGGGCGCAGGCTGTCGAACGGTACGCGCCTCTGAATCGCGTCCGGCTCGATGCCGTTGACCGATTCGATCTGCAGGAGCGCCAGGTATTTCTCCCATGCCTTGGGCGGGCGCACGCGGCCGCGAATGGTGTCGCCGGTCTTCACATTGAACCGCCGAATCTGTGTCTGCGACACGTAGATGTCGTCCGGCCCGGCGAGGTAGTTCCAGTCGGCACTGCGCAGGAATCCGAATCCCTCGGACAGGAGTTCGAGCGTGCCCTCGGCGCGCAGCGTGACATCCGAATCGAGCAGTGCGTGCTCGATGCGAAAGATCAGGTCCTGCTTGCGCAGGCCGGAGGTGTTTTCGACGCGGAGCCCTTCAGCCATGACCTTGAGGTCGGCGACGGATTTCCTGCGGAGTTCGGAAATGTCCAATGGGGGAACGACACGGGAGGGGAGGGAACATGCGCGAGGCGGGATTCGAACCCACGACCTTCGGCTCCGGAGGCCGACGCTCTATCCAGCTGAGCTACTCGCGCCCTTCTTGATGAGTCCGGGAATTCGGAAGACGACAGAAGACGACAGAAGACGACGGAAGACGAGTTCCGCTCGGCGCGGCCGCTCCCCGGGTAAGGGCTCGAAAGGTATCCGCGCAGCTGCCTGGAAACAAGCAAATGCCGGGGACGCTTTTCGGCCAGTCTTGACACTCTGGTGGACCGCCTGCACACTCACTCGATGCGAGTCTTGGCGCTGCTGCCGAACACCTCGTACCGCATGCTCCAAAGCGCGGGGTCGAGCGAACATACGCTGCTGCGCGAAAACAACGCCACTGCTGCGGCCGCCGCAATGCGCGACCGCGCGTGCGATGTGCTCGTGTTCGATCCGGGCGTCATCAGCGAAGAGGAGTTCGAGATGATTCTCGCACCCCTCATGCACAGCCGGGTGCCGGTGTTGCTCTTCACCAAGCTCACGCCCTCCGCCGCGCGTCGCATCGTGCGCGCCGCCGAACTCGGTGCGCACGAGCTGGTGTTGCGCGGAGAGGACAACGTTGCCGAGCTGCTGACCCATAAACTCGCCTCCCTGTACGGGCCGTCGGCACCGGCGCACCTGCTGAACCGGGCCGCGCCGCATCTTCGCAGGCTTCCCGATACGCTGCAAACGGCCGCTGTTTCACTCTTCGCGAGCGGGCCACTCCCACGCTGGGTGGATGACCTGGCCGAAGCGAGCGGGTTGGCGAGGCGCTCAGTGGATCGCTGGATGGAGCGTATCGGAATCGAGGGCGCCTCGATGTTGCTCGACACGGCCCGACTCGCGCGCGTGTGGGAACCGCTCGTGGAGGAGAAACGCTCGGTCGCTGCAGTCACCGCGCGCTGCGGATACGCTCGTCAGCGGCTCCTGGTGGCACATGCGCGAAGGATTGTCGGTGTGCCGCCATCGGAGATTGCCGCAGCGATGTCGCGACGGGAGTTCTCCGAGCGGTTGGCGCGCGCGCTGCTCGTCCACTGAAAGCCTTGGAGGCCGTGCTACCTGCGAGCGGGTGTCCGTTTGTGGGACGGGCAATCCCAACCCTGCGCCGGCCGGCGCTGTCCAAATGCAGAATGGGTGAGCTAAGCCTCGTGGCGCTTTAGACTTACTGACCGATAGCGGCGGCATGACACTTGCTCCTCCTTCACGGCGTAGAGTGATTCAACCGAACGAGGTTTCGCTTGGACGTCGCCCGCCCTCCTAAAAAGAAGACCGCACGCAACGTCGGTATCGGCATTGGCGTGCTCGCGCTCGTGCTCATCACGCTCGCGCTCTCGCGGCTCCAGCCGGCGTCGCCCACCGTGGATGGCGGTACGCTCCTCATGGACTCCGTCCGGAAGGGCGACGTGGTGCGCGAGGTACGAGGTCCCGGAAACCTCCTGCCGGAGCGCATTCGCTGGATCACGGCGCAGGCGTCGGCGCGAGTGGAAAGGCTCATCGCGGTGAACGGGGCCGTGGTTGGCGCCGACGAGATCCTGCTCGAACTCTCCAACCCCGACCAGCAGATCGCGACGATGCAGGCGGACCAGGCATTGAGCCAGGCCCGCGCCGATCTCGTGTCGCTCCGGAGTACGCTGACGAACAACCGCCTCTCGCAGGAAGGCGCGGTCGCCACCACCAACACGCAGTTCGTCAGCGTCACCCAGGAGGCCGCCGCCGCCGATTCACTGCTCCGGCTCAAGCTCATCTCGACCTTCGAGTACAACAACAAGAAGGCAGTGGCCGAAGAATTGACGACGCGCGTGCGGGTCGAGAAGGAGCGTCTGGCCCTGATGCGCCAGGCGGCCGATTCGCAGATCGCCGTGGCGACCGCGAACCTCGACCGGCTCAAGCAGATCGCCGATTTCCAGCATGCCAAGCTGAACTCATTGCACGTCCGCGCGCCCGAGGCCGGCGTGCTCCAGGACCTCACCCTGCAGATGGGCCAGTGGGTGCCGGAAGGCACGACGCTCGCCAAGGTGGTGCAGCCCGGCAAGCTCAAGGCGGTGCTGCGCATTCCCGAGTCGCAGGCCAAGGACGTGCAGATTGGCCAGCTCGCTTCCATAGATACCCGCAACGGTCTGATCCCCGGACATGTCTCACGGAAGGATCCATCGGCGCAGACGGGCACACTCACGATTGACGTGGCGCTCGATGGTCCTCTCCCGTCCGGCGCTGTGCCGGACCTGAGCATCGATGGCACGATCCAGATCGAACAGCTCAAGAACGTTCTCTATACCGGGCGGCCCGCGTCGGGTGCGGGAACCGGAACGGTGGGCATCTTCAGGTTGGTAGACGGCGGCAAGGCGGCGGTTCGCACGCAGGTAGTGCTCGGTCGAAGCTCGGTCACCACGGTCGAGATCGTGCGCGGACTGCAACCAGGGGACCGGGTCATACTGTCTGATATGTCACAGTACGACAATGTGGAGCGCGTGAGAATCAAGTAAGACGAAAGGCACCTGGCAGGTACACTCCCACGGAGAAACCGATGGCGACAAACGGCGAGCCGCTCATCCGCTTGCAGGGCATCAAAAAGGTCTTTCTCACGGACGAGGTCGAGACGCACGCGCTTGCGGACGTGCACCTCGAGATCAAGCAGGGCGAGTATGTCGCCATTTCCGGACCGTCGGGCTGCGGCAAGACCACATTGCTCTCGATCCTCGGCTTGCTCGACACGGCGAGCGATGGTGAGTATCTCCTCGACGGCCGCCCCGTCGCCGGCCTCGACGCCGCCGATCGTGCGCGCGTGAGAAACCGCCAGATCGGATTCATCTTCCAGGCATTCAACCTGATCGGCGATCTCACCGTCTATGAGAACGTGGAGCTGCCGCTCACCTATCGCGGCATGAGCGCGACCGAGCGCAAGGAGCGGGTGCACGCCGCGCTCGAGCGCGTCGGGATGTCGCACCGCGCCAAGCACTATCCCGCGCAGCTCTCCGGCGGCCAGCAACAGCGCGTGGCCGTCGCCCGGGCGGTGGCGGGCGATCCCGCAATCCTCCTCGCCGACGAGCCCACGGGAAACCTCGACTCCGTCAACGGCGAGTCGGTGATGGAACTGCTGCGCGAGCTCAACCGGAACGGCGCCACGATCTGCATGGTGACGCACGATCCCCGTTACGCGCTCCACGCCGACCGCAGCATCAATCTGTTCGACGGGCGGGTCGTGGATGAGCAGGCGATGGCAGGCGCAGGGGCGCACTAAGGCCGTCGAGAGTTGAGGGTCGGGCGTTGAGAGTTTGGGGGTCGAGAGTCGAGGGTTGAGAGTTCAGGTGTTGCTGATCGCGAGGCCTCTCGACGCCGGACCGGACTCCGGGGACTTTGGACTGCGAGTTGGAACTCTCAACTCTCAACTCTCGACTCTCATCCCCCAACTCCCAACTCTCGCCTCCAAACTCTCGACGGCTCTCCTTTGGACCACTTCCTGAGGGATCTCCGCTTCTCCCTTCGTTCCCTGCGCCGGAGCCCCGGCTTCACGCTTGCCGCCGTGCTCACGCTTGCGCTTGGCATCGGAGCGAACACCGCGATCTTCAGCGTGATCGACGCCGTGCTCCTGCGTCCGCTCCCGTACCCGGAGGCCGACCGCCTGGTGATGCTCTGGGCGGAGCGCGGGGCCGAGCGACGATTGCTCTCGATCCCCGACATCGAGGATTTTCGCGCCCGCAGCCGGACGTTCGCCAGCATCGGAGTCGAGCGGCAGCAGAGCGTGAGCCTCACCGGACGCGACGCGCCTGACCGGGTGTCGGGGGCCTACGTCGAGGCGAGCACACTCTCGGTTCTCGGCGCCCGCGCCGCGCTCGGCCGGCTCTTCCGGCCTGAGGAGACCGCACAGGGGACGGCGCCTGACGTGACTGTGCTCTCGTGGGCTGCGTGGACCACGCGGTTCGGCGGCGACTCGAGCATCGTGGGACGGACACTGGTGCTCGACGGCCGGCCGCGCCAGGTGATCGGCGTGACCGTGAAGGAGTTTCGCGATCCGCTCGCGCCGGTGGATGCCTGGTTGCCACTTCCCACGGCGCCGGGTGCGTCATGGTACGTCCGCAACGCGAAGAATGTATGGGCCTGGGGCCGCCTCAAGCCGGGCGTGTCGCTCGCGGAGGCCCGGCGCGATCTTTCGGGCATCGCCGGCGAGCTCGCGACGGAGTATCCCGCCGCGAACGCGGGCATCGGCGCGACCGTCGTATCCCTCAGGGACACTGTCGCCGGAAACCGCGATCCGCTGCTGACTATTTTCGCCGCGGTGGGCATCGTGCTCCTGATCGCGTGCGCCAACCTCACGAATCTCCAGCTCGTGCGCGCAACCGGCCGCCGTCGTGAACTTTCACTGCGCGCCGCACTCGGGGCCGGCCGCTCGCGGCTCATTCGTCAGCTCCTGACTGAGAGCCTCGTGCTCGCCGCGCTCGGCTGCGTGGCAGGGCTCGTGCTGGCCGGCTGGTCGCTCGACACGCTCGTTGCGATGGTCCCGGGCGGGCTCGGTGCCTTCGGCGCGGTCACGCTCGATATGCGAGTGCTGCTGTTCGCGCTGGCCGTGACGATTGGCGCGGGACTCGTGGCCGGCCTCGTGCCGGCGCTGTCTGCAGCGCGGCCCGACCTCAAGGAGGCGCTCAATATGCGTTCCGGCGACGGGCGCGCGCGACGCCGGGTGGATGTCCGCACCGTACTGATGACCGCGCAGCTCGCGGTCTGTGTGGTCCTTCTTGTCGGAGCGGGTCTGCTCGCGCGGAGTCTGGCGGCGCTCCAGCACGTCGACCCCGGTTTCGACACGAGCAACCTGCTGAGCGGCGAGTTCAGGCTGCCGGCATCGAAGTATCAGACGCCAGAGGAGATCACCCAGTTTCTCACTCGCGCACTGGACGAGGTTCGCCGCGTGCCGGGCGTGCGGGCGGCCGCGCTGGTGCGCTCCGTGCCGCTGAGCGGCAACTTTGGCGTCGTTCCCTACGAACGCGAGGGCGCGGCGCCGGCTGTGGTGCCCTCGTCGGCGCTGCAGAACACCGTATCCGACGGATTTTTCTCCGCGCTCCGTATACGCTTTCTCGAAGGGCGCGACTTCAACGCGACTGACAAGCCTGAGACACGGCACGTGGCCATCGTCAGCGAGGAGTTCGTACGTCGCGAGTGGCCGGGAAAATCGGGGCTCGGCAAGCGGCTCAAGCTGTTGGGAGCGCCGCAGCCGGATTGGGTGACCGTGGTGGGCGTCGTAGGGACCATCACGCAACAGGCGCTCGGCGATCCGCCAAGCGCGCAGCTCTACCAGCCGACATCGCAGGCCGCGGGGGCGTTCAACAGCTTCGTCGTGCGCACGGACCGCGATCCGGCCACCCTGGCGAAATCCGTGCGCGCAGCGATCTGGTCGGTGGACCGCGACCAGCCCGTGTGGCGCGTGCAGCCCATGACCGCCTTCCTGCGCCGACAGACAGCGCTGCCGCGCTTCACGCTGGTTCTCACGGGGGCATTCGCGCTGCTCGCCCTGGTGCTCGCCCTGGTGGGCGTGTACGGCGTGATGTCGTTTGTCCTGCTGCAGCGCACGCGAGAAGTCGGAATCCGCATGGCGCTCGGCGCGCGGCATGTCCAGGTGGTGCGACTGCTGCTTGGCGGCGGTGCCCGCGTGATCGCCGTTGCGACCGTCATCGGTCTCTTCGGGTCCTGGGGCGCCGGACAACTTTTGCGGAAGCAGCTGTTCGGCGTGCCTGCCACCGACCCACTCACGTTCATCGCGGTCCCATTGATGCTGGCGGTTGTCGCCCTGGTCGCCTGCTATCTGCCCGCGCGCCGGGCGGCGCGGGTGGATCCGGTGGTCGCATTGAGAACGGAATAGGGGGCAGACGAGAGTTGAGAGCCCGGCGGTGAGAGCTGGGGGGACGGGAGTTCAGGGTTGCGAGGTGAGAGTTTCGAGCGGCATTCCTTTGAGACGTCTGGCGACGCAACGGTCCGCCGGTACGTTTCCCAAATGCCAGATTGAGTCACCTCTCCATTCATGGTGACGCGGTGGCTGACTTCAAGGAGTTGATTGTCTGGCAGCGAGCGCGTGCGCTCGCTGTGGTTGCATACCGGCTCACCAGGACGTTCCCGGCCGCCGAGCTTCAGGGCCTTTCATCTCAGATTCAAAGGGCGGCAGTTTCGATTCCCGCAAACATCGCGGAGAGTTCGGGGCGCAAGACCTCCGGGGACCAGGCCCGTCTGTACCAGATCGCGATCGCCTCATCACGGGAGCTCGAGAGTCATTTGCTCATTGCCGGCGACCTCGGATTCATTCCTTCGTCCGACCTCCACCGCGTCACCGCGAACCTCGACGAGATCCAGCGGATGCTCATGGCGCTGATGCGAAGCACAAGGCGCCCAACTCACATCTCAAAACTCAAGTCTCCCGTCTCCAGAACTCTCAACTCTCGACTCTCAACTCTCGACTGCCCGTAAATGATTTCCCTGAGAAACATCGAAAAGAGTTACCCAATTGCCGGCGGCCAGACTTTTGTCCTCCGCCGCATCACCCTCGACATCAAGCAGGGTGAGTTCGTGACGGTGATGGGCCCGTCGGGTGCCGGAAAGTCCACCCTGCTCGCCGTACTCGGCATGCTCGACGGCGCATGGACGGGCGAATACGACCTGCTCGAAAACGCCGTGCACAAGCTCGACACCAAGCGGCGCGTGGCGTTGCACAAGAAGTATGTCGGGTTCGTCTTTCAGCAGTATCACCTCCTCGACGATCTCACCGTCGCCGAGAACCTCGACATCCCGCTGTCCTACCGGGATATCAAGAAGACCGAACGCCAGTCGATCGTGGCCGACACCCTCGACCGCTTCGGAATGGTCGCCAAGAAAGACCTGTATCCTGCGCAGCTCTCCGGAGGGCAGCAGCAACTGGTGGCGGTGGCGCGCGCGCTGATTCACGAACCGCTCCTGCTCCTTGCCGACGAGCCGACGGGCAACCTGCACTCGGCGCAGGGGCGCGAAATCATGGAGCTGTTCAAGCGCTTGAACACCGCCGGCACAACCATCGTGCAGGTCACGCACTCCGAGGAGAACGCGAAGTACGGCAACCGGATCATCAATCTCAAGGATGGTTGGCTGGTGTAGCTTTGAGCGATGCGTCCAACCCGCCTGCTCGTTGCCGATGATGATCGCGATGTGCTCGAGGCCCTCCGCCTCCTCCTGAAGAGCGAGGGGTACGAGGTCGAGACTGTCACGTCGCCCGGGGGAGTCGCCGCGTCCGTCACCGCGCGCGATTTCGATGCGCTGCTCATGGACATGAACTACACCCGCGACACCACGGGCGGGACCGAGGGACTCGATCTCCTGTCGCGCTTGCAGCAGCTCGATGGAACGCTGCCCGTCGTCGTCATGACCGCCTGGGGCAGCATCGAGGGGGCGGTTGAGGCGGTGCGCCGCGGAGCGCGCGACTACATCGAGAAGCCGTTCGACAATACGCGCCTGCTCAACGTCCTGCGCACGCAGGTTGAACTCGGGCGCGCCATTCGCCGGAGCCAGCGGCTCGAGAGCGAGAATCTCGCGCTGCGTCCGCCTGGTGCGCCCCGTCTCATCGCACAATCGGGCACCATGCAGCCGCTGCTCCGGTTGATGGAGCGGATCGGGCCTTCGGACGCGAATGCCCTCATCACTGGTGAGCACGGCACCGGCAAGGAGGTCGTAGCGTGCTGGCTCCATGCCGCCTCGCCGCGAGCCGGGCGCGCGATGGTCACGGTGAACCTTGGCGGGCTCTCCGATGGCGTGTTCGAGAGCGAACTCTTTGGGCACACCAAAGGCGCATTCACGGATGCGAAAACGGATCGCATCGGCCGCTTCGAGCTCGCCGACGGCGGCACGCTCTTTCTCGACGAGGTCGCCAACATGTCACTCGCGCAGCAGGCCAAGCTGCTGCGGGTGCTCCAGTCCGGCGAGCTCGAGCGCGTGGGGTCGTCCAAGACGCGCCGCGTTGACGTCCGCATTCTGGCCGCGACCAACGTGGACCTGCGCGCCGAAGTGGCCGCGGGCCGCTTTCGCGAAGACCTCCTGTTTCGCATCAACACGGTGGAGTTGCACCTGCCGCCGCTTCGCGAGCGGCGTGACGACATTCCGCTGCTCGCGGTGCATTTTCTGGCGCAGCATGCCACGCGCTACGGCAAGCGCGCGTGCATGTTCCATGCCGACGCGATGCGCGTGCTCATGGCGTACGCCTGGCCGGGCAACGTGCGCGAACTCGCGCACGCGGTCGAGCGCGCGACGCTCCTTGCCGAAGGCGACACGGTGCGCGCCGGCGACTTCTCGCTCGGCGCCGCGAGCGCGGCGGCGCCGCGCCTCGATGAACTCAGCCTCGAAGAAGTCGAGCGCGTGCTCATCACCAAGGCCCTTTCGCGGTTCGACGGCAACGTGAGTCTGGCCGCCCAGGCACTGGGTCTGTCGCGCAGCGCGCTCTACCGGCGCTTGCAGCGACACGGCCTCTAACTCGCGGCCCGCGACTCGATGAGCAGCCACGAGCGCCAGGTTACCCGCCTCGCGCTCGCCGCGCCCGTTCCCGCCCTTGCCGTGGCGCTCTGGCTCCTCTGGGCGGGCGACTACGCCCCGCGCACGCAGTGGACGCTCACCGTGCTGCTCCTGATCTGCTGGCTCGTGCTCGCCCTCACCCTGCGCGAGCGTGTGGTCCGACCGCTGCAAACCCTCTCCAACATGCTCGCGGCCATCCGCGAGCAGGACTACTCGCTCCGTTCGCGCCGTGCGGACGCGGACGATTCGCTGGGGCTCGCGATGCTCGAGATCAACACGCTCATGGACGAGTTGCGCGAACGGCGGCTCGGTTCGCTCGAGGCCACCGCACTGCTCCGCCGCGTGATGGCGGAAATCGACGTCGCCGTTTTTGCGTTCGACGACGCGGGCGCGCTTCGCGTGGTGAACGCGTCTGGTGAGCGATTGCTCGCTCAGCCCGCCGAACGACTGCTGGGCCGGCGCGCCGAGGAACTGGGGCTGGGCGAATGCCTGCAGGGCGTGGCGCCGCGGATGGTGGAGCTGTCGCTCGGTGGCCAGCGCGCCCGCTGGGAAGTGCGGCGCGGAGACTTCCGGCAGGGTGGCCGGCCGCACCAGTTCGTGGTGCTCGCGGACGTGAGTCGCGCACTGCGCGACGAAGAACGCCTGGCCACGCAGCGCCTCGTGCGCGTGCTGGGGCACGAGATCAACAACTCGATCACCCCCATCAAGTCAATCGCCGAGCGCCTGCACGAGCTGCTGGGCCGCTCGCCTCCGGAGGGGGAGCTGCGGGAGGACCTCCAGCGTGGACTCGGCGTGATCACGTCGCGCTCGGAGGCGCTCGGCCGGTTCCTCGCGTCGTACACGCGACTCGCGAAACTGCCTCCTCCGCGGCGCTCCACAGTCGACGTTGCTGCCTGGGTCAACCGCACCGTGCGCCTCGAGACGCGGATGCCCGTGGAGATCCTCGGCGGACCAGCCATGACACTGAACGCCGATGGCGACCAGCTGGATCAGTTACTCATCAACCTCGTGGCGAATGCCGTGGACGCGGTACTCGCGTCACCGGAAAAGGACGCTGGCGTACGCGTTCGCTGGGCGGCCGATGCCTCGCGCTTCGAGCTCGTCGTGCAGGACGACGGACCCGGCCTGCCCGAGACGGCCAACCTCTTCGTTCCCTTCTTCACGACGAAGCCTGGCGGCACGGGCATCGGGCTGGTGCTGTCACGTCAGATCGCCGAGTCGCATGGCGGGATGCTGGCGCTCACCGAGCGGCAGAATGGGCGCGGGTGCGAGGCGAAGCTCACGCTGCCGTGTTAGGGCGGATATCGCCTCCCGCCCTCCTTAGCACCGCATCACCGGCCTCGCCTCCTTCTTCTGCGCCCCTTCCAGCGCGTAGTACAGCATGTCCGCCGCATACTGACCGAACTGCGCCATCGTCATGAACGTGTCGCGCGCGCCACAGCGGTTCGAGAAGTGCATGGCGTTCGGTGCCTTCACGGCCGGATCGCTCGACGCGAAGGTGACCGTGAGGTCCGACATCGACGTGCAACTCATGTCGGTGCTGGTTCCCGCCATCGCATCGCACATGGACCTGGGTCGCATGGTCGGCTTGAGTGTGATCAGCAGGGGGCCGTCCGCGGGTGCGTCCTTGGTGCGGACGCCGTGGTCGGCGAGGGCGCTGCGCATCTTCGCTTCGAAATCGTCGCCCGAACCGTAGCGGCGGTCCGAGGGGTAGTTCGCTGACGTCTTGCCCGATCCCCAATCGAAGGCGAGTCCGCACGCCTGAAGGTGGCACGGTGCGGGTGCGGCTGCCACCTCCTGTGCCCCGGATAGCGCGGGGGCGACGGCGCCGCCCAGACACATGACGGCGCCGAGGATATGACGATGACCTGAAACGGCACGCATACGGCGCTCCTTGCGAACGGTGTGTGGCCAGGGTGCCGCTGGCTACGGCGCAACAGCCATCATAACATTCGCAGGAACAAGGCGCCGCTTCAATGGCTGCGCGCCTGGGTACGCCACCTCAACGCGCGCTCCGGTCATGAATCGCCTCTCACATGCCGTTGTCCTGCTCGTCACGCTCTGCGTGGCGCGTTCCGCGGCCCAGGCGCAGCGTGCTCTCAAGGTGTACATCTCCGCTGACATGGAGGGGATCGCGGGTGTCGTCTCGGGCGACCAACTGGGTACGACCGGCTTCGAATACGAACGGTTCCGGGGCTTCATGACCGCCGAGGTCCTCGCCGCCATCCAGGGCGCGCGCGACGCCGGCGCCACGACGATCGTGGTGAGCGACTCGCACGGCAATGGCGAGAACATCCTCATCGAGCGATTGCCCGAGGATGTCACGCTGGTGCGCTCCTGGCCGCGGCCACTCATGATGATGGAGGGAATCGACTCGAGCTTCGCAGCGGCCGTCTTCATCGGCTATCACGCGTCCACGACGAGCCCGACCGGCGTGCGCGCGCACACGATGTCGAGCGCGAATCTCACGCGAGTCGAACTGAATGGCGTGGCGATGCCCGAGGCGGGAGTCAACGCGGCGATTGCGGGCCGGTTTGGCGTGGCCGTGGTGGCCATCACGGGAGATGACGCGGCGGTCGCGGAGGCGCAGGCCCTCCTGGGCCCGATCGAGGGCGCGGTGGTCAAGCGTGCTATCAGCTTTCACGCGGCCGCGAGCATGACGCCGGAGGCCGCCCAGAAGCTCGTGCGCGAGAAGGTGAAAGCCGGCGTCTCCCGCCGCGCCGAGCTGCGTCCCTTCGTCGTGACGACGCCGGTGCGGCTCGACTTGAGCTTCAAGAACTATCGGCCCGTGGAACTGCTCGCTTTCCTGTCCACCGTCCAGCGCACCAGCGCGCACTCCGTGCGGTTCATCGGCCGCGACATGATCGAGGTATCGAAGTTCATCGAGTTTGTCCTCAACTACGAGCCGACCCTGGTGCCGTGACTGGGGAGTTCCCCCGAGCAAGTATCTGCGAACATCCGTAAGATATCCCTGTCATCCGTAGTTCCACTGCAGCTCCCACCCTCGCTCCAATGCCGTGGGGAAGCGCTACAGACTCGCCCGAGGATTCAGCAATGACCCAACCCGCCCGGACCCATCTCACGCTCGCCTTCGCCGCACTCGCACTCGGCGCCGCCGCGGCCGTTGCGCAGGGCACCACCAGGCATCCCATGTCGATCGACGATATCATGGCGATGAAAAACGTGGGCGGGCCCGCCATTTCACCGAACGGCACGCTCGTCGCGTTCACCGTGAGTGGCTGGGAGCATCCAGGGGCCAAGAGCGATACCGCCAAGAGCGACCGGCACGATGTGCGCGGGCATGTGTGGCTCGTGCCGGCCGATGGGGCAGGGCGGCCCCGGCAACTGACATTCAGCGAGCGCGGGGAATCGCAGCCGCTGTGGTCGCCCGACGGCACGACGCTGGCGTTCATCTCCGCGCGAGGTGCTGCGGCAACGGGTGGTGACGACGCATCGGGCCCGAGAGCGCAGATTCACCTGCTCAGACTCGCCGGCGGCGAGGCCGAACAGCTGACCAGCGCCCGGGACGGCATAACCGGCTACTCGTGGTCGCCCGACGGACACTCCATTGCATTCCTGAGCACCGATTCCCTTTCGCGCGAAGAAGAGTCGCGTCGGAAGCGCCACGACGACCCCCAGGTCTTTGAGGGCGACGAACGGCTCACGCACCTGTGGGTGATCGAGCTCGCCACGAAGAAGGCGCGCGAGATCGCGCACTCCGCGATGTACACCGTGCGCGGCGCGCCCACGTGGTCGCCCGACGGCGCGCGGCTGGCGTTCGTCACCTCGCCCACCACGCTGATCCGCGATGAGCGGCGGGCGGCGTACATCGTAGCGCTGGCCGCGGGCGCTGTTTCGCCGGTCCAGGTGCCATTCGGTGCAGTGCAGAGCACACCGCAATGGTCGCCCGACGGTTCGACGCTTGCGTTCAGCGCGCTCGCCCAGACCCACAGCCCGCACGGCGACGGCATGATGGAGCGCGAGCAGCGCAACTCGCACCTCGTGCTGTACGACGTCGCGACTATGAGAGCGCGGGACGCCTACAGCGAGAAGCAATTCGACGACTCACCCGGCGCGCTGCACTGGTCGGCCGATGGCAAGCGGATCTACTTCACGGCCGGCGACCGGGCCTGGTCCAGTGTCTGGAGTTTCGATGTCGCATCGGCGAGCTACCAGAAAATCACGAACCACCAGCTCATCGGCGCGCTCTCGTTTACGAGGGATGGAACGCGCATCGCGTGTTCCATCCAGTCATCGCTCGAACCGTCGGACATTTATGTCACCGATCCGGGCTTCGCCTCGCCCCAGCGGCTGAGCCACATGAACCCCCAACTCGCGTCAATCGCGCTCGGCGAGACCGAGGTCATCACTTGGCAGAGCACCGATGGCCAGACCGTGGAAGGGATCCTGCTCAAGCCCGTCGGCTACCGGCCGGGCCAGAGGGTGCCGTTGCTCGTCGAGCCTCACGGCGGACCCACCGGCGCGAGCAACGCCGGCTTCAAGGCGAGCCCCAACTCGCCCGGCCAGTACTGGGCAGGCCGCGGCTGGGCGACGCTCTACCCGAATCCGCGCGGCTCGACGAACTACGGCGAGAAGTTCATGCGCGGCAACATTCCAGACTGGGGCGGCGGCGACTATCGCGACATCATGAGCGGCGTGGATGCCGTGATTGCGCGCGGCATGGCCGATCCGGAGAAACTCGCCGTGGCCGGCTGGAGCTACGGTGGGTACATGACGGCATGGGTGGTGGGCCAGACGACGCGCTTCAAGGCTGCGCGGATGGGTGCGGGTCTGGCCGATCTGGAGAGCATGTACGGCACGACGGACATTCCGGGCTACATCGGCACGTTCTTCAACGGGCTGCCCGCGAAGGAGACGCTCGCGTTCTACAGGGAGCGCTCGCCCATCACGTACGCGGACAAGGTGACGACGCCGCTCCTCATCATGCACGGCGGCAACGACCAGCGCGTGCCGATCGGCCAGCCGATGGAGTTCTACCGCGCGCTCAAGGATCGCGGCAAGACGGTGGAGCTCGTGTTCTATCCGCGCGAGGGGCACGGGTTCGGCGAGTACTACCACCAGATCGACAAGATGCGCCGGGAGTTCGATTGGATAGACCGGCACACGCTGGGGATGCGGCCCGCTGTGCAGCCCTAAGAGTGCGCGGCCGGTTGCAAGCGCGCGCCGAAGCTAACGCGCCGCGGAAATGCGCACGGGAATGCCCCACGGATCTTCCGCGAGTGCATCGCCCGCCTCACGCCGCACCGTATGTCCGCCACTCGCGAGCGACGTCGCCGCACCCTCCACGTCAGCCTGCGCAGGAACCCGAATCGTCCACTCGAGCAGCCGCGCGTCGGTCTCCGCGGCGCGCGGGGCTCCCGCGGCCCACGTGTTCGTGCCGACGTGATGATGATATCCGCCGGCTGAAAAGAACTGGGCGCCGGGGAAGTTGAGCAGCACCGTATCGAAGCCGAGCGCGGTGTGGTAGAACGAGGTGGCGGCGGAGAGATCGGCGACGTAGAGATGGACGTGCCCAATGCGAGTGCCGCGCGGAGGACCCGTCCACGCGACCTCGCCAGCAGCGGCAAGCAGGTCCGGAACGTTCAGCGGGTCCGACGCCATGGCGAGCGTGTTGCCGTCCACCCGCCAACTCCTCGGCGGACGGTCGGCGTACACCTCTATGCCGAGCCCGTCTGGATCGGTCAGGTAAAGCGCCTCGCTCACGAGATGGTCCGCCATCCCCACATGGTCCCCGAGTGCGGTGAGGTGAGCCAGAAGGCGACCGAGCGCCGCACGATCCGGAAGGAGGATCGCAAAGTGGTAGAGCCCCAGCCGGCCGCGCCGTGGAACGGGCGCCGCGCCCCTCCGCTCATGGAGTTCGACGAGCGTTGCGTTATCGTCCTTCGCGCCGAGGCGGGCTGTCGTGGCGGTGCGGTCGAGCGTGCGCAAGCCGATCACCCGCTCGTAGTAGTCAATCGACTTCGCGAGGTCGGCGATCTGCAGTCGCACGGCGCCGAGCCGGAGCCCGGATGGAAGCCGGAATGCCGGCGGTGCAACTGTCCACGTCGTC
This sequence comes from Gemmatimonadaceae bacterium, assembly GCA_035544915.1. GTDB lineage: Bacteria > Gemmatimonadota > Gemmatimonadetes > Gemmatimonadales > Gemmatimonadaceae > Fen-1231. Next base: position 17,397 of record DASZZO010000053.1, on the reverse strand, counting down.
ACAGGACCGTGCCGAAGAAACGTCCGACGCCGATGGTCAGTCCCATTGCCAGGGCGCCCCAGAAAGTCACTCGCAACGCGCCCCGCAGCACAGGTGCCCCGCCTGCGCGCGCCGCGAATGCGCCGAGCAGGCCTAACAGGACCAGTGACGTCGCCACGACGAACGGAATCATGTTTGTGGAGGGGGCCCACACGCTGGCCAGGAGCGGGACGCTCGCGCCGGACGCGAAGGCCCCGGCGGAGGCCAGGGCAGCCTGGGTCGGGCGCGCCGTCAGCGAATGCGAGATTCCGAGTTCGTCACGCGCGTGGGCTCCCAGCGCATCGTGCGCCATGAGCTGGCGCGCAACCTCTTTGGCCAGCGACGGCTCGAGTCCCCGGCGCACATAGATGGCGGCGAGTTCGTCGCGCTCGGAGGCCGGGTTCGCCCGAAGTTCCGCGCGTTCGATCTTGAGGTCGGCCTTCTCGGTATCGGCTTGCGAGCGCACCGATACATACTCCCCCGCAGCCATCGACATGGTGCCCGCCATGAGGCCGGCGATGCCCGCCACGAGGACATTACCGCGGCTGGCGTGCGCTGCAGCCACGCCAACGACCAAGCTGGACGTGGAGAGAATGCCATCGTTCGCGCCGAGCACCGCGGCGCGCAACCAGCCGGTGCGTCCAATGCGATGCCGCTCCTTGCGCGGCCCGCGCATGGCCTCCTCGACGTTCTCGTCCGACGACACATCTCTATTCCCCACGGCGACGACCATGCCACCTCCGCTCGGGCCCAGTTCCGAATAAAGGTGACACATTCGCCGGGCAACCGCCCGGGGATGTCGGGTGACCAATCCGCTGAACCCTTCCGCACACGAGGAACCGTGAAGATGACCATCCGCCTTGCGCTCGTTGCCCTGCTGGCCTTGTTCGCCCGCCCGGCCATGGGCCAGGCCTCCGTCGCGGGCAGCTGGATTGCCGATTTCGAGCACAAGATTCGAAACGAAAACGGCGAGGTTTCGGCGGATAAGGGCAAGGCCAGCATCGTTTTCGAGGTGAAGGGCGACTCGGTGTTCGGCACGTGGACAGTGCTGACTCCGCCGCCCGAACCGGGGACCAAGCCACGGCACCTCCGCGGAACCATCGCCCATGGCCGTGTACGAGTCGCCGGAGAGCCCGTGGATGCTGTTCTGAACGTAAACGGCAACCAGTCTCACGTATCGATGGTTACCACGTACGATTTCACCGTGAGCGGTGACGCGCTTACCGGGACCGCTGAAATCAGGGCCGCCGACGGCTCGATGCCCGCGATGTCGCGCCCCTTTTCGGCCGCGCGCGCGAAGTCGTAGCGCGTTCGCGCCGCGTCAGCGCGCTCAGCCATAGCCGTCCGCGGCGCGCGGCCGCGGCTGGAACCGTTGCGATGGTGAACGCCGCTGGGTCGAGGCTTTCGGTTACCTCGCTCCAGGCGAGTGGGGCGGACGCTGTGGCGCCCTTGCGCGCGCGCAAGCTGAACGGACCGGCCACGCTCTTGCCTTCGGCGTTCTGCAGGAAGTCGATGTACACCGCATCGCCGGGTCGTTTCGCCAGCATGCGCTCAACCGTGGCATCCTTCGGATGCTGGGTGGCGATGGCGGCGGCAATGGTGCGCCCGAACTCCTGCGCCGCCGGAAACGGCGTGCGCGGCGGCATGGGTATGAACACGTGCAGCCCGCGCGAGCCGGACGTCTTGATGGCGGCCCGATATCCCGCCTTCTTGAGCGCCGCGTGAATGCGGAGCGCGATGCGCACGGCCCGCGCGAAGCCGGCGCGCGGGCCTGGATCGAGGTCCAGCACCGAATAGTCCGCCCATTGAATCGTGCGAACGCGGGACAGCCACGGATGCACGTCGATGGCGCCCAGTTGCACCGTGTAAAGGAGTGTGGGCAGATCCCCGCCGATCAGGCGCCGCTCCTTGCCCTTTGACGTATTGACGAGCCCGACCCGGACGTCATCCGGCGCTTCGGCGGGGGCTACCTGCTGGTAGAACGACGGTCCGTCGATGCCATCGGGAAACCGCTTGAGCACCAGTGGACGATCCGCGATCAGCGGCAGCATGACAGGGGCAACGCGCGCGTAGTAGCGCATGACCCCGCCCTTGCTGATTCCCTCGCCCGGGAACCACAGCTTACCGAGGTTCGTGACGGCGAGTGTGGCACCACCGGGGAATGAGAGTGTCCCGCTCCCCTTTGGCGCGCGCTCGATTGCTGTCAACTGCGAGACGATGTCGTCGCCGCGTGCGCGCGTCATGCCGCGCCTTTCGCCGTCGCGCGGCTGGTCGCGGTGGCTTGCACCGTGCGGCGGGCGGTCGCAGCTGGCCGCACGCGGCGCTGTTGCCGCTGCCTCGCGGGGCCTTCGCGAACAACCGTGCGCGCGTCCTTGTCATCGCGCACACCCAGGAAGACCGGCCGCCGGAGGCGGCCACCGGCGGTCCATTCATTGAACTTGATCTCGACCACGACCTCGGGTCTCGTCCAATGCGCAGGGGCGTTGGGGCGCGGCTCGGTCTCGAAGGCCGACGTCTTGCGTTCCAATGGAGCCAGGCGCGCCGCCAGGTCGGCCAGCGTGCGGCGCGAGAATCCTGCACCGGTGTGCCCGGCATAGATCAGCTTGCCGCGTTTCCAGTAGCCGAGGAGAAGGGATCCGATGTGCTCGCGCGATCTCCGTGGCTCGGTCCAGCCGCCTACGACGAACTCCTGCCGCGCCTCCAGCTTGAGCTTGAGCCAGGCATCCGACCGTTTTCCCGTGCGATACGGCGCGTCGAGGCGCTTCGCCATGATGCCTTCCCAGCCTTCCTTCGTAGCCTTCTCCAGGAGTCGATCGCCGCCCCCCTCGATCGAGACGCCGAGGCGCAGAGCAGGCGAACGCTGGCGGGCGAAGAGTTTCTCGAGGGTGGCGCGGCGCGTTGCCAGCGGCTCCTTCACATATGAAACGACGCCTTCCATCAGGAGGTCGAAGGCGATCAGCGCCGCAGGGCTGTTCCGGATGTGACCCGCGATCTTCGCGGAATTGGTTTCGTGAATGCGTTCCTGCAGCTCCTGAAAGCGACCGAGCACTCGTCCGGCGTAGGCGACGATCTCCCCATCGAGCACGAACGGGCGACGCTTTTTCCGGGAAAGCGCCGTGAGCGCGCCGGCGATGTCGGGAAACTGTGATGCCTTGTCCAGCTGATTCCGGGTCACCAGGCTTACGGCATCGCCATCCGCAAAGGCGAGCACACGAATACCGTCATACTTGGGCTCGAACGTCCAGCCTTTGCCCTCGGGCAATGAGGTTCCGAGCCGGGCGAGCATGGGTTCAAGCCTGGGGATGACGCGCGTCGGGGTCGTGCGGGTGGGCGCGCGCCGCTCACTGGTCTTCACGGCGCTGCGAGCCCGTGCGCGCTCCTCGCCCGCGATGCTTTTCATGGTGCGTTGGGTCGCCACGGAAGTCAGCACGCGGCCGACGATGTTGCCTCCGGTCCGCGCGTAGCGGTCGCGATGCTTGATGAGGAGCCACTGGCGGCCGGCGCCCCGATTCATGCGCACCAGCGCCCATGAGCCGTGCAACCGTTCACCGTGCAGGAGGAACTTGATGGTCCCCTTCTTGAATGCCTCGCGCAGCTCGTCGAGTCCACCCTCGAGCGGCTCATACGTCCCGCGATCCCAGATCATGACGGTACCGCCGCCATATTCGCCCTCGGGGATGGTGCCCTCGAAGCGGTTGTACTCGATCGGGTGATCCTCTACCTGCATGGCGAGTCGCTTGACCTGCGGGTCGATGCTCGGCCCCTTCGGCACGGCCCAGCTCTTCATGACGCCGTCGAGTTCCAGCCGGAGATCGAAGTGCAGGTGCGACGCCGCGTGTTTCTGGATGACGAAGCGGAGGGATCCAGGCGTAGCGGGGCGCAGGGCAGCGCCCCGTGGTTCGGCCGTCGCAGAAAAATCCCGCTTGCGCCGGTACGTCTCGAGGGGAGGCATTGAAACAGTCGAGAGGTTGGAGTCGAGGGTTGAGAGTTGGGGGTCGAGAGTCGCGCGTCCAGAGATGCGAGTTGCGGGATCTCCCCCGACTCTCAACTCTCAACTCTCAACTCTGTTTTTGCTACCCTCCCGAACGCGTCGGTTCCGGGAGACGACCGGGAGTAGTCCAAACGGTCCAGACCCCCAACTCAAGACTCTCGACCCTCAACCCTCGCCTGTTCTCGACTCAGGTCAAAAAGTAGACCGACGTAAACGCTGCGATCGCCGCTGCAGCTTGCAATGCAAGCACCGCCAAAGCCTTCCTCGGGGCGCGCGGCACCCACTTCGCCACGAAATACATTACGATCGGCACCTGTCCGGCCATGAGTATCTGGAACAGATGGGCCGGCGTCCCCTCGTCGGCCTCATGGACAACGCCGTACATCGCGGCGTGCACGAGCACGAGGGCCAGGGCGGCGACGGACATTGCCACTGGCAAGAGGGCGCTCGGCTGCTTCATGGGTGATTCGTTCATCCGCGGCCTTTAGAAAGGGGTCGAGGTCAGGAGTAGGAGTGTAGCAAAAAGCACTTTGCAACGCAATGTCATCCGACGCGGCTTTCAACTCTCATGCCTCAACTCTCGACCCTCGACTCCAAACCCTCGACTCCAAACCCTCGACTCCAAACCCCTCGACTCCAAACCCTCGACTCCAAACCCTCGACTCCAAACCCTCGACTGCAGTAGACTCTCCGCTATGCTTGTTCGCGATTACCTCCGTCGTATCGGGCTCACCCACCCCATGCGACCCACCTTCGAGTCGCTCCGCGCCATCCACCGCGCCCACCTCCTTACCATCCCGTACGAGAATCTCGACGTCCAGCTTGGCCGACCTGTCGGCCTCAGCCCGGCGCCAATCTTCGACAAAATCGTCAGGCACGGCCGGGGCGGCTGGTGTTATGAAATGAACGGCCTGCTCGGCTGGGCCCTCGAGGAACTCGGTTTCCGGGTCACTCGCTGCGCAGGAGCCGTAGGTCGTGATCGGAAGGGCGATGCGGGCATAGGCAATCACCTCGTGCTCAGAGTCGATCTCGACGAAGGCACCTGGCTCGCCGACGTCGGCTTCGGCGACGGGCCGATCGACCCCATTCGCATCGTGCCGGGCGAGTTCAGCTCTCACGGCTTCACCTTCGAGTTGACGCAGGCCGATGCAGACTGGTGGCGCCTTCACAACCACGTGCAGGGCGGCGAGCAGACTTTCGACTTCACCCTGCGCGCAGCCGACGAGTCAGTGCTCGCGGCGCGGTGCGCGTATCTGCAGACATCCGAGCAGTCGACGTTCATGCAGAACCTCGTTGCGCAACGCCACACGCCGGCGGGCGTGACCACCCTGCGGGGCCGAGTGCTGCGCTGGGCCAGACCAGATGGCAGGACGGAACGCCTGCTCGAGTGTGCGGAAGAGTTCGTCTCCGCGCTCAAATCCGAGTTCACGCTGGATCTGCCCGAGGCAGCGGGGCTATGGCCCGCGATCGTCGCGCGGCACGCGGAGGTGTTTGATCCGCCGCTCGAGGACCCCGGCAGCCACGGCGCGGTCGACTTGACGAAATACCCGGACGCACTCCTCCTCCCACCCTTCGCATGACCACTCTCGATCGCATCCTGGAGACAGGAGTCATCGCCGTCGTTCGGCTCGGCGAGCGCCTTGACCTGCTGGCGGCAACGCAGGCGCTCGCGGCCGGAGGCGTGAACGCGGTTGAGATCACGCTCACGACTCCGGGTGCCCTGGAGACGATCGCCGCGCTTGTCGCGGCGTGTGGAGAGCACGGTTGCATCGTGGGCGCGGGTACCGTGCTGGACGCCGCGAGCGCGCAAAGCGCGATCGATGCCGGCGCTCATTTCATTGTGAGCCCCACGTTCGATGCCGACGTCATTGGTGTCTGCCGCGACCATGACATCATCTGCGTACCCGGCGCCTTCACGCCGACAGAGATTCTCGAGGCGCATCGCGCCGGCGCCGCGCTAGTGAAGGTCTTTCCTTCGTCGGCGATCGGCTCGCGCTACCTGCGTGACTTGCTCACGCCGATGCCCTTTCTGCGGCTCGTGCCGTCGGGCGGCGTGACGATCGCGAACGCACCGGAGTGGATCGCCGCAGGTGCGGCGGCGGTGAGCGTGGGCTCGGCGCTGGTGAATGTCGTGTCGGTCAAGCAGGGGCAGACGGGCGGTCTCACGTCGAGCGCGCGCGCGTTTGTCGATGCAGTCGCTGCGGGACGGCGGTTGCGAACGTGAGCGCCGACAGGAGTTCCGGGGCGGCCGCCGGGCCGGCCGCACGCGCCCTTGCGCTTGGGGACGCGCAATCCACTCCACGCGCCCTCACCTTCGGCGAGCTGATGTTGCGTCTGAGCCCGCCCGGTGACGAACGATTCTTCGCCTCGGGTCTGTTCCGCGCCGGCTTCGGGGGCGCAGAAGCCAACGTCGCGGTGGGCCTCGCACATCTCGGCGTGCGCGCCGACTATGTCACGCGGCTGCCCGACAACCTCATTGGTGACGAGGCGCTCCGGGTGCTCCGCGCGGAGGGGGTTGCTACGGACTCGATCGTGCGCGGTCCCGAACGGATGGGAGTGTATTTCGTGGAGCCGGGCGCAGACCTGCGCGAATCGCGGCTGGTGTACGATCGGGCCGGCTCGGCATTTTCGAGAGTCGCACCAGATACGTTCGATTGGCAGGCATTGCTCAAGGGGGCGCAATGGTTCCACGGCACGGGCATCACGCCCGCGCTGGGAGGTGGGCCCGCCGGGGCGCTCGCCGCGGCGGTGACTGCTGCGCATGCCGCCAAGGCGCGGGTCAGCATCGATCTCAACTACAGGCCTGCCCTGTGGCAGTCGCGCGATCCGCGGGCACTGATCGAGCCGCTCACGCACGGCGCGTCACTCATCTTCGCAAACGCGCCCTCAGCCCGTGCCATGCTCGGCGTCGATGCGGACCAGCCCCCGATCGACGAGCGCGCGAACGCTCACACCCGGTCGCTCGCGAACGCCGCGGAATCGCGCGCCCTGTGCGAGCGCATCGCCGAGCGAACGGGGTGCGCCCTCGTCGCCCTCACGCGGCGCGAGGTCCTCTCTCCCGCGGAGCACGGCTGGAGCGCCGTCTTGTACGATGCGGCCAGCGCCACACTCAGCGTGAGCCGCGCGCATCGCGTGCGCGTCGTCGACCGGCTGGGCGGCGGCGACAGCTTTGCGGCGGCGCTGATCATGGGATTGCTGCACGGTCGCGCGAACGATGCGGCCCTCGAATTCGCGGTGGCCGCGAGTGCGCTCAAGCTCGCGGTTCCAGGCGACTTCAATCGCGCGACCGTGGAAGAGATCGAGCGGTTGGTGGCGCAGCCGTGTTCCTGACCTTTCGCTGGTTCGGTCCCTCCGACGCAATTCCGCTCGCGCGCATCCGGCAGATTCCCGGCGTCGAGGGAATCGTCAGCGCACTCCACGACGTTCCCGTGGGGACTGCATGGTCGCGGGACGCTCTCGCCCGGCTTAAGGCCCAAATCGAAACCGCGGGGCTGCGCTTCTCTGTCGTCGAGAGCATCCCGCTGCACGAGGATATCAAGCTCGGGCGGCCCACCCGCGACCGGTACATCGAGACCTACTGCGAGACGGTGCGGGCGATGGGTGCGCTTGGCATCCCGGTGCTCTGCTACAACTTCATGCCCGTGTTCGACTGGATGCGCACTGATCTTGCCAGGCCGCTCCCTGACGGCTCGACGGCCCTCGCATACAGTGATGCCGCACTTGCCAGGATGGATATCACGCGAGGCACCGGCGATCTCCCCGGCTGGGCCACCGCATATGGAGCGAAGGAGCTGAACGCGCTGCTCACGGCATACCGCGACGTTGACGGCGAAGCGCTCTGGCACAACCTCGCCTATTTTCTCGAGCGCGTGGTTCCCGTCGCCGAGCGTGCCGGCGTGCGCATGGCGATCCATCCCGACGATCCACCATGGCCGATCTTCGGCCTGCCGCGGATCATTCGTCGCGGGGCCGATCTCGACCGGCTCATCGGACTCGTCGACAGCCCCGCGAATGGCATCACCTTCTGCACCGGCTCACTCGGCGCACTCCCTGAGAACGATCTGCCTGCAATGGCGCGGAAGTTCGGCGCCATGGGCCGCATCACCTTCGCACACTGCCGGAATGTCGCCGTCACGGGGGCGCACGAGTTTCACGAGACACCGCACCCATCGCGCTTTGGCCGCGTGAACATGCGTGAGGTGCTGCGGGCGCTGCGCGACACGGGTTTCACGGGCCCCGCGCGCCCCGATCACGGACGCACGATCTGGGGTGAGACAGCACGGCCCGGTTATGGCCTCTACGATCGCGCCCTTGGCGCCGCGTACCTCAACGGCCTGTGGGAAGGATTGGCGGAATGACTCCTTCGGCCGGAATGACCCCTTCGATGGAAGGGCGGCGATCAGGATACCGCTGGATCGTCTGCGCGCTGCTCTTCGCCGCCACGACCATCAACTACGTCGACCGTCAGGTGCTCGGCATCCTCGCGCCCACGCTTCAGCGCGAGTTTCACTGGTCGGAGTCGCAGTATGGCGACGTCGTCTCGTGGTTCAGCCTGCTCTATGCGTTCGGATTCCTCGCGGTGGGCAGATGGCTCGACCGCGTGGGAGTGCGCCGCGGGTTCGCCGCGGCGGTCGTCGCCTGGAGCTTCGCCGCCATCGCGAGCGCCGCCGCGCGCACGACTGCCGGCTTCTCCGTGGCGCGGGCCATGCTCGGGCTCGCCGAGAGTGCGAACTTCCCCGCCGCCATCAAGACCGTTGCAGAATGGTTCCCGAAACAGGAGCGTGCACTCGCCACGGGGATCTTCAACGCGGGCAGCAACACGGGTGCCATCGTCGCACCGCTCGTCGTGCCGTGGATCGCGATCACGTGGGGATGGCAATGGGCGTTCATCATCACCGGCTCCCTCGGCTTCGTGTGGGTCGCGGCCTGGCTCGCGTTATACCGGAGTCCGGGCAACGATCCCCGCGTGAGCAGCGCCGAACTCGCGCGCATTCGCAACGGCGCCTCCCACGAGCCGGGCGCGACATCGGGAGAGAACGGCGCGGCGCGCATTCCGTGGCTCCGTTTGCTGGGCTACCGGCAGACGTGGGCGATCGTGATCGGCAAGGCGATGGCCGATCCGATCTGGTGGTTCTATCTGTACTGGATTCCGAAGTTCCTCGACGCGCGTTATGGCATCAAGCTCGGCCAGGTGGCGGCCCCCCTGATTGCCGTATACCTGGTGGCGGACGTGGGCTCCATTGCGGGCGGCTGGTTGTCGGGCGCGCTCATCAAGCGAGGAGCGACGGTGAATCGCGCACGGAAAACAGCGATGCTCGTGGCCGCGCTGCTCATCGTGCCCGCCGCCTTCGCGCCGTTGGCACCCGGCATGTGGACCGCGGTGGCGCTGGTGAGCGTGGCCGCCGCCGCCCATCAGGCGTGGTCGGCGAACGTCTACACACTTTCGAGCGACATGTTTCCGCGCTCGGTCGTGGGATCGGTGATGGGGATCGCGGGATTTGCCGGGGCAATGGGCGGGGTGATTTTCCAGCGTGTGACGGGGCGGATACTGGAGGCGAATGGCCAGAACTACGCGCCGCTGTTCATGATGGCGGGGCTGGCATACGTGTCTGCATGGGTGTTGATCCACGTGCTCGCACCGCGGCTTGACGCGGTGCCGGTACCCTCGTGACCGGCGCCCTATGGCGCTCCCGGCCGGCGCACGGCAGATTCTTCCGGCAATAGTTCGTCAAATGAACAAAAGGGGACTTCGTGTGTTTTGCCTGCAGGTTGCGCAGCATCGCTTCCTGCCATCGGAACCCTCCGGCAGGAGCGATCGTGCCGGCTCATCAAGATGGTGATTCACCGGTTTTCCATGCACTTTTTGTTCGGCCCGCGAACAAAACCAGGCGCACGTCGGCCGCGAGAGGAGACCCCGGCATGAGATGGATGCGATTCGTCGCCACCTGGCTCGCCATTCTCACGTTCGGCGTGGCCGCGCGCGCCCAGACCGTCACGGGCCGCATCGTCGGCACCGCGACGGACCAGGCCACCAGCCAGCCCGTCAGCGACGTGACCATTCTCGTCGTCGGAACGCGTCTGGGCGCGCGGTCGGGAAGTGATGGCAAGTTCGCGCTGGCAAGCGTTCCGGCGGGCGCGCATCAGCTCCGGGCCACGCGAGTCGGGTACGCGCCCGTCACACGTGCGGTGACCGTGGTGGCGGGGCAGGATGCGACGGCGGATCTCCGTCTCGAGGTCACGTCCGTCGCCCTCACGCAGGTGGTGGTGGTGGGCTATGGCTCGCAGAAGCGGTCCGACCTGACCGGCTCCGTGAGCACTGTTTCCCCGAACACAGAGCAAGTGCCGACGATCTCGGTGGAGCAGGCACTGCAGGGCGCCGCCGCCGGGGTGCAGGTGACCCAGGCATCCTCCGCGCCGGGCGGGGGCGTCTCGGTCCGCATTCGCGGCGGCTCGTCGGTGACAGGGAACAACGAGCCGCTGTTCGTCATTGATGGCCTCCCGATCGAGAACGACGCCACGGCGATGAACCCCAGCGACGGCGGGCGCGATCCGTCGGTGACAGTGCCGTCCAATCCGCTCGCAGCGATCGACCCGAATGACATCGAATCGATCCAGATCCTCAAGGATGCGTCGGCGACGGCGATCTATGGCGCACGCGGTGCCAACGGCGTGGTGATCATCACCACCAGGCAAGGGAAGTTCGGCCGGCCGGTGTTCACGCTCAATAGCTTCACCGGCACGCAGACCATCTCCCATCCATATGACCTGCTGGGCCCTCGCGAGTTCGCGCAGTTCGCCAATGCGTGGTCGGTGGCCAACGGTACCGGCGTCGTGTACGCGAATACCGACACGATCAAGGGAACCGATTGGCAGGCGCAGATCTTTCGTACCGCGCCGGTGCGCAGCCTGCAGCTCGGCGTGACCGGGGGCACCAGCGGCGCCAGCGCTACGCGCTACGCGCTATCAGGGGGCACGTACCAGCAGGACGGCATCGTGCTGGGGACGGCGTTCCGGCGCACCTCGCTCCGCGGGAACATCGACCAGATGATCGGCACGCGGTTCCACGTGACCGGGGGCATGACCACGAGCCGCGTGAACAGCAACTCGGTGCCGACCGACGGGTCGCTCAACGGCGGCGCCGGCGCCGTCGGCGCCGCGCTCCAGTATTTCCCGACGCTTCCGGTGCGCCGCGCCGACGGGACCTACACGTTGCAGCAACCCGACGTGGCAGCCCCGCTTTCCGCCAACAACGTCCCGAACCCGGTGTCGCTCGCGGCCGACGTGCGCGACCAGCTCGGCGATACGCGATTCCTCGGGAGCACCTCGGCCGAAGCGATCCTCAACGGGGGACTACGGCTCCGCGTGACCGTGGGCGCCGACCTCGCGAACCGCTCGCGCGATACGTACTACCCGCGCACGACGCTCCAGGGCAGCCAGGTGAACGGGCAGGCGATTCGCGGAACCGCGAATGCGACGAACCTGCTCAACGAGAACACGCTCAACTGGTCACACTCATTCGGGTCCGCGCACCTGATCGACGTCCTGGCAGGGTACAGCCGCCAGTCCAACGACGTAACGACCAGCGGCGTCCGCAACAGCAACTTCGTGAGCGACATCGACAACTTCGAGTCGATCGGCGCGGGTACGCAGACAGGCGGCCCGCAGGTCAGCTCGGGACACACGCGATGGACGCTCGTGTCGTACATCGGGCGGCTGAACTACTCGCTGTTCGATCGCTACTTGTTCACGCTCACATCGCGCCGCGACGGGTCGTCGCGTTTCGGGGCCGACCATCGTTGGGGGACGTTCCCCTCGGCGGCGTTGGCGTGGCGCGTATCCGACGAGCCGTTCATGCGGCGATTGACGAACATCGACCAGCTCAAGCTCCGCCTCTCGACGGGCGAGACGGGAAACCCTGCCATTCAGCCGTACCAGTCGCTGTCGCACCTCAACTCGCAGCCGTACACGCTGGGAGGACAAACGGTGCCCGGCTACTACCCGGCGTCGGTGGGGAATCCGAACCTGAGCTGGGAAACCACCCGGCAGAGCGATGTCGGGATCGATTACGCAATGTTTGGCGGTCGCCTCAGCATGACCGCCGACGCCTACTGGAAGAAGACGAGCAACCTGCTCCTCGCGGTGAACCTGCCCTTCGAAACCGGATTCACCTCGGCGCTGCAGAACATCGGCTCGGTGCAGAACAACGGGTATGAGATCGCCGTCACGCTGAACGTGGTGCCGCTCAACTCGAGGCGCTGGGGCGGCCTCGCCTGGACCACCACGTTCAACTTCGCGCAGAACAAGAACAGGGTGCTCGACCTGGGGGGCGTCACGGACATCTTCGCGTCGAGCGTGAACAGCGATCTGAAGCTCCTCGGCACGCTGATCCGCGTGGGGCAGCCGCTCGGCGTCTTCTATGGCTACAAGACGAGGGGGATCTTCAGGGACTCCGCGTCGGCGGCGGCGTACACGGCGCTGGTGAAACCGCTGTCGGGACAAACGTGGCGCGCCGGCGACCCCATCCTGGTCGATGTCGCCGGACCGCCGCGGACAGGGCCCGACGGCAGGATCACCACCGGACCGGACGGGCAGATCACGCCGGAAGACCGCACGATCATTGGTGACCCGAATCCCAAATGGACCGGCGGCTGGCAGAACACGCTGAGCTACAAGGCATTCACGCTGCTGTCCTCGGTCGATTTCGTGCAGGGGAACAAGCTGCTCAACCTGAACCTCGTGCGGCTTGACGGGGGCAGTCCTGCCACGAACATCCTGCGCCGGCGCTATGAAGACGCGTGGTCGCCCACCAACCCGAACGGCAAGTATCCGCGTATCAACTTCACGCCCGGCACGATCGGGTCTGACATCACGAGCGACCTGCTCGAGGACGGGTCGTTCGTACGGGTCCGGTCCATCACGCTGGAGTACGCACTCAACCCGTCGTGGTATCGGGCCTCCGGATTCTCGAGCGCACGCGTGTACCTCACCGCCACGAACCTCCTGACGCTCACGAAATACACCGGATTCAATCCCGATGTCAGCAGCCTGGGGCTGGGCAACGTGAACCGCGGCATCGATGTCGGCGCCTACCCGCTCGCCAGGAGCATCACCTTCGGCGTCAACCTGGCCTACTGACATGAAGACGACGACACAATTCCGGCCGGCCGCACTCGCCGCGATCGTGATATGCCTGACGCTCAACAGTTGCAACGACGCGAAATACCTGACTGAAACGCCGCTCGACTTCGTCGGGCCACAGAACTTCTACCGTACCGCGGGCGATGCGCTGGCCGCCATCAATGGCGTGTACGCGAGCTTCATCAACACCAGCGGCGACAACTACTACGGACGCAACTTCGTGATGCTCGTCGAGCATCCCACGGAGATGTGGACGTCGCGGCTGAGCGCCACGAATGAACGCAGCCAGCCGGACGTGTACACCATTCCGGTCACTCACGCGTACGTGCAGTCGGTCTGGGCGTCGGCGTACGATGCGATCAACCGCGCCAACTCCGTCATCCGGCGCGTGCCGGGAATCGCGATGGACACCGGGCTGCGCAGCCGGATCGTGGCCGAAGCCAGGTTTCTGCGCGCAACGCACTACTTCAACCTGGTGCGCATGTACGGGGGCGTTCCGCTCAAGCTGACGGAAACCCAGGGGCTGGACAGCATCCAGTTGCCGCGGAACACGGCGCAGGACGTGTACGCGCAGATCGTGCAGGACCTCCTGGATGCCATCAAGGTGCTGCCGTCGTCGAAGAGCTACGGGAGCGCCGACCGCGGACGGGCGTCTCGCGGCGCGGCAAAGACGCTGCTCGCCAAGGTCTATCTCCAGCGCGCCGGCGCGGGCGGCGGCACGCCTGCGGACTGGCAGGCATCGCTCGACATGTCGAAGCAGGTCGTTGCCGACGGTGACTATGCGCTGGTGGCCGACCCGATGACGCTCTTCGATTTCTATGGCGGCACGGTGGTAGAGAACAACTCCGAGATCATCTTCGACATCCGGAACAGCCGTGCGCCGGGCCTCGGCGGCCGCATCTCCTCGCACATCGCGCCGAACGCGACGGCACCGTACCTGGGTGCGTCGACCAATGGCTCGTTCGAGGCGGAGAGCACTTATTTCGCGTCGTTCAGTCCCAGCGACAAGCGGCGCGACGCGACGTTCCTCCTGTCATGGAACAGGAACGGGACTATCGTGACCTACGTGCCCAACAACCTGGCCACGTCGCCGTACGCGAGCGAGACGCCGTTCCCGCGGAAGTTCCTCGACCCGCTGATGACGGGAACGGGCGCGGAAAAGCCGAATTACATCATCCTCCGTTACGCCGAGGTGCTGCTGATGATCGCCGAGGCCGCCAATGAAGTGGCGAGCGGGCCCACCGCGGAGGCATACGCCAGCATCAACCAGATCCGTGCGCGAGCGGGGCTGCCCAACGTCACGCCGGGACTGGGGCACGACCTGTTTCGCGATTCGGTTTTCGTTGAGCGCAGGTGGGAGCTGACGCTCGAGGGGCCGAACGGCTATTTCGACAGCCAGCGCAACTGGCCCTGGGCCAAGGCGCGAATCGAATTCGACCTGATGAAGGCGCGCAGCAACAGCAGCAAGTTTCCGAAGTTCAACGGCGCACCGATACCGGACAAATACAAGCTCATGCCCATTCCGCAGCGGGCACTCGATCTCAATCCGAAGCTGACACAGAATCCCGGCTGGTAGGACCCCGGAGGTTGCCCCTGGCTGCCAGGAAAAAGCGCGAGCGCTTCAGCGCGCGCCGGGAAGAGCCGGTATCCATCCGCCGAGCACGCTGGCCGGCGTGTACTGTCGCGCTTCCTCCGGTGTGAGCAGGCGGCGTGCCGGGCCCTTCACGGCGCCCGGTCCGGTCGTTTCGTACTCGAAGAACCGCGCCGACGATGGCTCGTACCAGATGCGCGTCCCGGTCGAGTCCACCGACGACATGCGATCCCATCCGCGGTCTCCGATGTGATCGTCCATCCAGCAGTTCATGAACACGACACTGCCGATCGCGCGAGGGTTGGCGAACGGATGCCACGGACGTCCGAGCGTAACAGAGTTGGCCGCCATCTGCTGGCGCTCCTTCCGGAGCTGGCTCCTGATGAAAAGGAAGCCATACGGCTGGCTGGTGTCGGTGCTGGCCGCCGTGATGTAGCCATTGTTGGCGGTGCTGCCGCGGTCGCGCGAGACGATGTCGCAGTCATCGAACACCGCCTGGCCCGCGCCGAAGATGAAGTCCACGTGGCCGCGAATCTCGCACTCGTGGAAATAGCTCCGCCCCGAGTTGGGGAAGAGGGTGTCCTGGTAGCCCGTGACCCTGACGTCGGTGAACACAGCGCGGTCGGACCCGAGGTCGGTCATGAGCGCCACGGCTTGCTGATTGCGAAGCTTCGTCCGGTCGGTGTCGGGCTTGGCGGCGTTGGCTGGGTAGTCGAAGGCGTTCTCGATGGTGAGATGTGCGGCACGGAAATCGGGTGCGACGATGCGGAGGGTGAAGCTTCCGCGCGTGCCGTAGGTGCCGCCGCCGGGGCTGGGCGTGTCGGCTGCCGCATCGTACGTCAACACGGTACTGTCGCGGTTCTGCCCCACCAGCGTGACGTAGGGGCGGTCAATCGTGAGCTTCTCGTGGTAACGGCCGTTACGAATCAGAATGGTCGCGCGGCCGACGCCATTTGGAGGCAATGACGTCAACGCGGCGCCGAGCGACCGGAAGGTCGGCGCGCCATCCACGCGTTCGCCGTCCGCCCCGCCGAAGCGCGCATCGACAATGGCGGCGTAGGACGGGCCGCCAGCGGCGCGCGCGCCGGTGGGCATCGGCACGAACTTGCCCGCGCAGGAGTTGACCGGCGCGTCCGACGACGTGCCGGCAATCAGCACGTCGTCGCCCGTGATCTGGAGATTCATCGGGCCCGGCCCGCGCGTGAGGGCGACATGCCGCGCATTCACGGCGATGGCCGCCGGGTTGTCGAAGGTGACGTTGTCGAAGATGATGCCGAGTGGGCGCGCCTTGTCGTAGCCGTCGAGAATGACCTTTCCGGCGCCGGATACGCGCACGTCGCGCAGGCGGATGTTGCTGTATTGGGGAATGAGGTTGCCGGTGGTCTGCGGCGACGCCGAGTAGTGCGTATCCATCTCGATCACGTTTCTCGTGTTGCGGATGCAGATGTCGCGGTACTCGACGTCTTCCACACGGCCGCCGCGGCTCGCGTTGGACTTGATGCGCAGCCCGTTGTCGGCGCCGTCAATGGAGAGGTCGAACACGCGGATGGCGTGCGCGCCGCCGTCGGTCTCGCTGCCGATCGACATGCCGTGGCCGCGATAGAAATGGTTGTGCGACACGGTGACGTTCGAGCTCGGTACCTTGCCCGCCTTCACCACCACGTTGTCGTCGCCCGTATTGATGAAACTGTGCGTGACGGTGACGTTGGTGGCGCTGACCGGATCGATGCCGTCCGTATTGCGCGCGCGCGGGTCGCGGGTGTCGATGCGGACGCTCCACGCCGTGAAGCCGTTGCCCCGGTCGAATACGACGTGGAAGTTCGGCGAGTTCCGGATCGTCACGTCGTACAGCGTGACGTCGTTCGACCTGGTGAACTGGATGAGCCGGGGACAACTCTGGCTCAGGTTGCGGAACTTCGCGTCCTGGGCGAGGTCCCACCAGGACACGTCCTTGCCGAGGAGCTTCGCCCAGCCGCGGCCGTCAATGGTGCCCGGCCCCATGACACCGACGCCCTCCGTGGTGTCGGCGCTGATGAACGGGCGGCACGCATGGCCACGTTCGTCCACGGTGCCACACCGCCCGTGATCGAGGTCGTACAGGTTCGGGTCGCGCGAGGCAAAGAGGATCGCGCCGGTGTCCACCACCAGCGTGACGCCGCGCCGCAGTCGCAGCGGCCCCGAAAGGAAGGCCCGCATGGAAGCGGATGCGCGGAGCACCACGGCGCGGCCGGCCGCGCAGCGATCAATAGCGTCCTGAATGCGCTTCGTGTCGAGCCTTCCCTCGTCGGCCTCGGCGAGCGTGGTGTCCGCCACCGGAACGAGCCGCGCACCGAGAACAGTACACGCCGCCGGAACCTTCGGCTCGGTGACGGTTCGCGCGTCCTGGGCGGACGCGACCGACGCGAGCGACGCAACCGGCGCGACTGATGCCAGCGAAGCGAGGACGGCCAATCTTGTGAGCGCGGGAATCCAGGGGGGCGTCTTGCGCATGAGTCACCTCATTTCGAGCGGCTCGTTCGGAGGCGGCGGCGACGATGAACGTCGTTCGACGCCGTTGACGCGGGTGCGGGCGATGCGCAGCCCTTCGACATGTTCGACCACGTCCGGCTTGGCGACGCCGTCGAACGTGCAATCGATGAGACGGACATCGCGGATCGGG
>DASZZO010000052.1:0-15829 GCA_035544915.1 Gemmatimonadaceae bacterium | reverse complement strand
TCAAGAACGGCAAGTACATCTCCCACGACATCCAGGCGAGCGAGAAGAAGGTGCAGAACTTCCAGCTCGAATCCACCAATCCCGGCGGTCACAGCTCGCGGCCGGTGAAGGACAATGCCATCACGCACCTGTCAGCGGCGCTGGTGAAGGTCGGCGCCTTCGATTTTCCAGTGCATCTCAATGAGATCACGCGGGCGTACTTCGAGCGCTCAGCGCCGCTGGTGAGCCCGGAAATGGGCCAGGCCATGCGCGCGATTGTGAAAAACGAGAAGGGTGCCGCGGCCGCGGCCACACTGTCGGCCGATCCCTCATACAACTCGCAGCTTCGCACCACGTGCGTTGCAACGCTGCTCGAAGGCGGGCATGCGTCCAATGCGCTTCCGCAGCGCGCCCGCGCGACGGTGAACTGCCGCATTCTTCCAGACGAAGATCCCAGGGAGATCCAGCGGACGCTCGAGCGCGTGGTGGACGATCCCAAGGTCGTCGTCAGCACGACGCGCGAAGCGCAGAACAGCCCGCCCTCGCCGCTCACGAAAGACCTCATGGCGCAGATCGAAAAGATCACCGCGCAGATGTGGCCGGGCATTCCGGTGATCCCGACGATGAGCACCGGCGCGACCGACGGCCGCTTCCTGCGCAACAAGGGCATCCCGGTCTACGGCGCGATGGGCCAGTTCTACGGCGACGCCAACGCGCATGGGATGAACGAGCGCATCCCGCAGAAGGGGTTCTACGACAGTCTCGAATACATGTATCGCCTGGTGACGAACATCTCGAAGCCGGTTGTGCCCTGACCGCCAACACGTGCGACGCGGCGCGCGTATCCAAGTCGATTTCTCTCCCACCCGTTTTTCAGGAATCCGCATGACGCGTCTCCGTTCTTTTCGTGCAGGAGCCCTTGCGGGCGCCCTGCTGCTCCTCGGCGCACCGCTCGGCGCCCAGACGCTCGACTCCGCCACAGTCGCGGGCCTGCGCTGGCGAAACCTCGGCCCGGCGAACTTCGAAGGCCGACTGTCGGACGTCGTCGGCATCCCGGGCCCGTCCAAGACGCTCTTCGTCGCGGCGGCAGCCGGTGGCATCTGGAAGACGATGAACAATGGCTTCACCTGGCGCCCTGTGTTCGACGACAAACGCGTGATCTCCATGGGCATGCTCGCCATCGCGCCGTCGGACACGCAACAGGTATGGGCGGGCACCGGTGAGCCGAACTCGCGCAACACCATCGAGCCGGGTGCGGGCGTCTACAAATCCACCGACGGCGGGCTCACCTGGAAGTTGATGGGGCTCGAGAAGACGCAGCACATCGGACGCATTGTGGTGCATCCGCGCGACCCGAACACCGTGTACGTCGCCGCGCTGGGTGCGGCATGGAAGTCGAATCCCGAGCGCGGACTCTACAAAACCACTGATGGCGGCCAGAGCTGGAAGTTGGTCAAGTTCATCAGCGACAAGGCGGGCTTTGTAGACGTCGCGCTCGACCCGCGCAATCCGGAAGTCGTGTACGCAACGGCATGGGAGCGGCTGCGCACGCCCTATTCCCTCAAGAGCGGCGGCCCCGGGTCCGGTCTCTGGAAGTCCATGGACGGCGGCACCACGTGGGCCGAGGTCAAGGGGAACGGCTGGCCGGAGGGCACCAAGGGCCGCATCGAACTCGCCATCGCGCTGAGCAATCCCGACATGGTGTACGCGCTGGTCGAGGCCGCTGATCCGTCGAAGGACGGCAGCTACACGCCGTCGCGCGCGCCGAAGGCGAACGGCCTCTATCGCTCGACCGACGCCGGCAAGACATGGACGCAGATGAACAACATCAATGTGCGTCCGTTCTACTACTCACAAGTGCGCGTCGATCCACGGAACGCCGAGCGTGTGTACTTCTCGTCCACGCAGCTTCAGGTGTCCGATGACGGCGGCAAGACGGCGCGCAACGCCGCGCAGAGCGTGCACGTGGACGACCACGCCTTGTGGATCGACCCGAGCGATCCGGAGCGCTGGGTGCTCGGGAATGACGGCGGCATTGCGCTGACGTTCGACAGAGGTGGGAACTTCATCCAGTTGCAGAACCTGCCCATCGGGCAGTTCTACGAGATCAGCTACGACATGGCGGTGCCGTACAACGTCTGCTCCGGTGCGCAGGACAACGGGAGCTGGTGCGGGCCGAGCCGGCGGAAAGCGGGCGGTGTCAACAATGCCTACTGGTTCACGATTGCGGGCGGCGACGGGTTCTACACGGCGCAGGATCCGACGGATCCGACCATCGTATATGGCGAGTCGCAGGGCGGCAACGCGTCGCGGCTCAACACGAGAACTGGGGAGCGGCTGAATTTTCGGAAGCCGGGCTGGCAGGAGCGCTACAAGTATTGGGAGGACTCGATCGCGGTGGTGCGCGGCGATCCGCTCATCCCGGAAACGAAGGCGATCATCGCCAGGCTCGCTCCGTTGCGCGCGGCGCAGCATCAGGACTCGGTCGATCTTGCGCTCCGCTTCAACTGGAACGCGCCCTTCTTCCTGTCGCCGCACAACCCGGCCGTCGTCTACTTCGCCGGCAATCGCGTCCTCAAGTCCACGCGGCGCGGCGAAGACTTCAATCTCATCTCACCCGACCTGTCCAGGAAGCTCTGGGCGAAGATCGACACGTCCATCACATGGACGGGCGGCATCACGCTCGATGCGACCGGCGCGGAGACATACGGCACGGTCGTCGCGCTCGCTGAGTCGTACGTGAAACCGGGCGTTCTGTACGCCGGCACTGACGACGGGAACGTATGGAAGTCGGCGAATGACGGCGCCACGTGGGAGAACCTCACGGGGCGCTTCCCGGGGCTGCCGAACAACGAGGTTTACGTAAACCGCATCGAGCCTTCGCACTTCGACACGCTGACCTTCTGGGTGGCGTTCGACAACCATCGGAACAACGACTTCACGCCCTACCTGTACGTGACGAACGACGGCGGGAAGACCTTCAAGTCGCTGGTGAACAACCTGCCCAGGGACGGCGTGGGTGATTTCGTGCACGTCAGTCGCGAGGACCCGACGAATCGGGACCTGCTGTTCGTGGGTACATCGATTGGCGCGTACGCGTCGATCGATCGCGGGAAGACATGGTCGCGGTTCATGACGGGCCTTCCGTCTGTTCCGGTGTTCGACCTCAAGATCCATCCGCGTGATCACGAGCTCATCGCGGCCACGCATGGGCGGAGTCTCTGGGCGGTGGATATCTCACCGTTGCAGCAGATGAATGAGAAGGTCGTGGCATCGGCGGCGCATCTGTTCCAACCGCGGACCGCATTTCAATGGGGTGAGGGTCCCACGCTCGCCGCGAGCGGCAACGGGAATGCACAAGCGTTCTTCGCCACGCCCAGCCCTCCATACGGGGCCGAGATTCACTATCGGCTCGGCGCAAGCGCGGCCGCGGGTCCGGTGCGCATCGTGGTGAGTAACGTGACCGGCGATACGCTCGCGACGCTCAACGGCGCGGGCGGGCCGGGGATGCACACCGTGACGTGGAACTTCCAGGGTCGGGCGCCGGTGGCGGCGGCAGCTCCGCTGTCGGCTTCGGAGCGGCGCGACAGCATCATCAAGGTGGTGCGCGCGCCGATCGTGCTTGATTCGCTGAAGAAAGCCGGGTACGACTCGGTTGCGCTGGCACGCGTGCGGACATTGCTCAATCCGCCGGCCGGTACAGCGGCGGGACAGGGAGGGCGCGGGGGTGGCGGGGGTGGCGGCGGCCGCGGAGTGCCGGCGGGCTGCGAGCGCCCGCTGGTGCAGGGCGATCCGTTCTGCGCGCGGCCGGCTGAAGCCGCAGTCGTGGCTGCCGGCGGCCGTGCAGGCGGACGTGGCGGCGCGGCCGCCGATACGACGGCGGAAGGCGGCGGAGGCGTTGGCGGACGCGGCGGCGGCGGTCCGGAGCCGGCGAATGTCACGAAAGTTTTCCAGATGATCGGACTCAGGCCACCGGCTGGTGGCGGACGGGGCGGCGGTGGTGGTGGTCGCGGCGGCGGCGGCCCTGTGGTGAGTACCGGCGACTATCTCGTGACGATCGTCGTGGGCACACAGACGCTCCGCACGACGCTGCATGTGGAGCGCGTGAGTGGAGGTGACGATGTGGGAAATCCGTTTGGCGGATTAAGGAGGCGGTCGCGCTGAGGCGATTCCGTGGTGGAGGAGGTGGATGTCGATCCATCCCAATCCACGTCCCGCGAGACGTCGCGCGTCGACGAAGCTGAGGACGTCATTAGTGGTCCACGAGCGGGAGCGTCGGCAGGCGATCGAGCAGACGGAGCAGCTCATGGCGGCGGTGCAACGCACAGCAGGCGAGTTCGCCGATGACGAACGGATAACACGCGACCTCGCCCGTTTCGAGCAGCTGGCGCAACGGCGCGTTGCCGCGCCGCACGGTCGCGGTGGTGGGCGGATTTCATTTTGGAGTGCAGCGCCCGGCTACCTTTAGCTCTTCGCCTTTCAACTCCGGACCGTTCCTTGCCGTTCTCCATCTTCAAGCTCCACCCCGACCTCCTGCGTGGCCTGAAGGAACTCGGCTACACCCGCCCCACACCGATACAAACGGACTCGATTCCGGCGGCCATGGCCGGCCGCGATGTGCTCGCCTGCGCGATGACGGGCAGCGGCAAGACCGCGGCCTTCGTGCTGCCGATACTGCATCACCTCATGGGCCGGCCGCGCGGAACGACGCGCGCACTCGTCCTCACGCCCACGCGCGAGCTGGCGGCGCAGATTCTCGAGAGCGTGAATGACATTGCCGTGCACACCCCGCTCTCCGCCGCTGCGGTCTACGGTGGAGTCGGCATGGGTCCGCAGGAGCACGCCTTCCGGAGCGGCGCCGACGTGATCGTCGCCACACCGGGGCGGCTCCTCGATCACTTCCGGCAACCCTACGCGAAACTGGCCGGGCTCGAGTTCCTCGTGCTCGACGAGGCAGACCGGATGCTCGACATGGGATTCCTCCCGGACATCCGGCGCGTGATCAGGCACCTTCCGCCGAAGCGGCAGACGCTGTTCTTCAGTGCGACCATGCCGCCGCCGATCGCGATCCTCTCACGTGAGATGCTCAAGGCGCCGGTGACGATCAACATCGAGCGCGAATCGAAGCCCGCTGTCGGCATCACCCATGCGGTGTATCCCGTGGCGGCGGAACTGAAGTCGGCGCTCCTGCTCGCCGTGCTGAAGCGCGGCGACATGAAGCAGGCGCTCGTGTTCACGCGCACCAAGCACCGCGCCAATCGTCTTGCGTCGTATCTCGTCACCAACGGCATCAAGGCCGAACGTATCCACGGCAACCGGTCGCAGTCGGCGCGCACGGCGGCGCTCAAGGGATTCAAGGACGGCACGTACCGCGTGCTCGTCGCCACCGACATCGCGGCGCGCGGCATCGACGTCGAGGCGCTTGGCCACGTCGTGAACTTCGACGTGCCGCCTGCGCCCGATGATTACATCCATCGCGTTGGACGGACGGCACGCGCCGAACTCACGGGCGAAGCCTTCACGTTCGTGGCGCCGGACGAGGAAGCAGAGCTACGCGGCATCGAGAAGGCCATCGGCAAGCGGCTGCCGCGCGTGACGGTACCGGATTTCAACTATGCGGCGCGGCCGGTGGGCAAGCTCGAAGTGCCCGCGGCGCAGCGCATGGCCGAGTTCCGGGCGAAGAAAGCGGTGGAGCGGTCGCGGGCATCGGAGAATGCCAGGCGCCGCGGTGGCTCGCCCCCGCCGCGCGGGCACGCGGGACCGCCGTCGCACGGACGGGGCGGGCGTGGGGGAGGCGGAGCAGGGGGACGCTGAGCGCGCACCGGGCTCACTCGTAGAGCGCCGCCGGATCCGCGTCGGCCAGCTCCTTCAGGAACGCCGCAATCCGCTGCGTCACTGCGCCAAAGTACCGCCGCCCCTTCTCGGCGGTTGCCTTCGCAGGATTGCCGACGCCGGTGTCCTCCGTGACCTCAATCCAGTGGCGCGGCGTCCACGCCCATCCTTCGCGCAGACCGCGAACCTTGAACTGCTTCGCGGTGCCCGGTCCGGCCTCGGCCAACGGCCGCACCAGGTCCGGCGCGACGTGCTGCATCACGCTCGTCTCGAGTTCGCCCGCGTGATCACCCGGTTCGTCAAAGAACGGACGCGCGTCCACGCAGCTGTACCAGTTCACCTGGCAGAGCAGGAGGTCCACAACGGGTTGCAGTTCGCGGATCATCTGCCGAAAGTCATTGCCGCCGTGGCCATTGAGAATCACGAGCTTCCGCACTCCATGTGGAGCGAGACTGCGCGCGATATCCCGCAGGAGGGCGAGCTGCGTGGTCGGATTCATGTTCAGGCAGAACGGGACTTCTGCCTGACCCGTGTTCACGCCGAAGGGAACGCCGGGCAGCACGAGCACGCGCGTGCCGCTCTCCCATGCAAGGCGCGCGGACTCGGCGGCGACGGCCTCGGTCTGAATCGTGTCCGTTGCGTAGGGGAGGTGCCGGTTGTGCGCCTCGGTCGCTCCCCACGGCAGGATGGCTACCTCGAATGGCGTCGCGCGAATCGACTCCCACGTGGACTCGGCGAGAACGAACGGGCGGCCGGGCACGCTGTGCCTATATCCCTATCGGCGTCTTGCCTCTACTCCACTTCCACCGTCGGTCCATCGGTCTCCCGCGGCGGCCGCGGAGCTTCTTCGCAAATGTCCATGCGTGCAGCAGCGGCCTCTCCTTGCGCATGCGAGGGAGCAGGAGTCCGTCGAGAATCGAGACGTCGGCGCGCGCGGCGGGCACTCCGGTAGCCAGTGCGGCGGTTGTCGCTTTCTGGCGGCGCAGGGTGGTCTCGCGCTCGTGCTCGAGGCCTTTCAGTTCATGCGCCGTATTCAGCATCCGCGTGAGGAAATCCGGCGGAAAATCCTCCCGCACAAACTCGTCGTGCGCCGGCTTGGCAAGCTTAGCCATTGCCCGCGCGCGCGTGACGAGCGCGGCGCTCGTCGCCCGTTTGCCTGGCACCTTGAATGTCTTGCGGGCGCCCGGGTCATGCTTCATCACCATCTTGCCGGTGCGCGCAATCTTGATCATATGGTCTTCGCGGAGCGCTTGGCGGAGCAACAGGATTTCACCACCCACTTCCACCACACGGCTGTGCGCTCTATACTGTGCCTCCGCAAGCGCGGGGAGAGCGATGGCAGCGGCGTCAATGCGTTTGCGCACGGCCGTGTACGGAGGTCCATCGAGCTGGTGGTCCGCCATGAATTGCGAGACACGGATGATCGAGTCGATTTGCCGGTGCTGGTCGTTCTGCATGGGCGGGTGAGCGGCAGGTACGGATGAAGTGACGATGCGTGCGATGGCATGCCGGAAGGTGCGCCATACTCTGCATCGAGTGGGGTGGGTCCGGAAGGGGGTGCGGCGCGTCCGTGCCTGGTGCGGCCGGCCCGAGGCCTGGTGACGCGCGGTCGCGCGTGCGTGCCGCGCGTTCGGTCCGGGGCGCGTCCGGTTGGCAGGTGGATGTGCGATGTTCGGCGGAGGCTGCGCCCACCTCGGCCGTGAGTGGCGCGAGTGCGCCAGTTGGTGGGTTGCCTCCGACCGCGGCTGTGCTGGCTTGGCCGCTGGCGGTGGCGGCCTCGGCGCTGGGTGGGCGCCCGGGGGGGTTTCGTGCCGGGCATCCGCGACTGCATGCGGTGCGTCTCGGGATGGGTGCGGCCGGTTCGCGACACCAACGTAGTCCGGCGTTTTCATATACTTCTACCCCTCGCGAGGACGATCTCCGGGGAGAGCCCAACACGCTGCGCGTCTGGGGCGGAGTAGTGCGAGGAGGGGCTCACGTGGTCCGCACCCAGGCCGCGCGATCTGTGAGCCGATCAGTTTATTCCTGTCGCGCATGGCGGCGAAGTGCGAAAACGGGCGCACGTTCTCCGCGAAGGCGACGAACGTTCAGGCCCGCGGCGAGAAAGTGATCGGCAGGGTCGGCGTCCATGTTCCCGTCAAGACCCGTCGATCTGCACGTCCGGGGGAACGATCTCCGCGCAGGAGCGCCAGTAATCCGCAGGGCCCCTGACGAAATGCGCGGGCCTGCCGTCGATATCCGCGGATGGCCGCACAGTCGCCGGGGAGAGTAGCTTGATCACGAGGGAACGGTGCATAGTCTGCACTTGTTGAAGCGATGCAACCTCTGCTGGGCGGGGCCTCGTGAATCACAAGTCGTTCCTCTTCGCGTTCGTTATCGCGGTCTCCGCAGCCGGAACCACAACAGCCGCGGCGCAGAGTCACAATCCCGGGCGTCTCCTCGGTGTCTTCGATGACGCGACGGGAAAACCCGTGGCGGGGGCGGAGGTGGTCGATCTCGCCACCAACACCAGGGCGGTCACCCCTGCATCGGGCGCGATCTCGCTCACCTGGTTGGGTGCGGGCACGACGATTCTCGCGATTCGGAAGATCGGCTACGCGGCGCTCATGGTGCCGGTCACGGTCTCTGCAACTGACACGACGTCCATCACGATCGTCCTCAAACCGCTCGCGCAGACCCTGCCGGCAGTGGTCTCCAAAACGCGCCCGGCGGCCGACACAGTGCGCCGGCTGGAGATTGCAGGGTTCTACGATCGGAAGCGATCTAGCGGAGCACCCGAGTCCGCATTCGTCACCGCGGAGCAGCTCGCCGAATGGAATCTCTCGTTGCTCTCGGACGTGCGATACCATACGGGCCGCGAAATCGGGCGGTGCGACGATGTCTATATCAACGGCATCTCGATCGCCAGCGAGCAGCAGCTCGAGACGGGCTCGAGGGTTCGGCAGAATAGCGCATACGGCTTTCGCAGGCGGGGCATAGACGCGCTCGTCAATCCGGACGACGTCCTCGGCATGGAGATGTACAGAATTGCTGATGCGCCTTCAGCGTTCGACCGGACAAAGCCGCCCGGCTGCGGCCCTTCGACAAATGTGATTCTGATCTGGTTGAAGTGAATCGGCTTCGCCTCGTTGCGGCGTTCGTCTGCTGCACCGCGTCATGGGGAGTTACATCCACCAGCGACCGACTGTAATTCTGATTGGCCGAGAGAGGTTGACGACCCTTCGTGAGTCCAGGAGAGAGAGCTCGTGCGCACATCCGTGTCCCGCTTCGCTCTATTTGCCATCGTGATCGTTGCCCCGACCTTCACGGTCGCCGCCCAGCCCGTAATGCCCCCCGCCAGGACGGCCGCCGCAGAACCCCGAGCGGCATCCGCCAGGACAGCCGCTGCAGAACCAAGTGACGTCTACGCAGCCATGCACTGGCGCTCCATCGGGCCTCCGCGCGGCGGACGCGCTCGTGCGCTTGCCGGAGTGCCGAGCCAGCCGAATGTCTTCTACATCGGGTTCGACAATGGCGGGGTGTGGCGGTCCACCGATTACGGCTCCACGTGGGAGCCGCTGTTTGACCGCGAACCGACGGGCTCGATCGGCGCCATAGCGGTCGCGCCGTCGGATCCGAAGATCATCTACGTCGGGAGCGGTGCCGGGATCATACGGCCGGACCTCGCCGTGGGCGATGGCGTCTACAAGTCCCTTGATGGCGGACACACGTGGACGCACCTCGGCCTGCGCGACACACAGATGATCGCGATGATCGAGGTCGACCCCACAAATCCCAGCCGGCTGTTCGTGGCGGCGCTTGGGCATCCGTATGGACCGAACGCCGAGCGTGGAGTGTTTCGTTCCACCGACGGTGGGCAGAGCTTCCAGAAGGTGCTGTACAAGGACGAGTACACGAGCGCGAACGACGTCCGCATGGACCCGGCCAATCCGAACACTCTCTATGCGGCGCTCTGGCAACAGCAGCAGGGATTCATCGAAGGTGCGGGATTCGGCGGCGCGAGCGGTGGAATCTTCAAGTCGACAGATGGCGGTAGCACCTGGAAGCAGCTCACCGACGGCCTGCCTTCCGTGCTCCAGGCAAATCTCGCCGTCGCGGGCGGCAACCCTCAAGTGCTCTACGCAACCGTCGCCGGCGCCGCGCCGGCAGGTGGCGGCGGGCGCGGAGGAGCGGGGGGTGCGGGCGGGGGCGGCGGCGCGATCGGGTTTTACAAGTCCACCGACGGCGGCGACCACTGGCATCTCGCCGCCAACGACGCACCGGCGGCCTCCGGCGGCGCAGCGCGGCCGACCGACAACCGCCCGCTCGCGCGCATCGGCGGGGGCGACTTGCCAACGCTCGCCGTTGATCCGAAGAACGAGAACGTGGTCTACAGTTCCTCCACTGTCTTCTGGCGCACGGAAGACGGCGGCGTCACGTGGTCCGCAGTGCGCGGCGCACCCGGCGGCGACGACTACCAGAAGGCGTGGATCAATCCCAACAATCCCGACATCATCCTCCTGGTCAGCGATCAGGGGGGCGTGGTCTCGGCGAATCGCGGCGCGTCGTGGAGCAACTGGTACACGCAACCCACCGCGGCGATGTACCACGTCAGCACCGACAATGCGTTCCCGTATCGCGTCTGCGGCGGCCAGCAGGACTCGGGCTCGGCCTGCGTCGACAGCCGCTCGATGGACGGGCTGATCACGTTCCACGATTGGCATCCGGTGAACATCCAGGAGTATGGCATCGCGGCGCCGGACCCGAAGAACCCGGACCTGGTCTATGGCAGCGCGCGCACGAACGTCTCGCTATACAATCGCAGGACGGGACAGACGAGCTTTGTCGGTCCCGATGCCACCGGGTTCAATCGCAACGTTCGCACCATGCCGATCAACTGGTCGCCGGTGGATCGCAATGTGCTCTTCTATGTCTCGAATGCGGTCTGGAAGACCATTGACGGCGGAACGAGCTGGACCCGCATCAGTCCCGATCTCGCGCGACAGACGTGGGCCGTGCCCGAGAACGCGGGGAAGTATGCGAGCACCATCACGCCGGGCCCGCAGGGCACGATCACGGCGCTCTCGCCATCGCCGCGCGACATCAACGTTCTCTGGGCGGGCACGGATGACGGAAACATCCAGGTGACCACGGACGGCGGCGCGAAATGGACGAACGTCACGCCAGCGCAGGTCAAGCCGTGGACCCGGATCTTCAACATCGAAGCGGGCCACTTCGATTCGCGCACTGCGTACGCCGCGGCGAACACGCTGCGCGTGGATGACCTGAACCCGCACTTCTGGCGCACGCACGACGGCGGCAAGAGCTGGACGGAGATCAACACCGGTATCGCGCCGGGCTCCGTCGCCAACTCGATTCGCGAGGATCCCAGGAAGAAGGGTCTGCTGTACGGCGCCACCGACACGCAGGTGTGGGTCTCCTTCGACGATGGCGATCATTGGCAATCGCTCAGACTCGACATGCCGGCCATCTCGGTGCGCGACATTCAAGTGAAGGACGACAGCACGTGCCTCTGTTCGGATCTCGTGGCGGGCACGCACGGCCGGGGATTCTGGATTCTCGACAATGTGACACCGCTGCGGCAGGCTGCCGAAGCGAAGGCTGCAACGGCGGCGTTTCTCTATAAGCCGGCGACGGCAGTGCGAGTTCGATTCGCGACGAACGATCCCACGCCGTGGCCGCCGGAGGTGACGGCCGGTGAAAACCCGCCACGGGGTGCGACGCTGGATTACTACCTGGCTACCGATGCGTCCGGGCCCGTCACCATCGAGATCCTCGGCGCTGGCGGCAAAGTCGTGCGCTCGTACTCCAGCGAAGACCCAGTGCGCAATCCTGATCCGGCGACCGACCCGGTGGCCTACAATCGCGTGTGCCAGCAGAATCCTGGTGCCGCCGATTGCGGACTTCCTCTTTATTGGCCCGCCCCTGCCATGGTGATCTCGAAACGTGCGGGAATGCATCGCGTGAGTTGGGACCTGCACTTTAATCCGGTCTCCGCTGACGGTGGAGGGCGGGGCGGTGGGGGAGGTGAAGGGGGCGCGGTGCCGCATCGCACGTATCCGCCGGTCAATGCGCCGTGGGCGCCGCCCGGTGTGTACACGGTGCGGCTCACGGTTGCCGACCAGAGTTATACGCAGCCACTCACGCTGCGCCTCGATCCGCGCGTGAAGACGCCGGTGGTGGGACTTGCAAGATTGAACACGTTGTCGCGGGAGATGTACGAGGGCGCGAAGGCAACACATGCGGCCTACACGCAGGCGCGCGCCCTCGCGGCAAAGCTCGACGACATGAAGGGCGACGATATTGCTGCATTCAAGATCAGGGTGGAATCGCTGGCGCCCGCGCCGGTGCCTGCCGGTGGGCGCGGCGGTGGCAGGGGCGGAGGCGGCGGGGGTGGCCGCGGGGGCGGCGCGGCCGCCGGCGAACCGCCGACGCTCGAGAGCGCGAGCAATGCGATGCTCGCCGCGGCGATGGCGATGCAGGAAGCTGACGTCACGCCGACGGCCAGGGAGGTTGCGGCGTGTGAACGGGCGCGGGCGCAATCGGCGGCGGTGCTGCGGCAATGGACGGCGCTCCGGACGACGGGGCTGGCGGCGCTGAACGCGCGACGACGAGCAGCAGGGCAATCGCCGGTGGCAATCCCGGAGTAACACCGGGCTTGGCTCGGCTTGCTGGTCGTCTGCAACGACCGGCTCCGCGCCGCGTTCCATTGATGGTGGCATTCCCGGCGCGTATCCTTACCGTGGGCGGCAACCTCAAGCCGGGCACCGCTCATGACGATCGCCGCCACTTTGTCGCGCAAACTGTACGAAACCTTTGGAGATGAAGCCGCGGGAGCGATGGTGGACTGGATGGAGCGGATGGACACGCAGCGCACCGAACTCCGCGAGCTGAACGATCTCAGCTTCGCGCGCATCGACGCGCGATTTGGCGAGGCAGACGCGAGACTTGGCGCGCGTTTCAAGGAGGTCGACGCGCGTTTCAAGGAGGCCGACGCGCGTATCGACGCGCGGTTCAAGGCGGCCGACGCGCGTATCGACGCGCGCTTCAAGGAGGTTGACGCGCGTTTCAAGGAGGCCGATACGAAAATCGACGCGCGTTTCGCGGCGGTCAACGCAAGGATCGATTTGCTTGGCGCCGAGCTGACCGGCCGGATCGACGCGCTCAAGGCGGAGTTCGGGGAGAAGCTCGCTACCCGTTTCAGCGACCTCTTGAAGTGGTCGTTCGTGTTCTGGGCCACGACGATCGTCACGCTGTTCCTGCGCACGAAATAGGGCGAAGGAGGAGGCCGCATCCGGTACTCAACAGGAGATACAACAGGAGATACAAGATGCCGACACGAAGCGCGAGCGCGCGGTGGGAGGGTGGACTCAAGGGCGGAAGCGGAACGATCAGCGGACTCGTCTGGAACGGCGGCCAGTACAGTTTCAGCTCGCGCTTCGAAAACGGCACCGGTACGAATCCGGAGGAGCTGCTCGCAGCTGCACAAGCCGCGTGCTACAGCATGGCGCTCGGTGGTGGGCTCGAGAAGAATGGCACGCCTCCCACGAGCATTGAAACGACGGCGAAGTGCACCATCGAGAAAGTCGGCGATGGATTCGCCATCACCTTGATGCATCTGGACGTGAAGGCGACCGTTCCGAACATCGATAACGCGAAGTTCCAGGCGATTGCCGCTGCCACCAAGGATGGGTGTCCGGTGTCGAAGGCGCTGAAAGGCGGCATGAAGACTGAGCTGACGGCGGCGCTGAGCGCATAGGGGCCTGCGAGGTCGTGACGGGCGTGCCTCACGTGCGCGGACGGACACGACCAGCCGCGGGCATCGTCACCAGGAACCCGATCGCGCAGATCCAGAGAATGGCAACTGTGATCAAGGCGACCGGGTTCGCGTTGAAGCCCCACATGTTTGTGGATCCCGGTTGCCCGGACGGCACGATGTCCTTCGAGTTGTTCACAGCGGCGTGCAGCAGCATCACGAGGAGCAGGCTCGCGCCCGTGCGCGCCCAGAGCCACGTCATCGCGACGGAGAGCGCGACGACCTGCGCGGCGTAGAACGCGAACGACTGGCCGTACGTATCGGACGTCGTGATGAAGAACTGCGGGATGTGCCAGAGCGCCCAGATCACGCCGAGGACGATGCCGGCCCAGCGGAGTCCCATGCGGTCTGCGAGTCGGGGCAGGGCGTAGCCGCGCCATCCGATCTCCTCGCCCGCCTGAAACGGCGTCGAGAATGCGATAGCGAGCGGAATCAACCACAAGGGATCCGTCCCGAACCGCGGCCATTCGCCCAGCAAGGCGCGGTGCACGAGTGCCGCGGCGAGCTTCACGCCAACGATGTAGGTGGCGGCAAATACATACCAGCGCACGTGCACCTGCCAGCGGAGCACCGGCCCAACGAGCTCGCGCAACCCGGCGGCGCCAGCGTCGCGCGCGGTCAGCGCGACCGCGATGATCCCGGGGGCGTAGCTGCCGAGCAGGAGCATGGTGTACCCGAGCGGCGTGGTCGCGGGCACGGCGTAGGCTACCGTGAAGAACAGCGCCCACATCACGGCGTACGTGAGCAGAAAGAACGTGACCAGCTTGGCAATCATCAGAACCGCCTGCCCGCCTCAGGACATGCTGTCGAACCGCGGCGCAGACGGCTGATCGAAGCGTTCAAGGCGGCGCGGCTGGTGTCACGACTAATCAGCTCCCGCGCACGCTGAACTCCAGCCCGCCCTCGAACGGCAGCGTCACCGTCCCGAATCTATTGGCCGGATCGTTAACGAACTGGAAATAGTCGCCATACGCCTCACGGAACTGCGTCGTTTTGTCGCAGATGACCACCGCGCCCTCGCGCAATGCAGGAGCGACCAGCTCGAGCGCCGGGCGGGCAATCGGCGTCCAGTCGATGGAGGAGCTCAGATTCAATTTAGCGTTCATGACTTCAGTCCTCCGCGCTCGTGATTCAGTGCCATCGCCAACGTCCGCGAGTCCATCCCTTGAGCCTCGGGTGACGACTCGCGCCAGTCGTTAATGGGCCAGACTTACTCCTCTCCATGAAGCGCAAGTGCACCTCAATTATGGAATGAATCCTGACCAAGGCCTTGGAAGTGCTGAAGGCTTGGACAACGAAGCCGTCATTCTGTACGGCAACTTCGTGACGAATGACGGCTATTCCATTCTGAATAATCTCACCTGTCGATACAACCGATCAGCGGATCAACTTCATGAAGAGGCAGAATCTCTGCAATCTGACTGCGACATCTCTTCGCTCTCAGGCTTCATCTTGGGCGCGCGTTCCGGCGGCCATACTCGCAGCAACGCGAAGGAAGACAAGGTGTCCGACGATGCCCAACGCGGCCAACGCCACTCCGACGACGAACCAAGGGAGGGGGTTCAATCCGCCACAGTGGGACACTTCGGGCACCGGCCGGTTGTCCGCGAGGCGCTCAAGATCACGCAACATTGGTCGCAACACAGCGGTCCCAAAGATGTGAAGATCGGCGGTAACGTTATTAATCCCGCCGTTGCAGAACTCGTGCGCGAAGGCGCGGAGGTCGGCCTCGCTTTCGGTAAACTGACTGATCAATGCGACCTGCAGTGCGACGCGTTCTGCCCGGTCTGCCGGCCACGCCATTTGCCCGGAGCCGACGACTCCTTTGCTTGAGCGAAGGGATGCGCTGGTCCAAAGCAGACAGATCTACTTTAGGCAGCACGTACCCGAGAAAACCCGCCAAAGGTTCGGACCGGAAAGAGTTGGCAAAGCGCCCTAGCACGTTGGGCGCGTCTTGCCACGACGCATTCAGGAAGTCATCGAGCGCATCACTTAGGTCGCGGAATGGCTCGTCGAGGGCCGAATCGTGCATCACGGCGTCTCCATGACAGTTAGCACGCCTGACGTGACACCCGAAAGCTGATCCGCATATTATGTCGGTCCTCTCCTCGGAGGGCCAATGCGGAAGAGTCGATTCACGGAAGAGCAGATCATCAAGGTGCTGCACGAGCTCGAGTCGGGCGCGAAGATGGCGGAGCTCGC
>DASZZO010000051.1:0-5300 GCA_035544915.1 Gemmatimonadaceae bacterium | reverse complement strand
TCGGTCTGGGCGCGCTCCTGTCGCTCATCATTCTCGCGCACACGTTGTTCCCCATCCTGCCGGTGCCGGCTGAAAAGGACCAGATCGCCAAGGCATTCGGCTGGGAGTTGCTCGCCCACAAGCTCGACCAGCGGCGCCAGTCGGTCACGAGCCGCGTCGCGTTCGGCAGGGGTGAACTGTACATCGCCGCCGAGCGCTACCAGGACGCGAGTGAGGTCGCGTTTCACCTGGACGGACACCCTCGAGTCTTCTCACTCAATCTTGTCGGCCGACCGAACCAGTACGATTTGTGGGGCACGTTTCCCGAGCGCGCCGCCGGCGGCGCCGCCCTTCTTCTGGTGCTCGATGACGAACGGTCCGAGCCGCGAGTAATACACAAACTGGCCTGCTGTTTCCAGAGCATTGATCAGGGCGAGAACGTCGCCCTGGTGCGCGGCGAGAATGTGTCCGCTCGCAAGCGACTCTGGTTCCTGCAGGGATGGAACGGCGCGTGGCCTCGCCGCGACCAACCTGTTCCGGGGACCGACTGAGGATGCCTGCCGATGACGCGCCTGTCGTTCCCGCCGACCTCGACGCCTGGCTCAGCGAGCATGACCAGCGCATCCGGGATGAGCTGTTCGAGTTCCTGCGCATTCCGAGCGTGAGCGCGAGATCCGA
This sequence comes from Gemmatimonadaceae bacterium, assembly GCA_035544915.1. Classification (GTDB taxonomy): domain Bacteria; phylum Gemmatimonadota; class Gemmatimonadetes; order Gemmatimonadales; family Gemmatimonadaceae; genus Fen-1231. The sequence continues at coordinate 4,643 of DASZZO010000051.1, read as the reverse complement.
GCACACGGCAGACGTCCGGCGGGCCGCCGACTGGCTGCGCGGGAGGCTCGAGACCATCGGCTTCACGGCAGAAACGATTCCCACAGCGGGCCATCCGGTGGTTCTTGCGGAGTGGCGCAAGGCGGGGCCGGGCGCGCTCACCCTGCTCGTGTACGGTCACTACGATGTGCAACCGCCAGAGCCGCTCGACCTCTGGACATCCCCGGCGTTCGAGCCGACCGTCCGGGACGACAAGCTCTTCGCTCGCGGCGCGGTGGATGACAAAGGGCAGCTCTGGATTCATGTGAAGGCGCTCGAAGCCCATCTCGCCACCCGCGGCCGGCTGCCCGTAAACGTCATCGTGCTCGCCGAGGGTGAAGAAGAGGTGGGGAGCGAGCACCTCGAGCCGTTCATCGCCGCAAATGCCGCGCGTCTCAAATGCGATGCGGTCGTGATCTCGGATTCCGCCATGTTCGCGCCCGGCGTCCCGTCGATTCTCAGCTCACTGCGCGGATTGGCCTACTTCGAGATAACGGTGCAGGGTCCATCCTCAGACCTGCATTCGGGCATGTACGGCGGCGCGGTCGTGAATCCGGCGATGGCCCTCGCGCGCATTCTTTCGACCATGCACGATCCGTTTGGACGCGTGTCCATCGAAGGGTTCTACGACTCGGTGCGCCTGTATCCCGATGACGTTCTCGTCGGCATGCGCCTGCTCCCGTTCGATGAGGCGGCCTTCAAGCGTGAGCTTGGCGTCGATACACTGGGCGGAGAGAAAGGATACAGCGTGCTCGAGAATCTCTGGGCGAGGCCAACATGCGAAGTGAACGGGCTCATAAGCGGCTACACCGGAGAAGGTGCAAAGACCGTGCTGCCGGCCAGGGCGTTAGCCAAGGTGAGTTGCCGATTAGTGCCCGACCAGGAACCTGCGATCATCGACCTGCTGATGAAGCAGCACGTCGCGAAGTTTGCACCCAAAGGCGTGACCGCGTCCGTGCGACAGCTTCACGGAGGCAAGCCTTGGCACGCCGAGCTCGATGGGCCCCTCTTCGATGCTGCGCGCCGAGCCCTGACCGCGGCGTTCGGCCGCCCGCCAATTACGCAGGGGGAAGGCGGCTCGATTCCGGTCGTGGGCGACTTTGAACGCATCCTCAAGGCGCCAGTCCTGCTCGTCGGCTTTGGTCTGCCTGGGGAGAATGCTCACGCCCCCGACGAGTGGATCGGCCTGGACAATTTCAGGCGCGGACTTCGCGCGATCGCTGTGCTGTACGACGAGCTGGCTGTCGAATAACGGACGCTGGCACTTCGTCGCCTGATTCTCCCATCCTCCTGACCGAGGCGCGCGGACGGCGGCCGTGCGTCTGGCAGGTCCATTCCTCAGGGATTGAGGGATTAGCGTCCGACCGGTCGTGTCTCAAGCGCAGGGCACCGCTGCGAGCGACCAGGTATACGCCGGGGTGCATGCCTACGCGCTTGGTGCTGATTGGGGCCCCGTCGTCGAGGCGACCGCCGGGTTGACGGGGATCGGGCCACGGCCGCCCAGGACCGCCGGTGACAAGCGCGTGATGGGGTGGCGCTCGCAGCGGAAGGAGGTGCCTCCGACGCTGATCGAGCCCAATGCGTTCGCAGCGGCTATGCCGAGGGTCGGAATGGCTTCGCGCGCGTCGGGATCAAGAAACGCGCGATTGTAATCGTGGTCCGCGCCGTTCATGCGCGGCCCCTAACGAATCTGGCGAAGTATTGCTAGAGTCCTGCCAGCAGCGCGTCGTTTGACGGAGTTCCGGCGATACGCTTGATGAGCCACTCCATCGCACTGGTGGGCGGCATTTGCTGAAGACCGCGCCTGAGCGTGTAGATCGATGCCAGTTGGTCGTCGCGAAAGAGCTTCTCTTCCTTGCGCGTGCCGCTCATCCCAATATCGAACGCCGGATAGATGCGTTTCTCCGCCAGCGAGCGGTCCAGTTTGATCTCGCAGTTGCCGGTTCCCTTGAACTCTTCGAAAATCACGTCATCCATACGCGACCCTGTCTCGATGAGCGCGGTCGCGATGATGGTGAGCGAGCCGCCACCATGCTCCGGCGCGATTGAGCGCGCCGAGCCAAAGAATGCCTTTGGACGGGCCATGGCGGACGAGTCGAGGCCGCCTGAAAGCGTGCGGCCGGTTCCGCGCTCTGCGGTGTTGAAGGCGCGGGCCATGCGCGTGAGCGAGTCCAGCACGATCACGACATCCTTCCCCTGCTCCACTTGGCGGCGTGCGCGTTCGAGAACCATTTCAGTCACCTCGACGTGCCGCGACGCCGGCTGGTCGAAGCTCGACGCGACCACCTCGCCCACACCCCACGAGATCGCCTCGCTTACTTCCTCAGGCCGTTCATCCACTAGTAGAATCAGCAGTACCGCGTTGGGATGGTTGATCGCAACGCCTTCGGTAATCGCCTGAAGCAGCATCGTCTTGCCGGCCCGTGCAGGGGCCACGATGAGCGCACGCTGCCCATAGCCGATGGGCGCGATGAGGTCAATTGCGCGGCGCGTGAGTTCCGGTCCGCCCTTGGCTGGACGTCCGGTCTCCAGCGTGAGTTTTCGCTCGGGATAGCTGGCGGTGAGTGTGCTGAAGTCCGGGCGACGGAGCGCTAACGCCGGATCGGCGTCGTTGATGCTCGTTATTTCTGCCACGGTGATGCGGCCGCGGTGATCGTGGCCGGTGTTGGCGACGATGAGGTCGCCGCGGCGCAGTCCGAACTGGCGGACGACGTGGGGGCCAACGTACGCATCTCCTGTTTCTGCGAGATAGCTGTGGTCAGGCCGGCGAATGAATCCGGCGTCGCGTGATTGGTCGAACCATCCTCGCGTCTCGCCGTCCGGCACGATGATGGGTGGCGGACCCGATGGCTGCTGCTCGGCAACCACTGCGCCGGAACCGCCGCCTCCGCTCCGCTGCCGCCCTCGTCGGTTTCGACGCCCGCGGCGTCCGCCGGGATGCTGGTTGCCGCCGGGATGCTGATTGCCATGGTGGTGTCCCGGCTGGCTGTGCTGGTGGTTTGATCCTTGTCCGTCGCTCGCCGTTGGCACCGGGTCGAACCTGGGGGGCGATGTGTCCGTCGACCCGTTTTCGGGTCCGGCGTCTATCTGAGGTCGATCGGCGAGTGGTGCGTCCATGGCTGTATCACCGCTGATACCCGCGCCGGTCTGCTGCGGGCGAGGGGTGGGCGGCTCAGCTGGATCGCGGTACGGATCCGCCTCTGAATACGGTTCGTTCGGGGAATTCCCGCGCGGGCGTGAATTGCGGCCGCGACGATGTGGGCGTCGGCGTTCGTTCATGAATGGGTTGAAACGGGAAAGATGCCTGCTACACGCAACAACAAGAACAAAACCAGAACGGGGCGGTTCGTGCGAAGTGATGCTCGTGGCGCGATCGCCTCGGGATGCTTGGAGCGCGGATGAAGCACACGCGGTCCAGCGACGCAAACCCGGTGCCCGTACGAAACGCACCTAGTACGAGCGGGTAACTCTTGCTCTCAGTATGACGCCCCCGACCGATTCGCGCAACCCTCTGATCGCCATTGTCGCGTTTCGCCTCCTTTGCCGGGCCGGCAGCAAACAGGCCGCCACCCCCAAGGAGGTCATTTCCGATCGGCAAGGCCGTCCAGGCCCTTGGTGAGTTCCGACATCCTACGGCAGAGTGTTACCATCCGTTCGAGCGCTGCGGCGTGTTCCGCAGAGGGCGTGTCCAGCTGCATGAATTGGGCCTCGGCCAGGAGGCCCATCAGCGGGTTGTTGAGGGAGTGCTGCAGCTTCTGGGCGATCTCGCCTGCCGCCACCAGCCGACGCGCGCGCATGACCTGCGGGGCATAGGGCGCATCGGCCAGTCGCAGCTGCTCGGCCAAGCCCGCGATCAGGTCGTTCGCCAGCCTCTCGGGTGGAACGATGACGAATCCGCCGGCTGGGAGGGCCGTGTCCTGCTGAACTACCGATGCGCCCACCAGTGCCATGGCACCGGCAAAGCCCATCGCGCGCAGCCGCACAGCCAGTTCGATGCCCTGCTCAGTGCCGGCTCGGGAATCAATCAAGATGGCCGCTGCTGTGGGCCTTGCCCGTACGCACGACGGTTCCATGATGTCGAGGACCGCCCCGGGCAGCTGTGCGGAAATGATGTCGCGCACCGCGAAAGCAAAGGCCTGGTCCGCGCCGACCACCACAATCCTGATATCACTCATGGATACGCCGCACGGCGCACTCGGGGCCACGCAAAGAACGATAGATTTCGACCAGATGACGATTTCGCGAACGGCGCAGGGCGATGACAAAAGCGTGCGCGCCGCGCTCGATGCGATTGTTCAGGAATACCAGCAGCGCGGCGATGTGCCCCGACTGCTCGAATCCCTGTCCGGATTCACGGCCGCCGCCCCCACTCCGGCGCTCGCCGAGGCCGTACAGCCTTACCGTGACATGCATGAAGTGGCGGGCCCGATCTATGAGGTAATCGTCGAACGCGAGCCCAACAACGCCGGTGCCCTCGTAGCCCTGGGGAATGCTTATTGGCTTACTGGACGGGGGCCGGAGGTGGTGGGCGGTCTCGCCTCGCGCGCGCTCGCATCGGACCCCTCCAATCGCGCCGCGTGGCACCTGTGGGCACTCAGCGAGTCGTCGCCGCGTCTCCGTGTCCA
>DASZZO010000050.1:0-3896 GCA_035544915.1 Gemmatimonadaceae bacterium | reverse complement strand
CGGCTTCGCATGCTCGGCGTCATCCCGCGGCAAACGCTTGTCGAGCCGGAGCGACGGTTGTACGAATTGCTCGCGCGAACGGAGCCCGACGCAGCCCACGGCCGTTACAACGCGCTCGTCCGGCGGCTCGTCAGCTTCGAGCGCGCCGCGGCATGCGCCCGCTAGCGGACCGGGAGCGAATTGAGCGCCTGATTCACGCGCTCGGCGAGGCGGCCGAACAGAACGTCCGCATCTTTCTCCTCGGTGGTACCACGGCCGTCCTGATGGGCTGGCGCGTCACGACCATCGACGTCGACTTCGTCATGCGCCCAGAAGACGATGCAGTGCTCCGGGCGATCCCCGGATTGAAGGAAACCCTCCAGATCAACGTCGAAACGGCCTCGCCTCTGGATTTCATTCCGATCCCGGTGGGTTGGGAAGAACGCGGCGTATTCATCGAGCGAGTACGGCACGCGGAATTCTATCATTTCGATCTGATTGGCCAGGCGCTCGCGAAGCTGGAGCGCGGCCACCATCGCGACCTCGACGATGTGCGCGCGATGCTCGATCGCAAGCTGATCACGGGCAAGGACGCTCGGGAGTATTTTGCGCGAATCGAACCGTTGCTCTACCGGTTCCCGGCCATCGATTCGCGAACCTTTCGCCGAGCTGTCGACGAGGCATTTGGAGCGCACGCCTGATAAGCGTGAGGTCCGAGGTTCAACTCCTCGATGGCCCACTTCCTCTCAAGTCATTGCCCCGGTGAGCGATAGTTTGCTTGGCGGGATGCTTCTTTCTTGTCTGAAACTCCCCCTGGGGTGAACTCGGGGGTGAACTCGCGGACTAACCCACGAGTTGGAGGCGGCGATTCAGCCCATCGCGCATCGCGTCCATATCGGGATGCTGATACGCCTTGAGGATCGTGTTGTGATCCTTCCAGCCGCCAAGCTGCTGCAGGTCCTTCATCGGCAGGTGCCGGAGTTCCGTCGCAAACTTGCGGCGCAGGCTGTGCACGCCGCGGCCGCGGACATGCGCGACTTCCGCCAGCGTCTCGGCCCGCGTTGCGACTTGCCACGACCTTGCTCATGGGGGCGGGCCGTGCAAGTGTGAGTGGTGAAATGCCGATTCCATATTTCTTCCGCGCGGGGGAAAGAAGTCGAAGCAGCTCCGCCCATTGTGAACCGCACGGGCGTGACGTACACGATCGGCACTTTCTCGACTACGGTGCAGGTGTCACACACGGCGAAGTCATTCGCCGATGCGACGAACGCCGTCACCAACCCCGGTAACCCCGGCCCGATCGGCGTCATTCCGGCGTACCCGGTGATCGATCTCTCGGCTTCGCTGCTCGTGGCGCGGCGGTTCCGCGTGCAAGGAGGAATCGACAACCTCGCGAATGCGCGCTACTTTACGAAGCGCACCAACGAATACCCGGGGCCGGGGATCATTCCGGCAATCGGACGAAGTGTGTATCTCGGAATCGGGGCGCCGCTTCGGTAGGCTGCCGGAGCGACAGGACATGGTTCAAAGAAGGGCTGAAGCCAAGATGAAGGGGTGACCTGGCACAATGCAATCTTCGGACGCGAACGATGAGAGATTGGGCCTGAACGGTTTTGTGGCCGGCGATTGGACCGTGGCGCCATCACGAAACCTTCTCGTGCGCGGCGACCGTCAGGTCCGCGTTGAGCCGCGAGTGATGGATGTCCTCGTCTACCTCGCCGAGCACGCGGATCACGTAGTGTCGAAGAATGAGCTGAGGGAGTGCATCTGGAAGGCCCTGTACCTCACAGACGATGTACTGACGGTGACGATTTACGCGCTGCGCAAGGCCCTCGGCGATGACGCGCGCCGACCGCAATACATCGAAACGGTCCCGCGCCGCGGCTACCGATGGATCGCGCCCGTGCAATTGATCGCGCCGGAACCTGTGCGGATGAAAACCGATGCGCCGAAACAACCAGAAGGGCGGCGGTGGCCACGGAAACATTCGTGGCCGACGGTCGCAGCGGCGGTGGCGTTGGCGCTTTTCGCGGCGGGCGCATTGCGGATGATCCCAATTGCGCGCCACCGCCGGCACGTGCCGACCGCCGAGGCGCACGCGGCGTACTTGAAGGGGCGCTACTTCCTCGATCAGCGGTCGATCTACGGGTGGCAGCAGGCGCTCGAACAGTTCGAACGCGCTATTGCGCTCGATCCACAAGATCCGGCCGCACAAGCGGGGCTGGCAGACACGTACGCGGCGATGTCCGACTTCGGCGTGGCCTCACCGGCAGAGATGCACCCGCGCGCGATGAAAGCCGCCGAACGCGCACTCGAGCTGGACCCGAAATCGGCCGAAGGGCAGGAGGCACTCGGCCGGGCGCAGTTCCTCTTCGATTGGAACTTTGCGGCGGCGGAGCGCAGCCTGGCCCGCGCCGTCACACTCAATCCGGACTACATGCCCGCACACCAGGCGATCGCCTGGGTCAAGTCGGCACGCGGGCAGTACGCCGAGGCAATCGCTGCAGCCGAGCGGGCGCTGCAGCTCGACCCCGTGAACACGGCGCGCTACACCGAACTGGCGTGGGTGCTCGCTCTTGGCGGGCGTCACGGCGAGGCGCTTCGCGAAGTCGAGCGCGCGCTGCAACTCGACCCGCGATCGTCCGGAATCAACCTGACCAAGGGCTGGGTCTTGGAACTGTCCGGGCAGCCGGACTCGGCGTTCGCCGCATACCGTGACGCCATCCGCCTCAGCGGCGCGCCGGAAGTGTCGCTGCAGCACATCGAGGCGGTGTACCGCGCGGAAGGGCTGGCGGGTTTCTTCCGCAGTTCGTTGAATCGGCGCGGCGGCGGCACGCCCATGTCTGACACGTTCCGCGCGCAGCTATACGCTCGCGCTGGTGAGCCCGACCGCGCAATCGAATCCCTCGAGCGCGCCTACGAAAAGCGTGAAGGCGCGCTGGCCTGGGTGAACGTCGAGCCCAGTTTTCGGCCGCTACGGTCCGACGCGCGGTTTCAGCAGATCGCTGCGCACGTGGGTCCGCGGAACTAGCGCTCAGAGCGCGGGCCTTCAGCGAAACTTCAGTTTTTCTTCAGGACATTGCCGGCCAGCAAGCGCGATATTCGTTCCGGCCGCATTCCGCGACCCTTGACATTCACGGAAGCCTGAACGAAGGAGAGCGCGAACATGCCATTCGCAATACGTCGACTGGTCCGCAGCCACATGGTGGGGTTGGTCTGGTCCTGGCAGCGACGCTGCATGCGCAGCGGGGCGCAATGCAGCAAGACTCGACGCTGAATAACCTCGTGCACGCGCCCTCGTACCGGACATCCACGCTCGGCACGATCCCTGAGGTCGTCAAGCGCGGGAACGGCCCGGTCGATGTGCTGCTGATTCCGGGGTGGGGATTCGGCGCCCGGGACTTCGAGCAGTTCATGCGAACCAATACATCCCGCTACCGAATGGTGGCGGTCACGCTCCCTGGCTTTGCGGGTTCGGCTGCGCCGCCGATGCCACCCGCGGGGACGAGCTACGGTGATGCGACGTGGACGCGCGCCGCGGAAGAGGCGATCGTGCGAGTCATCGAGCGCGAAGGCCTTCGCAAAGCTGTTGTCATCGGGCACTTCATCGTCGGCACGCAGGTCGCCTTCCGGTTGGCGCTCGACCATCCTGAACTCGTCGGTGGGCTCGTGATCGTCGGTGGCGAAGCGGATCACCACACGCCGACGCGGGGAGATTCGACGGGCACAACACCGGTAGCACGGCGGGAACGTGTTGCTTCGGTCGATCGTTTTTGGGGGCCGCAATGGTTCAAGACGGTGACCAAGGCGGCGTTCGATACGAAGAACTATCGTCCGCTGCAGTACTCGCGCGACTCCGTGCGGGCGATGGAGCTGTGGAAGAAGTCATCGGACGCGCCGCTTCCCGTCATGATTCG
>DASZZO010000049.1:0-3694 GCA_035544915.1 Gemmatimonadaceae bacterium | reverse complement strand
TCGAATACGCGTGTGAACGAGATGGATGCTTGCAGCCCATTGCCCAGCGGTACCACGGCATTGTTGTGCCCCGCGCCCGCCGTTCGTTCACCGACGATCGTCGCACGTCGAAGATTCTGCAGCGAAAAACTGAATCCCTCTCCGGCCGAGCGGGTGATATGATCGGTCAACACATACAGGGGAACATCAGGCCTCCTCGGGCCGGGTACGGTCGGCAGAGTCCAGACAGCGGTCGTCGTCCCAGTGGAGCGATCGAAGACGGCTACCGTTTGAACGGTGTCTGGACCGGTAAAATGACTGATGAGAAACCGGACGAGATAGGCGCTTCCCCCAACGGAATTTCGTAAATCGATGATGACGGCGTCTGTCTGAGCGAGAAAGCGCAGGGCGGCGGTTGCAGCCTCGAGCGCCCCGTCGCGGGACGAAAAGCCGTTCATGCGCAGATAGCCAACATTCCCGGCAAGACGCTCGACTCGTTCGAAGCCGTAGTTGGCGGCCCGGGCGGCTCGGTCGAGATCGGCCGGGGTTGAACGATCCGCACCAACCGATTGACCAAATGGCACGAGATCGACGTAGAGGTGCGAATCACCATTGATCGATCGCATGTCAGCCGTCAGGCGTGATGCGAACCCACGCAGGCTCGTCTCGGTAGCATAGACGCCGTCGATCTGTCGGCGTCGCAAGCGTTCGCCGATCATTCGCCCCGTATCGGGATACACGTAGAGCTGCTCGAGCAGGCGGGCGAGGGTGTCAACCACCGCCCGCGTGTTCTGCTCGTTCAGAGTTGGGAGTTGCGCGTTCGTCCTGTTTGGTGAGACAAGGGCCCCGCTCACCGCGAGCAGAAGCCGAACCCACCCGACGGCCGGCAAAAGTCTCATTTTCTCCGGGATTCGCTTTACGCGCGCGACGAGACGAATGGACGGCCACCAGAAGCCGTCCGCGCGGAAACGGGAGGCGCTGCAGATCCGTCATTCGCGGTAGACACCATTGGTAACATGAAAACGGTGCGCTGCGCGCGACCGGCTGCCATGAATTCGCAATTCTCCAAATCGGAGATCGTCGTGCAGGGGTTCCGACACGAATCCCATTCGGCCGGCCAAGCTGGCGGGGTGGAACGCCGCTCACAACGTCCGCGCACACAACCGACCGGCGAACTTCCCATGCCGGTGGCGTTGACGCCCCCCGAACTCAAGACTCCCGAGGCAGGACTCGAACCTGCGACCCGGCGATTAACAGTCGCCTGCTCTACCAACTGAGCTACTCGGGAAGAGCAGCTAAAGTTAGACGGCGCGCGGAAGTGGGTCAACGCGCCGCCTGCATACTGTATGAAGCGGAAAGTCCGTTACGGGTTCCTCGGCCTGCGTTTCGCGTGCCGCGGTGCGTATTTCTCGCGACTCGGCGTCCGTCTTGTCTGCCTGAGTGGAGGTTTCGCCTGCCTCCGCGTCCACTTCACGTGCCTCGGTGCCAACCCATCGTGCCTCGCTGCCCCCTTCGCGCACGGCAGAGCACGTTCTTCCTGCCTCGCTGTAGAGTTGGCGTGCCTCGAGGTCCGTTCTCCGTGCCGCGGTGTCGACTTCGCGGGCCGAACTCCGGATTTCGCGTGCCTCTCTGGCGACTTGGCCTGCCTCGCCGTCCACTTCTTCGAGATAATATGCATTGCGCCTGCCGCGGTGCCCATTTCGCGTTCCTCTGAAGGCATTCATCGCGGCTCGGAAGCCGTTTCCTGTTCCGGAGAAGGCACTTGCTGAAAAAGGACTGCCATTCCGTGCACCGCGATTGCTCTTTCCCGGAACGCGATTGGCCTGCGCCGCGTTGAGGTGAACACTTGCGCCGCCATCGTCGGCTCTCGCGGTGCGGCCGTGGGCAGTCGCTCCTGAAGCGAAAGTGTTCATCGCACGGCAGATGCCCATTCATGCGGCATGGCACGCATTTACCATTCGGCAGTCGATGATTGGCATGCCGGCGACGGTGCTGCGCCGCGCTCTATTGCCATTCAGGGGGCCCGCATTGGCGCGTGCCTGCCTCCACGTTCGCGCGGGCCCGGCGTCGCGCGTGCTCGCGAAGCAACCTTATCCAAACTGCCGTCCTTCGTCGCGCCGATGCGCCGCGAATGCGAACAACCCGAAGATCACCGCGTACCCGCCGATCCACAGCAGGTGGGGACCGAGACCCCGTCCGTCGCCGCCACCGATCGTCGTCCAGCCCAGTTGTCCCACGTGATAACTCGGTAGCCAGGGCGCCGCTTGCTGCACGGCGCGCGGCAACATCGCCAACGGCATGAAGAGTCCCGACGCGAATGACAGCGGCAGGAAAATGAGGGTCGTGATCGGCGCCGCCGCGGCCGGACTCACCGAGTACCCTATGGCAGTGCCAAGCAGCAGGAACGGCACTGTGCCAACAAGCAGGACGCCGCCGAGCTTCAGCCAGGTCAGCAGGGGAAGCGAGACATGGCCCACGGCGAACCCGAACGTGAAGAGGGCCGTGAGCGACATGGCGCTGAGGGCGAGGGCCATGATCGTCTTTGCCCCGAAATATGCCCCGGGCGTGAGTGGTGTTACGCGCAGCAGGCGGTTCCACCCCAGGGCGCGCTCCGCGGCGATCGATACGCCGAACGAGATAAGCGCGGTCGCCATGATCGCGTAGGCGCCGTAGGACGCCATGAGGTAGGCGCCCAGATTGATGCCGGCAATCGTCCGCGAGGCGTTGGGGAGCCCGAACATCGCGAAGAACAGAATCGGAAAGGCGATGGTGGGCACCATGAACGAGGGCACGCGCAACACCTTGAGCAACTCGGCGAATGTGGCCGCGCGGAGTGCTCTCACGGGGTCGCCTCGCCTTTCCGCGTTCCGCTGGTGAGGGCGAGAAATGCCTCCTCCAGGCCCGCATCCGCCACTTCGAGCTGCTCAATGGCCACGCCATCACGAAAAAGCCGGGCGAGCCCGCCCTCCGGGTCAAGCGTGAGCACGGTCCACCGGTCGCCATCGCGCGTGACGCGCTGTACGCCGGGAAGGGCGAGGAGGGCTGGTTCCTCGACGCTGGTCGAGCGGAAGCGCATGTAGCGCCCGCCCACCCGCGACTTGATCTCTGCGGGCGCGCCCTCCGCGATGATGCGGCCGTGATCGAGCACGATCACGCGATCGGCGAGCGCGTCGGCCTCTTCGATGTAATGGGTAGTCAGTACGAGCGTGATGCCGCGCGCGATCAGCGCACGGATCTCCTTCCAGAACCGGCGTCGGGTCTCGACGTCGAGCGACACGGTTGGCTCGTCCAGGAAGAGCACGTCGGGACGGCCCACCAGCGCGAGTGCGAAATAGAGGCGCTGTTTCTCCCCCCCGGACAGCGTCGCCACACGGGCTTCAGCCCGATGCGTGAGCTCGGCCGTTGCCAGAGTCTCCATGGCATCGAGCGGGTGCGGAAAAAGCGCGGCGAAAAACTCCACCAGCTCGCGCGCGCGGAGCGTGGCCGGAACGCCGGATTCCTGGAGCATCGCGCCAATGTGCTGTCGTGCCGATGCGTCGCGCGGATTGCGCCCGAAGATGCGGACGTCACCCGATGTGGGCGGACGGAGGCCGAGGAGCAGCGAGATGGCCGTTGTCTTGCCGGCGCCATTGGGGCCCAGCAATGCGACGGTCTCGCCACGCATGACGGAGAGCGAGACGGAGTCCAGTGCCGTCACCGCGCCGAAGCGTTTGGT
>DASZZO010000048.1:0-3690 GCA_035544915.1 Gemmatimonadaceae bacterium | reverse complement strand
TGCTCGTTACCCTCCACCGCGAACGCCACGTGATGCACCGTCCCCAGCCCGTTCACCGCGTCGGGCGCGCCTGCGGCGCCAGTGACCTCCACGACCTGACCGGGTGCGTTGCCATTGATGCCGACCCGCACTGTATCCGCGCTCTCGTTCACAACCGCTCCGTCGAGCAGCTGATTCAGGAACGCAACGGTCCGCGCGGGATCGCGCACCAGCAGCGTGACACCATGAATGCCGCGGATAGCCCGGTCCGCACCGATGTCCGGAATCGCCCAGGGGGCACGATCATCGCGCTCGTTCCCAACGAGCCGCACGTCGAGGCCTGATGGATCGCGGAACCGGAGCGTCTCCTCGCCAAAGGATGACTGGTCATCCGCATATGCAATTCCGCGCTCAGCGAGGCGTTTGCGCCAGAAGTCGAGCGCTCGGGAGGGAACCGAAAAGGACGTGACCGTGATCTGGCCTGCCCCGTGTATGCCGGTGCGCACACCCATTCCGCTGTACGGGAATGTGGTCATGATCGTGCCCGGCGTGCCGGATTCGTTCCCGTAGTACAGGTGGTATACGCCGGGGTTGTCGAAGTTGACGGTCTTCTTCACGAGGCGCTGGCCGAGTGACCCGGCGTAGAAATCGAGGTCCGCCTGCGCGTCGGCGACGGTTGCAGTGACATGATGGAGGCCGCGGATCAGTCGGTGCATCAGAGCGGGAGCAGCTGTCCATTAGCCATGAACATGCACTGGTTAATAGTGCACCACCCCCATCTTCACCACCTCGAACGCGCTGGACGGAACATTGCGCAGGGTGGCGAGGTTGCCGTCGTTCCATCGTGGATCAGGGGCGCCGCTGACGTACCATCCGCTGCCATCGTCCGCGACGATCATGCCCTACGATCGCCGGCAACGTTTCCGCCGCAAGGCGCGAGGGCCGACCTGGATTATTGTGCTCCGTGATCCTGATCACGCGACGCCACCCGGCGAAGCCGGTTACATCAGTCGATATCGAGGACCACTTCCCCCTTCCCTCGGCGTCCATCTCGGCCCCAGCACATCAGTCGCCTTGCAGTCGATGCAGTTTGCCGCGCTCACGACGAGCCGCTCGCCCTGCCGCTCATACACTCCTGCCGGGCACATATGCTCGTACAGTTCGGCGACCTCGGCGGGGATATCCTTTCCGACGATGAGATGTGACGGGATGTCATCGCGAGTGGCATTTCCCGACTTGAAGTTCGCATCGAGCTTGCTGAACGCGATCTTGCCATCGGGCGCGAACAGCTGCGGCGCCACCACATGGCGGCGGACGTTCGCGTCGGGTTCGGAATCGATCTTGCCGCCGGGAAATGCGCCGCCGGTAAGCGTCATCAGCGCAGCCTTGATTCCGCCGACATAGAAGCCACTCTGGAAGGCGAGGCGCATGTTGCGGCGACTGCGCAGGTCCGAGACGATATAGCTGGCGTCCACCAAGGCGTCGTAGCGCGCCATTCCGGTTGCGGACGTGTCCTCCTGCTTCAACGCCTCGAAAATGGCGCGCGCGGCATAGATCCCCGACTGCATGGCGTAATGAATGCCCTTGAGTGATGCCACCTCGACGTAACCCGCGGAATCTCCCACAATCATCACACCGTCGCCCGACCTGCGCGCCGGTATGGCGTAGTACCCGCCTTCGGGGATCGTCTTCGCTCCCCACTCCACCATTTCACCGCCTTCCAGGTACTGCCGAAACAGCGGATGGGATTTGAGTTTCTGCAGCAGCACATGGACATCGAGTGTGCTCTGCCGATAGTCGAGTCCAACGACGATACCCAGCGCCACGAGATTTGGCGTGAGCGGATATGCGAAACTCCCGCCGAATGCGTCAGTCGGAAGCGGCCATCCCAGCGTATGGATGATCGCGTCCAGCGGTGTCTTCGTTTCCCAGACTTCCTTGACTCCCAGCGCAAAGATCTGGGGATTCGCGGAGGATATGCTGGAGCGTTGCATGTAAGCCAGCGCGAGGGAGCCTCGTGTCCCCTCCGACAGAACGGTCACGCGCGCCGAGATGTCCGTTGATGGGGAAAACCCGGCACCCGGAGTCCCGTCCCGCCCGAGGCCCGTGGGAGTCGTTCGTACCCCGATGACTTTCTCGCCGTCCATCACGAGCGCCGCGGCAGGGAAACCGGTGAAGATGTTGATTCCCATTCCTTCTGCCTTCTCGCCAAGCCAGCGCACCATCTCCGAGACAGAACCGATGTAGTTGCCGTGGTTCCGCATGGTCGGCGGAGTGGGAAGCCGTTGCGCGCGCCCCTTCGTCATCAGGTATACGCGTTCCTTCACCACCGGCCCACGAAAGGGGAAGTCCGCATCGCGGAGATCGGGAAACAAGGCGCGAAACGCAACCGGGTTGACGACCGCTCCCGAAAGGCAATGCTCACCGAGCGCGGCGGCTTTTTCGAGCACCGCGATCTGGATTTCACCCAGAGTGCCGCCTGCATCGCGGTCCCGTCTGATCAAGTTCGCCAGTTCGATGGCGCCCGCGAGACCGGCGGGTCCAGCGCCAACGAAGACGACGTCCATCGGCACGGCGTCCGGAGCGAGCGGTCCGCCGAGCATGAGCTTCTCGGCGGGCAACGGGGGCTGATGCTCGCTGGGCAGCACGTGCAGCGCCCGGCTTGGCGCCACTCTAGCGCACCTTTCGCGCTTCGCGCACGGCAACCGTGAGGGCGGGAAGGATCTCTAAGAGATCGCCCACAATGCCGTAGTCTGCCACCTTGAAGATGGGCGCTTCCTTGTCCTTGTTGATCGCAACAATCGTCTTGGCCGTCCGCATCCCCGCCAGGTGCTGAATCGCGCCGGAGATGCCGCATGCGATGTACAGGTCCGGTGATACGAGCCGCCCCGTCTGGCCGATCTGATCGCTGTGCGGGCGCCAGCCGTCGTCGGTCACGGCGCGCGTCGCACCGACAGCGGCGTTGCCAAACGCAGCGGCGAGATCTTCGACGAGCCGGAAGTTCCCGGCCTCCTTGAGACCCCGGCCACCACTGACGATGATGGGTGCCTCGCCCAGGTCGAGTTTCGCACCGCCACCTTGCACGGTTTCGGTGACGCGGACGCGTCCCGCCGCAGGATCAATGGCCACGCTCACCATCTCCACGACCCCTGCCTTCGCCTGCTCTTTGGGAAGCACGGCTCCGGGACGCAACGAGAGAATCGCGGGGCTCGCCTTCAATGTGAATGTCTGCACGATCTTTCCGGTGAATCCCGGATGCTTGACCATTACGGCGTCCGCTCCGATCGAATACGCGGTCACGTCGGCGGCGAGCGGTACCTGGCTCTTGCCGGCGACTCGCGGAGCCAGATCCTTGCCCTGTGCACTCGCCGTAAAGAAGGCCCCGCGGTATCCGTTGCTCGCCAGTCGCGCCGCGATAGTCGCCACGAGCACCTCGGGATTGTAATTCGCGAGGGCTGCGTGCTCGACCACGAGCACCACGTCGGCGCCATGCGCCCCCAGTCGCGGTGCGAGCGCGGCGACGCCCGGCGCTCCCGCGATCATGGCGTGCACCTGGCCGCCCGCCCCGTCGGCGGCAGCTCGCGCCGCACTGACCGTTTCGAGCGCCACGCGGCGCAGCTCGGCACCGCGAGTCTCGGCGAACGCAAAGAAGTCCTGTTGCCCCATCAGAGTACCTTCGCCTCTTCCTTGAGGAGCCGGATGAGCTCCGGT
>DASZZO010000047.1:0-41643 GCA_035544915.1 Gemmatimonadaceae bacterium | reverse complement strand
GCAGCCACGTGCCAGCCACGAGGCCCAGATCCCGGCAAATAAACCCCACGATCATCACGGCGAGCCCAGCGTTGGCCATCCACCAATGCCATTTCGCGGCGCGTTCGCTGTAGAGCGGAGATCCCGCGAATCGGGGTATGACGTGGTACCCGACGCCCGAAATCATCATCGTGACGAAGCCCAGCAGCAGCATGTGCACGTGCACGGCACGGTAAACGATCCACACTGGATGGACAGCCATGGCGATGCCGGCGAGCACGCCGAGCGTGAGCCACGTGACGCTCGCCTTGAGGAACGCTCTGACGTACCACGCCATCAACGGGCCTGCGTCGCGCGCGCGAGCGCGTCGAGCAGGGTCGCCAATTCGATCTTGTGCCGCGCAGATACCTCCCGGATCGCGAGTGGGCCCCCGCAGCAGGTATCGATCCCGTACGCGCTCAGCACTGGAAACAACGCCGGATGGCGCTCCAGGAGAGTGTCAATGCTCCACGCCGCATCGATGTCAGGGTTCGACATGCACGTGCCCTTTCATGCCAAGAGCCAGGTGGGCATCGCACTGGAAGTAGTAGCTGCCGGGCTCGACGTTGACGGGCAGGTCGTACGTTTGACCCGGCAGCTGCAGGAGTTCGCTTGCGGCCGGCAGATTCGCCTTGCCGGCATTGGAATCCGGCAAAAAACGCACGTTGTGCACGCCAATCCCGAGGGTGAATCGAATGACGTCGCCCCGGTGAACGGTGAAATCCGCAGGCTTGAAGTAATTCCCACCCGCGTCGCTGACCATTGTCACGACCACTACTTTCCCGGTCGGAGTCACGGGCGGCGCACCGACGCTGGCCGGCGCCGCTCCGGATCCCGCCGGAGTACCGCGGTCGGCCTCCTGCTTCCCGCCGCACGCGGTGCCGCTCACGGCGACGAACAGCAATACGGTGATGATACGATGGTGCGTCATGATCTCTCCCCTGAATCTGCGACGAGTAGTTGACACGGAATCCTGAGTCGCCGGCTCTCAGAAATCCTTTTGCTGAAACACCCGGCGGCCCAGTTGAATCGGGAGCGCTACCCAGAGCGTCAGCGCCGCCGCCACGGCCACCCCTCCCGCGCCACCAAAGAACTTGAGAAATACCGCACCGGTGTATCCCATGAGCGCGGCGCCGTCGAATCGGAGCAGCAACGCGATGCGCGCGATATCGATTGGGTTCGCCATCATCATGCCGAGCGTCAGGCGCTCCAGCGGGTAGTCAGAAAACACCGCGAGCACGAGGAGCACGAAGCCGTCGTAGACAACGGTCAGAAGCAGCCAGACGGCGATCGCCAGTCCCAGTCCGCGCATCCGGTTTTCGCATCGCACGGCGATCAGTGTCGCGAGTCCCGCGAACACGAACGTGAGCACGACGCCCAGGCCGACGAGTGTCGCCAACGACGCCCAAGCCCCTGGCTCCAGCCCACGGACGGCGAACGGCGCGCCCACGCCCAGGACAACTGCGAGAGCCAGCGGCAGCGTCAACCCGAGGTAGAGGCCGCCGAACATATCCCGCCGCTTCAGGGGCTGGGCCAGGAGGAGTTCGATGAATTCGCGCGCGCTGTACAGATACACCGTCCCGAATACGATCGTGACAAGTGGAACGATGAACAGGACGATGCTGACGAGGCTGAGCTGCGCTTTGGTCGCGTCACCGCTGAAACGCAGCAATCCTTCGGCGACAAGCGCGAAGAATATGGCGTACGCAATGAGCCATCGGCTGCGGATGGCGTCCCGCGCCTGGTATTTCAGCACCTTCAGCATCGGACGCATCAGGCGCACGCCGCGCGAGCTGGGGACATCAGCGTCGCCACGGCCCGTTCGAGCGTCGTTTGGCGCGTGACGCGTTTCAACTCATCGAACGCGCCGGCAAAGAGCATGCGCCCACCGAGCAGGAACGCGATGTCATCCACCAGATCCTCAAGTTCACCCATGATGTGCGACGTCAGCAGGAACGTCGTCCCGCTCGACCGCAGGGCGAGAATCTTGTCCTTGAGCATGCTGCTCGAGAGCGGATCCAGGCCGGCGGTCGGTTCGTCGAGAATGAGGAGGTCCGGTGAAAAGAGAAAGGCCATGACGGCGTTCACCTTCTGCTTTGTTCCGCCTGAAAGAACGCGCAGCGGCCGGTCAAGCTGGCGCCTCAGGTCGAAGCGGTCCATCAGTTCTTCGTCCAGATCAGCCGCCCCCCCTCGCAGGTCCTTGAGCATCGCGATGAGATCGCGCGCCGTGAGGTTCTCGGGGAACCGGCCAATCTGCGGCATATATCCAATCCGTGCCCGGTACGTGTGGTCGGCGCCAATCCGCACGCCGTCTATCGCGATGTCGCCCGCGTCGAAGTACGTCAGTCCGAGGATCGACTTGATCAGCGTCGTCTTCCCTGCGCCATTCGGCCCGACGATCGCGATGATCCGGCCACGTCGCACGGCTAGGTCGACCCCCCGCAGGACGTCGACGGGGCCGTATGCCTTCGACAGCCCGCGTATCGCGATCATCGCCGTCATCGGACCCACCGCATCGACGGTGCCGCATCAACCAGGCCGCCGGGAGTCAGCGCGGGGATTATGCGCTCCGCGGCGTCGAGGAGCGCGAGGAATGTGCTCCGGAGCAGAATGAGCGCTGGCTCGTTCCGCGCCACGACGATCGACGACAGGCGGACGGGCCGAAAGGCGACATCGCCGGCGCCGTCGTGGTTCAGGTCGTAGCCGTCGTACGCCGACCAGTAGTTGCCGGTAAACGTCGCCGTATTCGAGTGGCTGTTGGTCGCAAGGTCGAAGGTATTGCCTGCAAAATTATTGCCCGTGAACAACGCGGCGTCGGCACTCGCGCTGAGCCTCACGGCCCAGCCGTTGCTCAGAAAGTCGTTGTGCCGCGCAACCAGGCGCGTTGCGCCATCGGCAAAGAGGGCGGTCGTATTGCGGGCGAAGACGTTGCGTTCCAGGTGTGCATCCGCAATCTCCTTGAGCAGCAGGCCGTACGACGCTGAACCGCTGTTATCTTCGAACCGGTTCCCGGTCATCGCGACAACGTGACTGTACATGACGGCCACGCCAGCGCCATTCCGGCGAAACACGTTCGTCTGGTAGTCGCAACTGTCGGAGTACATGAAGTGCAACCCGTAGCGCAGATTCCCCTCGCTGACGTTGTCACGCAAGTGGGCGGCGCGCACAAACTCGAAGTAGATTCCGTCGCGGTGTCCGGAGATGCGGTTGCCGGTGATCGTGACATCGCGCGAATTCCAGAGGTGGATACCATTCCCTGACGTCGCATCGCGCTGGCTGGTCGCCCGGAGCGTGTTATGATCGACCACGCAGCGCCTCGCTTCCTGCAGGTAGATCCCGAAGAATGCGTCGTCGATGTCGTTGCCGGAAATGACGCAATCGCTTGCCTTCACGATCTTGATCGCCGCGAGGTCTTCAGTGAAGGCGACCCCGACGTTGCGGAAGTGGATACCGCGCACCGTGACGCTATCCGCGGTCACCGTCATGATCTGGCGATTGTGCTCGCCGTCGAGCACCGGCCACCCCTGACCGATGATCGTGACGGGAATCGACACGTTGATTGTCGAGTCGCGATACACTCCCGCGTGCACAATGATCGTGCCGCCCCGGTTCACCACCAACAGTGCATCGCCAATGCTATGGACCGGACCACGCGGTATGACGTCGACCACCGTCCGTCGTGCGGTCGCCGCCGGTGTGGAGACGGCTCGCGCCGTCACGGCCGATTCGGCACCTGTGTCGACGCCCGCGTGCGCCACGACCTCGAGCCAACTCAACTCCGTGCCACCGCCGAGCAGCTCGGCGAGCCGCCGCACATCAGCCCCGGCCGACACGGCGAGCATGCCGCGCCCCATTGGCGACCCGGTTCGGCTGCCGGTGACGCGCACGAAACGCGCCCGCCCGAGCGGAATCAGCCTGCCCGGGTGCTCGAAGTCGGCCACCAGGACCGTCTGTGCGACGCTTCGATCGGGCAAGGCTGCATAGTATGACGCCAGGCATTCGATGGCGTCGAACTGCGTGCGCTTGCCGTGCGCCGAAATGATCTCACCACCGAATCGCGAATCATCGATGCGCATACGACAGTACGCGCAGTCTGCGCGGCCGTAGTCGAGCGTTTTGCGACCGTTCGTGCAGCCGGCGACGGCAATAACCATCACGGCCGCGGCGGCGGCGATTGCCCGAAGATGGAGCACGCTACGCAGCCAGCGCCGGCTTCCGGGACCACCACGCGGCGGTGACCGCCGCCGCGCCCAGCGCAAAGGCAAAGCCCGCCAGCCATCCGCCGACGTCCGGCCACGATACAGCCGTGAAATTCAGCAGCTGCTTCACACCCATCAGTGGCGGCTGGTAGCTCATGCCCGGAATCTTGATGATGGCGTGGGCGTAGTCGATGTTGTGCCCGTAGTCGTACTCCCATTTCCAGAAATCGAGCAGTCCGCCGGCGCCCACCAGCGCAAAGCATACCAGCCACGCCGAGAGCAGCTTCCGCTTCCCGCCGACCGCCACCGCCAGTCCGGACGCCGCGAGTCCGGCGACAATCCAGGGGATGATACGCAGTTCGGGAATCGCCTCGGGCGTGATCACCTTCATCCCGATGTAGTGATTGAGGCCGTTGATGTTATTGAGGTCATTCGGCGACCGTCCGTGGATGCTGCTGACGCTGATCTGCATGCCAAGTCCCTCCGGGTACTGCGGCGCGGTCAGGTTGATGCGCCACAGCGGGGCGATGAACAACCCGAGCAGCGTAACGGACGCGAGGGCCGTGAGTATTCGTGCAATGCGGGGCATCATGGCGCACCCGGCAGACGGCCGCCCTGGGTTTTCGCGGCTTTGCTGACGTTGGCCGTGAGGGGCACGTTGGACCCGGCCGGGGAAACACGCGCGTAGCCCTGCATTTCCTGGTGCAGCGCCGAGCAGAAGTCCGTGCAGTAGAACGGGTACACACCAATGCTTTGTGGCACCCACTTCAGCGTGCGGGTCGCGCCCGGTGGAAGAATGATTCCGGACGTAGTCGCCCCAAACACCGCGAACCCGTGCCCGATGTTCCAATCCTGCTCGATGTTGGTGACGTGGAAGTAGACTGTGTCGCCGAGCTGAATGCCTTCGAGATTGTCGGGCGCAAAATGACTCCGGATGGCGATCATCTTGACGTCGATGCGCTTGCCTGTGCGTGTGATGCCGCCGCCGCTTTCCGACGTCGCCACGTTGGGGTTCTGATTCTCGGCAAGCTTGTCGAACTTGAGCGAGCCCGCCTGCAACAGCGCGGCGGGAACCGCCTGCGCATAGTGCGGCTCGCCGGCCGTCGGAAAATCGAGCAGCATCTTCATCTTGTCGCCGCTGATGTCGATAAGCTGGGCCGAGCGTGCCATCTCGGGGCCGGTCGGGAGATATCGGTCCTTGGTGATCTTGTTCAGCGCGACCAGGTACTTGCCCCACGGCTTGCGCGTGTCGCCACCGGGGATCATCAGGTGGCCGACCGAATAGTACACCGGCATCCGGTCGAGCACTTCCCACGTACCGATCTTCCACTTCACAACTTCGGACGAGATGAACATCGACGTGTAGGCGTTGCCCCGGCCGTCGAACTCCGTGTGGAGCGGCCCAAGACCCGGCTTCTGCACTTCGCCTGCGATCACGGCGTCGTACTTGAGCACGGGGATGCCATCGATCGTCTTCTCGAACTGCTTATCGGCGATTGCCTTCTGCATCTTCGTGAACGAGTGCACCGGAATCACCGTCGCGAGCTTGCCGCCGGCCACGATATACTCACCCGACGGGTCGATATCCACGCCATGTGGCGACTTCGGAGTCGGGAGGTAGAACACGATACCGTCGCAA
Organism: Gemmatimonadaceae bacterium; assembly: GCA_035544915.1. GTDB lineage: Bacteria > Gemmatimonadota > Gemmatimonadetes > Gemmatimonadales > Gemmatimonadaceae > Fen-1231. The sequence goes on along the minus strand of DASZZO010000047.1, from coordinate 35,787 downwards.
TCGGCCGGGGAAAGCATCTTGACCCCTGTTTTCATCTCGCTCCTGGCAATCTGCGAGACGGGATCGACGTAGTTGTGCGCATAGGTGCCCCCGAAACTCTTCGCCTTCCCGGCGGCGATGCACTGCTCGGCCTTCCGGTAGTTCACCGCGGCGATGTAGTCCTTGTCCGCCTGTGACGCGTTGACTTCGAGTTTCGTGTTTGCCTGCTCCGAGTTGTACGTCGTGAAGAAGAACCATCCATCGGACGGCCCCTTGCCGGCGTGCCCCAGGTCGTAGTCATAACCCGGCATCATGATCTGGAACGCGATGTCCATCTTGCCCGGCTCACTCGCCGTGATGAACGTCAGCGTCCCCTTGAAGTTCTGGCGGTAGCTCTCGATCGGAACATCGGCCTGCGGGATCGGCACGCTGAAACGCGTGGCCGACACGAGGTACTTCGAATCGGGCGTGACGAACGGCGATGCGTGGCCGCCGGCCGCGTTGGGCACCTGAAGAATCTCGGTCGTTTCGAACCGCCTGAGGTCAATGCGCGCGACACGAGGCGTGTTGTTGGCGTTGATGAATAGCCAGCGTCCATCGGGCACGCCGTCGGTTTGGGACAGTTCCGTGTGATGGGTGTCGTCCCACGGCACGCTTCCGAACGTGGTGTTGAGCATCGCCTTGGTCTCTTCGCTGTACCCATAGCCATTCTCCGGAAACTGGGAGAAGACCGGGATCATTTTCAGGAGACGGCCGGATGGTAGCCCGTAGACGCTCACTTGTCCGCTGAATCCGCCCGACAGAAAAGAGTAGAACTCATCGTATGACCCGGGCGCCACATACACTCTCGACGCAGCATCACCAGCGAGCAGGCCCTGTGAGGTAGTGCTCTTCGGGCTCGGTGCGCACGCGGACACGAACACGCTCAGCGCGAGGCCGGCGGCACCACCACGGATGAATCGTGCGAATGGGGAGGGTTGCACTGGTACCTCGGGCTGCGAGAATGGCCGGTCGCAACGTCGCACCATCGTATTGAATGCGCGTGCACCGGCCCGCATTCAGTCTAGGCCCGCCCTTGGCACAGATTAGTCGGGACTTCCCGGAATGTCGGTGAGGCAACTGACCGGACAGCGTAGGGGAACTCCGGACGGATCGGCGTGTGACCTCTGACGGCGGTGACCGAAGCGATGCCTATTCTCCATGTGTGGGGGCACGCTCTCCCACAAGCCCTGATCGCAACCCCGCAACAGGGCCGCACAAAGGGAGGTCCCATGTCCAAGCAACTGCTCATACCGCTCGACGGCTCGCCGTTGGCAGACGCGGCCATTCCGCTCGCCATCGAGATCGCGCGCCGTCTGCACCTCGGCATCATCCTGACGCGTGTCCATTCGCCGGCCGCAAAAGCATAGCCGACAAGGTGCTGCGCTCGAGCGGCCGGCCCACACTGCTCCTGCGGCCGAGACTGGGAGCCGCCGGGAAGCGAAGCGCTGGCCAGCGCCCGACCCGCGTAGAGGCGATGGCAGGTGCGGGTTCCGGTGCCGCGCAGGTTTGACGGGTGGGCGACCCGCGACTGTTTCCAGACCCATCTGTTGATGTGAAGAGCCCCCGCACCGTAGCATCGCTGCCGGTGCGGGGCCTTCAGTCCGCTGGTGAAATCCGGATCGTCAGTTGTTTCGATTGAACCACGCGATGCATGGCCTGTCCGGACTTCTTTACCCTTTGCCGGACGGTCCCGGCTCAGGCGCTCCGTTCGCGGGAGCATCAGTTGCGTCCAGCGACCTCACAACCAGCGCGCCGTCGTCGAACCCCGTCGCGCTCCCTTCCGGCGGCGTCCCGTGAGAAGGATCCATCCACGATTGACCGTTTTGTGGATGCGAGTGTGAATCTACAGTCGGCAATGCGCCGCACAATCGGACAAGTCCCTACTGCGCTGTAGGGAATCCCGCACCCGCGCGAAGGCGCGATGGGGAGTGCCCACCGCGCGGTCGCGTCGACATCTCCGGCCCGGGATCCGGACGATGCCGCCCTTCCTCGGCCATGCCCGGGAGCATGTGATTACGTCGCGGTGATCGCGATCTTCTTTACCTCCATCTCCGGCTTCTTCGCGATTGGGAGGTGGACGGTCAGCAGGCCGTTCGTGAATTCCGCCGAGATCTTGTCCGACTTGACGCTCGCCGGGAACGTAAACGAACGCTGGAAGGAGCCATACGCGCGCTCCAGCACATGGTAGCGCTTGTTCTCGATTTCGCGCTCGTCCTTCTTCTCACCCTTGATCAGAAGCATGCCGTTTTCGAACGAGAGCTCGACGTCCTTCTGCGTCAGGCCCGGAAGTTCGGCAGTGCAGGTGAACTCCTCGGTGGTCTCCGCGATCTCCACGAACGGGAAGAGTCCGACGGCTTCGGCCGAGCCCGTGGGATCGAACAGCGAACCGGCGAGACGCCGGAAGCCCGTCTCGACGTCGTCGTACTCCCGCGGGAACGAGATGAATGGCAGCCGCTGGATGCGGCGCTGCAGTGTAGTGGACATGGTTATCTCCTCAGGTATTCGGGTTGCGTGTGATACAAGGTTGCGGGAGCTATCCTGTGACGGTGAGCAGGTCGTCAACGTCCGCCACGCCGGGTGCGGCCCAAGCGGCCAACTCGGCATCGCGCCGCTCCGCCCAGGAGCGGACGCTGCCCTTGAGCGTCACCTTGCCGTTGATGGCTTCGACGTTGATACGCTGCGAGTCGATCTCGGCGCTTCGCTTGAGTGCGTTCTCGATCTTGGACTTCACTTCCACCTTCGAGGCTTTGGGCATCACGCGGATCAGGTTCGTCACGCCCATCACTCCCAGCATGCCGCGGACAACGTCCTCTGCAGCCTGACGCTGGTAGTACCACTCAAGGGTCCCGTCCAGCGTGACCCATCCCTGCTCGACCTTCAAGGTCACGCGGTCCTTCTGCACCGCGGTAGACCAGGCCATCGCGCCCAGCGCCGCTTGTGCAATCTCACGGTCCGTGCGCTGCGTCGTGTTCGGAAGCCGCACCTTCAGCTCCTCCGCGATAGTGCGAACCCCGCTCACGCGCGTAACCGCGCGCTCGGCGGCAAGCTTCTGCGCGTAGTCCGACACGCCGCCGAGCAGAGTGACGACGCCGCCTTTTACCGCGATGGCGATTTCCGCCTCGTTCACACTGGGATCCCAGTGCAACTCGTCCCGAACGTCTTGTTCAAGCTGGGAATCGCTCTTCATAACTCCTCCTGGTTGGTGTGTCTTCGCTGCACTGCCGAAGACGCTTGTAAGTGTGCGATCCGGGCGGCGCACTGTCTGTCAGGCGAGGGGGCCTGCATCGTAGCGCAAAGCCCGACCGGGTTTGCCGCGGTTGCCTGACACCAGGTCGGCCAGCTTGGGCGCCGCCCTCGCTCAGATTGGAATCGGCGGGTGGCCGATGCGTCGCGGATTGCCGGACCCAGGGCCGATCTCGACGCCGGCGGAAATCTCCATCGGGGCGTCGAACGCAAAGTCATTGGCGTGGATGGTCACTGATGCCGGCGGCGGGGGCGAGCCCGCCGGCTTCTCCGTTGCCTGGCAGGCGGCGGCGAGCATCGCGGCGGCAGCCATCCAGAGCAGGCCGGAACGCGTCGCCGAACCTCGGGCGCCAAGCAGCGCGGTTGCGGGGCGCATCATGCTGGCCCCTTGCCTGCCGTCCCGTTCAATCCCGCGGCCAGACTGCTTGGCTTCGGCAGATGGACGACGAGAACGCCTTCATTGAACTCGGCGGTAACCTTGTCGGGTCGCAGGCCCGGCGGGAACGAAAAGGTACGATGGAAAGCGATGTGCGGACTCTCCCACGCGTAACAGCTCGTACTTCCGCCGTCGGGCTCGTCCTTGTTCTCGCCCGTCATGGTGAGCACGTCCCTCTGGAACTTGATCTGGACGTCTTTGCGCGCGAGACCGGGGAGTTCGGCGGTGCAGGTGAACTCGTCCGGGCTCTCGGCGATTTCGATCGCCGGAAACAGGCCGAGCTCTTCGCCCTCGGCCAGGCCGTTGAACCTGGGGTCGTCGAGATGCGGGATGCTCATCGCGACGTTGTCTTCGCGCAGGGTCGACACGAGGGGCACCCGACAGAGGACACGGTGCTGCAGCGGATTCGGCATGGTCGGCTCCTCCCAGGATTCACCGCGGACCTTCTGGATGAATCGATGCACCATCGGCCTCGAGCTGTCTGTCCGGGGAACCGCACGCTCCAGTAGGGGAACTTGGAACTTCTTGTGGTGGGAGCGGCGCCCTCGCCAGAGCCTCCCCTACACACATTCAGCGTTCTCCCTACTGACCCGCAGAGAGCAGGGCGGCATGATGCATGTGCATGGCACGCAGGCCGATTGCGACTTGCCGCCGCGCCGGACTATCACGGGAGGGACGGCCATGACTCACATTACGCTGCCATTACCAGCCACGCCCAGCGTGGGACACACGAGCACAAACGCCCGCGCCACCGCTCTTGCGCGTGGAACCGGTTCGGTACTCACGAACGCGCTTCATTCGATGCGGAGGCGAGCCCTTCGCCTCCCCCTGGTACTGAAGCTGCTTGGCGCGAACCTCCTCCTCGCGCTCGCCGCGCTGGCTATCCTCGCCACTCTCTCGCCGCGCGCGCCCATGCAGCTCGCGCTCACGTGGACCGCCCTGCTCTTGAGCTTTGCCGTCAACGCACTGCTGGTGCGCCTGGCGTTGCTCCCGCTCGACGAACTCGAGCGTGTGGCGCGTGCGGTCGCGAGCGGCGACATGTTTGCCCGCGTGTCGGTGCTGTCTACAGCAGACCGCCAGGTCGCGCGCCTCGCGGAAGCCTTCAACGGGCTTCTCGCCGGCGCGGCGTACGACCATGCCCGGATCAAGCACCTCGTGCGAGAGAGCCTGCGCGCGCGGGAGCGGGAGCGTTCGGCTGTCGCGAGCCAGCTGCGCGACGGCACGGCGCAACAGCTTTCTGCCATCACCCTGCAGCTTGCCGCCGCAACCGCGGCAAGCAGCGATCGCGAACGCACGTCGATGATCGAAGCGGCACGCGGCATCGCCTCGGCGATGATTGACGACGTACGCAAGATTGCCGATTCAGTCTACCCCGGGCTGCTCGGCCGCTTCGGACTGTACCCCGCGCTCGAAGTTCTCGGCCGGCGTGCCGCCGAGCGGACGGGAATCGCCGTGCGCGTCGACACCTCGCGGTCGCAGCGCCCGCTGCCGCTGATGGTGACGACGGCGCTGTACGGCGCGGCGGAGGAGGCGCTCCGCAACGTGGAGGAGCATTCCTGCGCGCGCACGGCGGTGGTCACGATCCGCGACAACGGCCGCGAGGTCGAGCTGGTGGTTGAGGACAATGGAACGGGATTTGATCCCGCCACCGCCGAGCGCACGTTCAGCGGCATCGGGCTCTTCCGGGCGAGGGAACTGCTGGCTCACGCCGGCGGCGATCTCACCATCATCAGCGCACCGGGGCGCGGCACCAAGGTCGTTGCCACGGCGGTGCTACCCGAAAGCGAGTGAGGACTCACGGGGCATTGTGATGCCCGGCACGGACCTCCGCGCGCACCGTCGCCAACAATATCGACTGCGACCGATTGCGCGATTTCCAGCGGGGGGCTGTGAAGGCTGCAACATCCGTTCGACTCGGAAGATTCTTCAGGACCGCGCTGACGCGATCGCCCGCCTGGCTTCTGCGGCGGGTCTTCCTGCGCTCGATGTTCCGCAAGGTGTCGTCCAGCGGAGTCGAGATCCTGACGCTGAACGAAATGGGGAGGAGCGACACCGTCGAGCAGCTTCGTGCCGCCCTTGCGCTCATCGCCGAGCGTCTCCCGGGCGCCCATGCGCGGATTCGATCGGGGCTACGCCGGATCGTCGTCCTGCCGGCCGGCGGCCCCGAGTTCTGGGAATACCCCCGGGCCATGGTGATCTCTCACTCATATGTGGATGCTGCCCCGGTCGAGTATCTCGCGATGGTGATTCTCCACGAATGCACGCACGCGCGCCTCTGGGACCTGGGTTTTCCATATCATCCCGGCGTGCGCCCTCGCATCGAGCGGATCTGTGTCAACGCGGGACTTCGCCTGGCCGCGACGCTGCCGGCTGCTGAAGTGCTGTCGAACTTCGCGCTGGCGAGCCTCGAAGACCCCTGGTGGACAAAGGCGAAACTCGCGGCCCGGCGTCGCCGTGAACTGACCGGCTGGGGCGCGCCGGCATGGGTCATGCCCGCATACGATTGGGTCTTCCTGCGGTCCTGAGCTGCCGTACGGTGTGATGTGCGACACATCATCTCGCTGCTCACCTTCACTGAATCGTCATCACTCGGCAGCCTGGAACCACCAACCCGGATGACGTCGCACGATCATGGAAGACACCAAGCTCCGACTCCCGCTCGCGCGGTCGCACAGATGGTTCTGGCGCGGCGTGATTCTGTTCTGGACAGGACTGGTCGTGTGGGATCTGTCGAACCTTTCCGGCGACACGCCGCGCGGCCACTTCATGCGCGCGAGCATTCTCTATCTCTGCTGGACGCAGATCGTCGTCGGCGTCAGCGAAGTCTCCGCGCGAAAGTCCACGCGTCTGCTATGGCGCGCCGGTGCCATGGTGCTCGTCGTCGCCTATGTCATGACATGGGTCATGAACGGATATGCGTCGCAATAACACGCGGCTGCCGGTGGTCGAGTTGATGATCGTCGTCATCATCATCGTCATACTCGCGACAATCGCAAAGCCAAGACGTTTCACCGGCGCAGCGCCGGCCGCTGGATCGACCCCGGGCAAGACCGCATCGCAGAGGTCACTATCGGCACGGCTTGCGCGACTGAATCGCCGCGAGCCCGCGCGCGCGTGATCCCGCGCGTAACGGCGCCGGCCCCTTTCCGACCAACCTTGCGCAGGCGTACTGGGGCTTCTGTCCCTCCGATGGCGTACTGCCCCTCCCACCGTTGAGCGATTTCGGCGCTGTGACCTCTGGCCTTTCTTTCGTGCAACCTGGGCGCGTCTGCGTTCAGGCCCCCTCCACAGGGAAGGCATCCGATGAATGAGAACGAGCTCAAAGGCAACTGGCAAGTAATGAAGGGAAAGGTGCGCGAGAAGTGGGGCAAGCTCACCGATCAGGACGTCGAGGTCATCGCCGGCAGGCGCGACCAACTCGTGGGAAAGCTCCGCGAGCGGTATGGACACGCGCAGGGCGAAGCGGAGCGGTTGGTGGCTGATTTTGAGCGGGGGTCGTCCGCGCCCCCAGCTCCGCCATTAAAATCGAAGTGATCCTGCTGAAGAAGCTGACTCTGGCGGCGGCGCTCATCGCCTCTACCGGCGTGGCTGCCGTCGTCAGAGTCGCCCTGGCACAGGACGTCAAGCCTGCCACGTCAATCACCGGAGACATCGGCTACGTCAGCGCGTCGGGCAACACCAATCTCACCACACTGAGCATCGGCGAGAAAGTCGCCCACACGAATGGCCGCTGGGTACTCAGCCAGCTCGGGGCCTACGTGTACGGCGAGACCAACGCAAAGGAGAGTGCGAATCAACTCCGTCTTGCGGGGCGCGCCGACTTCGCCGTTCGGCCCCGGCTCGGCGTGTTTGGCGGCGCGTCGTACGAACGCAATACGCATGCGGGGTTCACCTCACGCATCGACGAGATCGCCGGACTGCTGTGGAAGGCTGTCGTCGCGGCGCGCGACTCGCTTCAAGTGGAGGCGGGCGGCGTCTTCACCCAGGAGGCGGACGTGGATGGCACGCGCCCGAGCTATCCTTCCGCGCGCGCCGCCGCGAACTACAAGCATGTGTTCACCAAGACGGCGTATTTCCAGGAGCTCGCCGAATACGTGCCAAACCTGCAGACCAGCGGCTCATATCGGGTGAACAGCGAATCGGCGCTCGTGGCACCGGTCTCGGCCCACGTCGGCGTCAAGATGAGCCATATTGTTCGCTACAACAGCCGGCCGCCGGTGAAGTTCGGCTCGACGGACCGGGTGCTGACGATGGGGGTGCAGCTGTCGTTCTGAACGGGGGCATGCTCCAGCGAATGGCGTTAACACTTTGTGATCGAGCCGGTCTCATACCAGCATGAACCTCCCGAGAATCACCGTCCAGCGCAGCAGAGCCATGCGTCGCCTGCTGGTATTTGGGATGCTGGCCCTCATACCCGCCGGCGCCCAGGCACAAGTTGCCCCCGGCGCCACACCCGCGCCGCTGATCACACAAAAAACCTGCGTCGACAGCACTCACCGATTGCTCGGCCCGCTGGCGGGAGAGTACCGTGTACGCACGCTATTCCGGGCCGGCCCAACCACGTGGGATTCAACCGACGCACACGCGCAGTTTGCCTGGGAGCTGGGTGGCTGTCTGATGGTGGAGCACTTCTTCGGGCGGCGCTATGGGGAACCCTATTCCACCATTGCCCTGTGGGGGACCAGCGGGAATCCCGATCACGCGATTCAGCGAGTGTTCGCCCATTCGCAGCATGGGCTGCTCGGACTTAGCGAAGGGCGCTGGAACGCGTCGGGCGACACGCTCGTTCTTGCGGATTCCGCGTTCGTCCGCGGCGGCTGGATCCAGGAGCGATACATTGTGACCCGCCCCCGCGACCGCGCATTTACGACGGAAGGTCGTCGCTCGGAGGACCAGGGGACCACGTGGATCGTGACCCAGCGCTCTCGCTACACTCGGCTGTGAGGCGGGTCAGATGGGGCCCATCCGGCACGCTCTCGACCGGAACTGCAGACCGCGACTGAACAGCGCGAAAGCGGGAATGGCGCGCCTCACGTCACCGCTACTTCAGCCGCCGGAGCTCGATCTCAGAAATAATGAACCCGAACCCCGGCCACCCGCCCGACTTGACCGACCGCTCGAACCAGCTCTTCGCCCGCGCCGTATCGTCGCGAACCACATACCAGTTGCCCACCCCGAACGCGAGCGTCGCCACCTGAACGTCCGCAGTATCACCGGGCGTGAACACTTGCTCGGGACCGATCTCGCCGCGGTACAGCTTGAGACGTCGCGCGTACGCATTGTTCGCGGGCAGCGAGTCCGGGCGCCGCGCGAGCATCGCCTTCGCTTCGGCCGCGCGGCCCGCGCGTGAGAGTGACATCCAGAGCCAGTCCGTCGCGCCGGCGAGTTCACTCCCGTCCGGCGCGCGCGGCTGGGCACGGCTGAACGCGTCGGCCGCGCCGGTGAAATCGCCGCGCGCAAAGCGCACGATTCCCAGGTGATACCAGATCCCGTAGATCGTACTGTCGATCTTCGCTCCGCGCGACAGATCCGCCATCGCCTTGTCGAACTCGCGCACCGAGAGGTACCGGTGGCCGCGCCAGCGATAGAGCAACGGATCATTCGGTGCGATCTCAAGTCCGCGCGTGAACGTCGCGATTGCCTCGCGGAACTGCCGCGCGCCCGACTGGGCAACACCGAGGTCGATGACCCGCGCGACGTTGCGCGGATCAGCCGCGAGCGCGCGCTCAGCGCGGGCGATCGGGCCGCTGTCGGGTTGCGAGCGATATTCGACGCCGGCCGGTGAGCGGTACTGCACGGACTGCGCGGCCGCAGGAATTGCGCCGACTGCGCCAACTGCGCCAACTGTGACGATCGCAACCAACGCAGTGACACGCGTCCGATTGTCAAATCTCAACTGCCGTCGTCCCATCTCGCGCGCTCCCTGTGAGGGGTCAGTTGAATATAGAGGTACCCGGCGCATGGGATTGCTGATGGTGCGCGCCGAGCGTTTGGAGTTGCGTCAGTCACCATGCTGGCGCAGGGGGCATTCCTCTTCACCGTGCTTCGCGCGCATCCGCCCCCAGCTTCCTGACCTCCTCGTTCGCGCTCAGCACGTAGCCGATCTCGCGCGCGAGCGCCTGCGCCTCCTGCGTGATGCTCGTGACATCGCCGGGTGACGATTTCAGACCCGCGGACCGGAGCGTCAGAACACCGAGCGCGAGATTCCGGAGCAAAAGCTCCGCGCTCTCGAACTGCTCGATCAACCGGCTGCGCGACTGCACCAGTTCGTCGAGTGCCGCACGCTGGCGGCGGAGGAGCTGAAGGCGGCGCTCCTGATCGCCCGGCGCCGATCCCGACTGCTCGATCTGGCTGATGCGGCCGTCGAGCTCCGGACGACGGTCGGTGCCGATCTCGGCGTCGAGGCGGTCGAGCGCGGAGGCGAGCGCCACCATCCGCTCCTGCAGGTCGCGCGCCGTTCCACGCACGTCCGGCAGTTGTCCGCGCTCCGCGTCGCTCAGTTGCGCGGCGACATCGTCAATCGTGCGTCTGTCGGATTCCGCCTGCCGGAGTGCGGCAGCGCGCGGCCCGGCGGGCACTTCCGGCAGCGGCGGAGCGCCCCGTTCCGCGGGCACGGAACCACTCCCGGATGGCACGGGGCTGGACTGCAACGCCGCCGGTCTCCTGAAGATGTCGCGCGGTCTGACGCCGTCCATCCACAGCTTGCTGAACTTGGAGCCCAGGTCAAGCACGATATACAGCGTCGGGAAGGCCGCCCACCAGAAGTCCCTGCTCGTGAAGAAGTTGATCGCGGAGAAGAACACAATGCCACCAATGCCGCTCGCGAGCGCCTTCTGAAACGCCTTGACACGATTGGGAATGGGGCCGGTCGTGAGTTCGCGCTCCTCCTGTTCCTCTTCGAGTTTCTTCTGCCGTTCCTTCTCCGCCTTCGCCAGACGTCGTTCGCTGGAACGCTGGCGGATTCGCCCGCCGACGCTGATGCCGATGTGCACGCCATGCGGCGCCATGCCCACCGTCGCGCTGTCGCGCGGCGCAGCAACGGGGGCGCCATCGATAGCGGCGATGACCTCCGCGCCGGTGGCAAAGCGCTGCGCAGGGTCCTTCGCGAGCAGCTTGAGCACGATCCGCTCGAGATCGGGCGGCACGTCGGCACGGCGCTGCGTGAGCGGCACCGGCGGCTCGCTCACTTGCTTCATCATGATGGCCTGCGTGTTACCGCCCGAGAACGGCGCCACGCCCGTGAGCATGTGATACGCGACGGCGCCCAGTGAGTAGAGGTCCGACCGGCCGTCGAGCTCGCGCTCGCCGGCGCACTGCTCGGGCGACATGTAGGCCGGCGTGCCGAGCGCGGCGCCTGTCGATGTCAGGCGCGACTGGCCGTCGCTCGCGGCGCGCGCAATGCCGAAGTCGGTGACCATGGCACGCCCGGTCGGCGCATCGAGCAGAATGTTGTCGGGCTTGATGTCACGGTGTACCACGCCCCGCGCGTGCGCGTAGTCGAGCGCGCCGGCCACCTCGCGGACGATGCGGCGCGCGTCGGCAACCGGCATCGGCGCCGGCGCATCGCGCCGCAGGCGGTCGCCCACACTCCCGCCCTCCACCAGTGCCATCACGAAGAAGACGAGCCCGTCGCGTTCGTCGACCAGATAAATGGGCACGATGTTCGGATGACTCAACCCGGCCGCCATCTCGGCCTCACGCAGGAACCGCGTGCGGATGCCGTCCTGGAATGCGAGGTCGGGCGGAAGCAGTTTCACCGCGACGCCGCGCTTGAGCCGCGTATCGCGCGCAGCGAATACGACCGCCATGCCGCCGCGGCCAAGCTCACGCTCCAGTTCGTACGCGGGAGCGAGCGCGCGCGCGACGCGCGCGAACAGGTCGCCGCCAGCGGTGCCCGGGGCGCTTGGGTGCATGCCACCTTTGGTGAAAAGGACTACCGCACTTAATGGCGCTCGGAGTGGAACTTAGCCATTCCAGACCGTTCGCGGCACGGCGGCAACCGCTAGCGGCCATTTGCTTGCGGCCTTCCGATAGTGCGTCGCAGCTTGCCGCCATGAAACCATTCACCCTTCTCCTGATCGTCGCGGGCCTTGCCCGCCCTCTCTCAGGGCAGAGTCCGGACGTGCAGCGGCAGCTGGTCGCCGCGCGCGACACCGTCTGGCACGCCTGGTTCAGCAACGACACCGCACTGCTGCGCCGCTATCTGCCGCCGGCCGCGGCGAGTGTCGAGGGGCCGGCCAGCAAGCAATGGAACAATCGCGAGCGGATGATCGAGGGCGCGCGGGCCTTCGCGACCTCAAAGGCCCGGCTCATGGACTTGCGGTTCGTCAACACCCAGTTCGCCTTTGCCGGCCACAGCGCACTCGTCCGGTCTGACTTTCAGCTCGTCATGGAAACCGGGAGCCATCGCGACACGACCTCCGGGCACGCCACGGAGCTGTTCGTTCTCGTCGATGGCACGTGGGTAAATCCCTACTGGCAGCTCGAGCCGTCGTCAAACCTCAACGATGCCGGCCGCGCGATTCCCATGCCCGACACGCTCGGCGCCAACTTTGCCATCGCCGACAGTGCGTCCAGGGCAGGCACCCTCACCGACTACGACGCGCTGATCGGGAGCTGGGAGTTCCGTTACCAGAATCGCCGGCCCGACGGCTCCTTCAGCCCCGCATTCACGGGGCACTGGACATTCGAAAAGAAACCGGGCGGCGGGTTGATCGAGGATCGCTGGCGGCCCGACAACCCCGCCATTCCGATGGCGATCAGCCTGTACACCTATCGCGTGTTTGCCCCTGAACGGAAAGTGTGGCAGATGATCGGCGCGTCGTCGAACGGCGGCGCAGTGCAGCCCGGACTCACCTGGTCCGACGGCAAGGATCGCTATGCGATCCAGCGCGGGGATGGCACACTCAGCAGAATCCATTATCTGTCCATCGACCCGAACCACTTTCTCTGGCGGTCCGACCGCAGCACCGATGGCGGTCGCACCTGGTTACTCGACTCCGGCACAATGGAAGCCACGCGCATAGGCAAATGAGCGCGGTCATCCTCGCGTCGGAGCCGCAGGTCTTCGTCTCGGACATCGGCTCAGCGGAGGCTAAGAGTCAACTCACGAACTGGCGAGCGAGGGCGAGGATTGAGCCGGCTTGGCCAACTGCCGTGATGAACGATTGGCCACGGGACGTGTCCAATCCGTGGACCATCACTCCAGCCGGGAGCCTCTTTGATCCCGCTCAGACCCGCCCCCGTGTCATTGGTCCTGCTGTTCGCGTCCGCGCTCGGGCAGGCACAGGACCTCTCATCGCGTCTCGACCGATACTTTACGAGCCGCGCAGAGGGCCCCTTCAACGGCGTCGTCCTCGTGGCACGAGAAGGGCACGTGTTGTTCGAGCGCGGCTATGGCCTGGCCGATGCGGACCTCGGTGTGCGGAATGCGCCGGCGATGCGCTTCGGCATCGGATCACTCACAAAGCCGATCACGGCGGCCGCGGTGATGAAGCTCGTTGAACGTGGAAGCCTCAAACTGAGCGATCCCGTTTGCAGCTTCCTGCAGCGCTGCCCCAACTCGTGGCGCACCGTGACCATCCGGCACCTGCTCTCTCACACCAGCGGCATTCCAGACCTCTTCGGCGAACTGCCGGCCGCGCCGGTTGACTCGACACGCCGAGTCGTGGACGCCGCAATCGCGCGGCATCTCGGCGATTCGCTTCGCTCTCCGCCGGGAGAACGTCACGAATACAGCAATTTCAACTACTTCCTCCTCGGTTACGCGATGGAGGTTGTTGAGGGTGTGCCATGGGAAAGCGTGCTGCGTCGCGAGATATTCGGGCCGCTGGGCATGCACGAGACCGCATATGACGACGTGTGGCGGATCATGCCTGGCCGGGTCCGTGGGTACGCAATGGTCGCCGGGGAGTTGCGACACATCAACTACCACGATCACTCGGCGTACGCCGCCGGTGGGCTGCTCTCAACATTGCGAGATCTACTGGCGTTCGATGTCGCGCTCTCCTCTGCGCGCATCGTCAGTGACTCGACGTACCGCGTGATGACGACGCCCGTTCTCGGCGACTACGGACTCGGCTGGCAAATGGCCACCGTCGTTGGGCGCCACGTGCGACACCATACGGGCGGGACGAACGGATTTTCGAGCTATCTGGGGCACTACGATGACGGCACCGCGATCATCATATTGCGCAACGTCGAGGGTGCAGCAGCTGCGAAGGCCACGGGTTGTGATGTCGCCGCGATAGTCTTTGGACAGGTCTCGATTCGCACCGCACGGCAGGGTGCCTGCCGGCCAGTTCCATGATCGCCATCGGGGAGTAGCTTCATGGGATGATCCTCGTCGCCGGCGGCACCGGCCGCCTCGGCACCCTGCTGGTCCAGCATCTCACCGTGCGCGGCCTTCCCGTTCGCGTCCTCACACGCGACGCCGCGAGAGCGAGCCATCTTGCCCGCACCGGAATAACACTCGACGTCGCACTCGGCGACGTCCGAAATCCCGACAGCCTGGCGCGTGCTGTCCAGGGGGCTGACCTGGTCGTGTCCGCCATGCACGGCTTCAGCGGTCTCGACGATGGCTCGCCCGCCTCCGTCGACCGCAAGGGCAACATGAACCTGATCGACGCCGCGCGCGCCGCCGGCGCAGCGGTCGTTCTCATGTCGGTTGTGGGCGCAGCGCCGAGCCACGCGATGGAACTGTTTCGCGCGAAATACGACGCCGAACGGTACCTGCGGCAGAGCGGACTGCGCTGGACGATTGTCCGCGCCACCAGCTTCATCGAAACCTGGGCGATGGTCATGGGCACTCCGTTACAACAGACCGGCAAGGCGATGGTACTCGGACGCGGGGAAAACCCGATCAACTTTGTTTCCACGGTGGATGTTGCAGCGCTGCTCGAGCGCGCAGTCATCGATCCCGCGCTTCGCGCTCAGACCATCGAGATTGGCGGGAGCGCGAACGTCACATTCAACCAGTTCGCCGCCACGCTATTGAAGGCCTGTGGCCGGCCTGGCTCCGTACGCCACATCCCACGGCCGATGCTGCGCGCGATGGGGTTCCTCATGCGCGGGCTGAAACCCGGATTCGCCCGTCACGCCCGCGCCGCGGTCGCGATGGATACCATCGACATGACGTTCGACGCCAGCAAGACGCGTCGCGATTTCCCGCACCTGCCGAACACCGACCTCAACACCGCGGTTGAGCGATGGTTCAGCGAGGAACGCAAGCGCGCGGCACCCCCCGCACAGAAATGACCATTTGTCGCACCGGCAAGTCCGGCCAGTACCAACGCCAACCCAGGCAGTATTCGTGTCATGTCAACCCGCCAGCGGATTCACCCAGCGGAGTTGCGCAAACCGGGCAAAGTCGCCGTCCGTCGAGCACAGTTCCGCATCGTGCTCTATGGCCAGGGCCGCGAGGTGCGCGTCCGTGGTCAGGTTCCCCGCTGTTCCCGTTTCAGTGAGTGCGTCGCGCAGTATGCGCCAATGTGCATCGGACGGGTCGAGTAACAGCACCTGTGGCCGGGTGAGCCACGAGTCGACGACCCCCATTGCCTGAGCGGGCGAGAGCGGGTGCGGCAGGATGCGCGCGTTGGTCGACACGCGAAGAAAGCCGAGGATTACCACCCATGGAAGGGCGATGGTCTCTTCGCCAGTGAGCATCTCCTCGAGCCAGGCCTTCGCGCGCGCGTGGTTGCCGCTGTCCCGATTGACCGCGTAAAGCAGAAGATTGAGATCGACGAGCTTCACCCGGGTGCCCCGCCGTTTATTTCCGCAGAATGAGCTTTCGCGCGGTCTCCCCGTCTTCCAGTCCGGCTGCAACCGCAAGCGCCTTGTCCAGGTCAAAGGCTCGCTCAGGCGTTCCCATCGCGTAGGTGGGGCAGCGATAGCGAGTCTGTCGGGCCGGTGGCGGCTCATCCAGGCCTCGGCGCAATACACCGCTCAGCAACTCCTTGAACGGGACGCCTCTGCGGCGGGCCTCGGCGTGGAGGCGTTTGAGGAGATGAGTATCGATGTCGATCGTTGTCCGCATGTTTGATGCTAGCGCATCATGATAATGATGTCAACGCATCAGACTCGCATCAATCCTCAGTCCTGGATCGAGACCGATGCCTGGTTGATGGTTCACCTGTGGCCGGGTGACCCATGCGTCGACAACCTCCCACTGCCGCCTCCCCCATCCCGTCCGCATCCCGCGCCCGCATCACCACGCGCCGTACGCCTCCCTAAGCGCCGCCCGCCGCACGATGCGCCTCCCTAACGGACGTGACTTTCCCCTGCCACCTTGGCATATTCCCCCCTCCCCCCCGCCTCACGCCTCACTCTCTCCACCAGCATGACCCAGCCTGCCGATTCGGCCCCGCTCAAGCACACTCCCTTCCACCCATTCCACATAGCACTCGGCGCCAAGATGGTGCCTTTCGCCGGCTACGAAATGCCCGTCCAGTACCCCACGGGCATCACCGCCGAACACCTCGCCGTACGCAAGAGCTGTGGACTCTTCGACGTCAGCCACATGGGAGAGTTCCGGATCGAAGGCCGCGACGCCCGCGAGTTCGCGAACTTCGTCACCAGCAACAACGTCGCCGCCCTGGAAATCGGCCAGGTGCAGTACAGCGCCATACTGAACGACCGCGGCACATTCGAAGACGACTGCCTGGTCTATCGCTACACGGACCACATCGTGATGGTCGTCAACGCGAGCAACAAGGACAAAGACCTGGCCCACATCTCCAGGCAGCTCCCGGAATTCAACGTCAAGCTTGAGGATATTTCCGATTCCGTCGGCCTGCTCGCCCTCCAGGGCCCCGAGGCGCAGCGCATTCTCCAGCCTCTTACCGATGTCCTGCTCGAGCCCATTGGCTACTACCATTTCAACGTCGGCACAGTTGCCGGCGTGAAGGGCGTCACCGTCTCGCGCACCGGCTACACCGGCGAGGACGGCTTCGAGTTGTACTTCGATTCCAGGCACGCCGCGCCCGTGTGGAACGCCCTCATGGCTACCGGCGAAGTCACACCCGCCGGACTCGGCTGCCGCGATTCCCTGCGCCTCGAAATGGGCATGGCCCTCTACGGCAACGATATCGACGATACCGTCTCACCGTACGAAGCCAACCTCGGCTGGATCGTGAAAATGAAGAAAGGCGACTTCACTGGCCGCGCCGCACTCGAAGCACAGAAAACAGAAGGCGTAAAGAAGAAGCTCGTCGGCTTCACCATCGCCGAGAAAGCATTCCCCCGCCACGGCTACCCCGTCTTCTCCGCCGGCGAGCCGAGCGGCACCGTCATGAGCGGCACCATGAGCCCCAGCCTCGGCGTCGCCATCGGCACTGCGTATGTGCCCACCGCCAACGCCAATCCGGGGAATACGCTCACCGTAGAAATTCGCGGCAAACGCCTCCCCGGCACCATAGTGGAGTTGCCGTTCTACAAACACGCCACCCACCGCTGACCACCTCGCGCCCGGAGGCAACTCTCAACTCAAGACTCTCGTCGCCAATAGCAATACGTCGCCCGGCACTCCGCAGCGTCTCCTCTCAACTCCCGACTCCAGACTCTCGACTGCACCGCGTGAAAGCTCTCATTACTCTGACGGACGTAGAGCCCGCAGTTCGCCTGAACGCCCTTCTCGAAGCCGAGGGCGTCGCGACCGTCCTGGCCAGCCCGCTCGATAACATCCCGGCCACGGCCGAGCGCGAAAAACCAGACGTCATAGTCATTACCGGCAACCTGCTCGACCCGCAGACCCTGGCGCTCGTCCGCCGCCAGCTCTGGACCGGCGCCGCTGTATTGGGCTTGGCCGATGTAGGCGACCCGGAAGCCGAGGCCCGCCTGCGTTCGCTCGGCTTCAGCGAGATCCTCACCAAGCCCGTTCCGGCCGAAGAAGCAGGCGCCCGCGTGATGGCCCTGCTCGAGCGGCGCCGCCTCTCCGAAGAGACCGGCCTCTACGGCGAGAGCGAACCGGTGCGCGAAGTGCTCGTGAAGGTCACGCAGATTGCGCCCGTGAGCAGCACGGTCCTGATAGAAGGCGAGAGTGGCACCGGCAAGGAGCTGGTAGCGCGCGCGATCCATAGAATGTCGCCCCGCCGCGGCAAGGCGTTCATTGCCGTGAACGTGGGCGCGCTCCCCGAGACACTATTGGAAAGCGAACTCTTCGGCCACGAGAAGGGCGCCTTCACCGGCGCCGCCGACCGCAGGATTGGCCGGTTCGAACTCGCGCACGGCGGCACGATTTTTCTGGATGAAATAGGCGACGTTCCGGCGTCCACGCAGGTGAAGCTTCTGCGCGTGCTCGAGGAGCGGGAGATCACCAGAGTGGGGGGCGTGACGCCCATCCCGATCGACGTGCGCGTGGTGACCGCCACCAACCGTCCGCTCAGGGAGAGCGTCGAGCGCGGGCTGTTCCGGAGCGACCTGTATTATCGCCTGAACGTCCTGCGCATCTACCTTCCGCCGCTCCGCGAGCGGCGCAGCGACATCGTGCTACTGGTGCGGCGCTTTGTGCAGGAGTTCTCCAACGAGCACAACAAGGAGTTCCGCGGCATTTCGGCCGAGGCCATGCAGACCCTCGTGGATTATTCGTGGCCGGGCAACGTGCGCGAGCTGCGGAACCTGGTGGAGAGCATGGTAGTGCTGGCGCACGGGCGGGAGATCGGGCCAGCCGACATACCAGAAGGCATGCGCGATGGCGCGCGCGACCGGCTGCTGCCCGTGCACATTGGCCCGGTGCTGCGCGAGGGCGAGCGGGCGGAGGGGAGGGAACTCGAGTTCATCGTACGGAGCCTTGTGGAACTCAAGCTCCAGGTTGAAGAGCTGCGGCGGAAAGTCGACGAAGACCACCATCTGCTCACCGAGGCCCGGGCCACGGATTACGCGGCCATGGAGGTATTGGGGGGAGGCCAGAGCGGAGCTGTATCACAGTTCCAGGGGCCCGGGGCGTATGCAACGCTTGGGCCGGGGCCCGGCCGGGGTGGCGCGATTACGCCCGGGGCGCTCGGCATGGAGCCTTTGCAGAATATCTCTGCACCAATAAGCATCATCCTCAGCCCGCACATGACCATGGCCGAAATCGAGCGAACCGCCATTCAAGCCGCGTTACGCGAGACTCATGGGAATCGTCGTAAAGCTGCTGATATCTTGGACATAGGCGAACGAACCCTGTACAGAAAGCTCAAGGAATACAATCTTCCATTGGGAAACGCAGGCGATGATGGCTAAAAGGCGACCGGAATGAATCTTGCGCTAATACCTCATATGATGTAGCTAGCGGTCAAATGGGTGTCGAGAAGGGAGACATCCGGTACCTTTCCTGTGTAGGATGCCGTCCCACAGAGCAGTGCGAACTCCCGCACCCGATCGCCTAACGTGACTCCCCAGCCCGAACCGATTTCTTCCATTGCCGGCAGTGTGCTTCCGCTACAGAAAGCGGAAGAGTTGCTGTCGACGCTGCACGAAGTGGTGTCGGCGCGCATTGTCGCAGATCAGAGTGGCAACGTCGAGGCCATCCACGTGCTGGTGACAGGTGACCTGACGCCCAAGCAGATGGTTCGGAACATTGAGAGCGCGCTCATGGCGCAGCTCGGCTTGCGGGTTGATCACCGGAAGATTTCGATAGCCACCACGGTCAAGAAACCGGGTCTGCCGCCAGCCACGTCGTCCTTTCAGTCCGCCCAGCCGGCGCAGGCCGCAAAGCCGCAAGTCGCGCAACCGGCGCCGCAGCCCCAGCCCGAGCGGGAGGACGCCCTTGCGCCGCACCCCCAGGGGTTGAGCGAGGGCGCGCTCTGGACTATGCCGCAGGGAGGGGCTAATGTGGAGCCTCGCAGGCAGCGCGGGCTGTACTTCGAAGACGTGGAAATGCGCGGCTCGCGCGCCAAGGGGATGGTCTGCAAGGTCACACTGCGCCGCGGCAAGCATCAGATCGTTGGTGAGAGCGAGGGCACGGAGACCGACAAGAGCAGGGTGGAGCTGAGCGCGCGCGCGACGCTGGCGGCAGTGAGCCTGGTTGACGGGAACAGCCGCAGCATGACACTCGAAGGTGCGAAGGTGGTGAACGCATTCGATCGCGAGCTGGTGCTGGTGGGCGTAACGGTGCGGCAGGGGCGGGGAACGACGCTATTGATGGGGAGCTGCGAGATAAAAGACAGTGCCGAAACGGCGAGTGCGCTGGCGGTGCTGAATGCGACGAATAGATGGGTTGAGGGCTCGTAACTGACTGCTAGCCCGGCGCGAGACTGCGCCGGCACATTCTACAGGCACCAACAGGAGGAGAGTAAACAAACCCCCGACTCCGGCAGAGCGGAGTTGAGCGTGCCAATGTGTACGAGCGGAGCCGACCTTTTCGGAGCACACCTGGCGGACGTTAGGTGTGACTTTTTGTCAAAGGGAGGTGAAGCAAAATGGCTACGCTGGCGAACATCATTCTTAGCATCTTCTCGTTCGTGCTCGGAGATGCACAGAACTGGGTCTGAGCCAGAGTCGGGGGTTCTCCTCTCTATCACTTGATGACTTCATCACATACGAGGAACTTTGTTTTCGCCGTAACGGTCGCGGCCGTCGCTGCGACGGCGGCACTCTTCGTAGTCTCCCCCGGAATGGACGCACCATCCCTCCGCGCCGCGGGTTTTTTTGCGCTGGTGGGATTCGTGGCGATTTCGCTCGCATACCAGCTCGCGCACGGCGCAACGGGAAGCATCGCACACCTACCGTTCCTGAGTGCTGTAATCGTGGCACCCGGGTTCACGTCCGTGATGGCAATCGCGGCCTCCGTTCTGATTGGGGAACTTCTGGCCCGACGCGAGGGGCTTAAGACCCTCTTTAATGTCGCACAACATTCACTCGGATGCGCGCTGGCAGCGCTGGTCTTCTTGGCACTGGGGGGAAGTTCTCTCAATCCACAGGAATTGCGCCCAAGTGTCCTGCCGTCCGTCGTCGCGTTCGCAGTGTTCCTGTCGACGAACACGTGCCTCGTAAGCGGCGTGGTCGCTGTGAGTCAACGTAGACGATTCGCAGCAGTTTGGCAGCAGAACACGCTAAACACGATTATCTACGACATTCTGTCGCTACCCGCGGTGTTTTTCTTCGCCTTCGTCTATGTTCGCTTTGGCGCAATTTGGGCGCTCGGGCTCGCATTTCCGATTCTTGGGCTCAGGCAGTTATATAAGACAAATTGGCAACTTGAAAGGATCAATGGCGAGTTGCTTCAATTGATGGTAGCTGCCATCGAAGCCCGTGACCCCTACACCTCGGGACATTCGCAGCGCGTTGCAGAGTACGCTCGCATCGTTGCGGACGCAGCAGGTCTTGGAACGCGGGCTACGGAGCGTGTCTACACGGCGGCAATGGTCCATGATGTAGGGAAAATTCATGAAGAATTTGCCCCGATTCTACGAAAGCCGGGGCGTCTCACCGATTCAGAGTTCGCTGTCATGAAGTCACATTCGGAGAAAGGCGCAGCACTGGTGGGTAAAGTCTCCCAGTTTCGCGACCTGATTCCGGCCGTTCGAGGTCATCACGAGGCTTGGGACGGTTCTGGGTATCCTGATGGTTTGCGAACTGATCAAATCCCTTCGTGGGCCCGCGTGATCGCACTGGCGGATACCATCGATGCGATGACTACCGATCGACCGTATCGACAGGCCCTCCACGTTGACACTGTCCGGGCAGAAATTCGCGCCCAAGCCGGGCGCCAGTTCGATCCCCGTATCGCACTCGAGCTCGCCTCCGAGCGACACTGGCCGACGATTGAGGCAGCCATCTGGTCAAACAGCGCAAGCAGAAAGGCACGACCCTATACTGCCACAATTCACGTACCGCGTCATTCCACTGAGGTGGGAACTGTTCCGGCGTAGGGTTCGTTTTTGTCGTCGGGTTTGACGCGTGGCAAGGATAGGGACGCCCGAGGATGACCGAACACACTAAGTTCCGCAGACGGTTGTGATTTGTCACGCCGACGGGACTTGACATAGTCTGTCACGTAGTCAACCGCGGTGTGCCATCGGCCTAGTGAAACCAGGCCGATGGCCAGACTGGCGACTCCGTAGTCCTTTCTGCAAGTGGTGCTGCTGAGTTCCAGATCGTGCGCAAGGATTCCGAGCGCAATCTCGAGGTTGACCCAATCCTTCCTTGCGACGAATAAACGCGCGAGAATCGAAAGATTCAGGATGCGCTGCCTCACCAGCGGGTCTCGCGCATGGCGATCAAGATCCGCGTCGACGAAAAGAGCGGCTCGCTCTGGGTCATTACCCGCAAGAGCGATTTTTGCTCGCTGCGTGTTCAGGCTCTTCCGAGCGTACTCCGCGCCAATCCGACTTGCCCAACTATCGGCGCGCGCGAGCCACGACTCGGCCATGCGAAGGTCGTTGCGTTCTACATTGATGGATGCGAGGACATCCGCGGCGCTGAACGCTTCCTCTACCAGTTTTTCTTCTTCTGCCAGGAGCAGTGCGGACTGAAGCAGCTCGGTCGCACGCTCATAGTCACCAACGCAAAGGAGCGGATAGGCCGCGAAACGCAAGGCACGAGCCAACCCACGGACCGAACCCAATTCCCGTTCAACGGCCGCTAGCTGCCCGGCGACGGAAATCGCTTCCTCTAAGGATCCAAGATCGGTGTGATAGATGGTCTCGACTGCAAGAACGCATGCCCGATCCTCGAGCGCCGTGACCGGGAGTGACCTGACAACCCCATGCACCATCCCCAACTCCGGCCACCTAGCCAGGTTGGACGCCGTCCTTGCCGCGATCAGTCCCGCGCTGGCCCGATGGCCAGCCGGGGCCAATCCGTCGCGAACGCAACCGAGCGCGCGCTGGAGTGCCCCGTCTGAATCAGTCTCCGTTCTCCATAACAGCTCAGTTTGCAACAGCTCCATTGCCGTATGAACGCTCGAGTTGTCCGAACATCGTTCCGATAGCGCGATCGCCTGCCCGATTACCTCCGACAAGTCGGTCCAGCTAGCGGCCCGATGTAGCGCCGCAACCTGCCCGGAGACTGTCCGAAAGCGCTCGGCGTCTGTTGTTGACGCACGGAATGCGAGCTCGAACGTCTGCGCTGCGTCCACCGGCAGGCCGTTGGTCAGCAAGTGCTGAGCAGACTTCTCCAGCAGGCTCAGCGCGCGATCGTGTGCACCGCTCGCAATCAGATGTCGCGACGCCTCCCATACCATCGAGGCCGATCGCGTGTGCCGCGATTCGGCTTCCAAGACCGCTCCACACCGATGATGAATCAGCTGCTTCGATGCGGGCCGTAATGATGCCAGCATCTCTTCCTGCCAGAGGTCGTGCATCGCCAACGCGTCCGCGTCCTTTCCAGCCCCCAAAATGCCGAGAGCGTCGAGGTCTTCGATACTTGCGAGCAGCTCAGCCGTCCCGATCTCTAGCACGCTGGCGATGCGCGGCACGGAAGAGTATCGCCCCAGCACAGCGCATGTATGCAGCACGTGCTGCGTCACGCGGGGGAGCCGCGTCACACGCTCGTGGATCAGCGCGCGAAGTGAACGTGGAAGGGAATGAATACTTCCCGTCTCAGAACAATGCCGCGCTACCTCACAAATAAAGAACGGATTGCCGCCGGTCAGCGCACTCGCGAAGTCGTGCAGCACCGCGTCATTCACTTGCCGGGAGCGAACTGCCAGTGACCGAAATAGGGCGATCGCTTCATCCTCACGCAGTGGCCCGAGGCGCAACGATTCCACCGTCTCCTCCCCCAGCACATCGCGTAAATCCGCGTACCGCGCTTCCGGTCGCGCTGTCAGCAGCCACAGCAATGGCAGCGCGCTAGTGCGTTCCACGAGATGTTGCAGCAGCCGCCTAGACGGCCCGTCGCTCCAGTGCAAATCCTCAAGAAGAACGATCAAGGGTCCTTCCTCACACACCGCCGACAGCAGGTCTATGGCTGCCGTACGAATGCGCTGCTGCACAGCTTCGGCCTCCTGGGACTGCGGGGCATCGTCACTCTGTGCCACACCGTGCTGGGTGAGGCGCTGCAACTGCGTGAGTGCCGCCGGCGCGCAGCCAAGGGCGCCTGGCAGCTGAAGCAGCACGCTAAACAGGTCGACAAAAGCTGCGAGCGGACGATGCGCGTCGCTCGCGTGCAACCGCGCCGCGATGGAGCGCCAGCCGCGCATCAGAGCGCTCTCTACCAGCTCCTGCGCCAGCGCCGTCTTGCCGATGCCGGGTGCGCCGACTATCAGCACCGCCGCGCGGTGCCCAGAAAGCGTGCGCGCCAGCAACTCATTGAGTCGCTTCGTCTCGCCCGTGCGCCCCACGAGTGGCACCGGCTCCGCGTGTCGCAACGCGCCGAGGGGACGCTGCTCGGAGATCCGCCGCCTAAGGATCTTCACTGGCAGGCCGATCGTCGCGCTGCGCGGCCCCAGCTCGCGCCGGTATTCGTCGAGGATCGCGAGCGCTTGGGTTTTGGCGCCCGCCATCGCCGTCGCTTCGGCGCGCGCAAGCGTGGCCTCTTCATTTAAAGGGTCGGCTGCCAGACACTGTCGCGCCCACTCTTCCACCGCGCCCCAGCGGCCTTCCTGCCGGGCGCACGCGATCTGTCGGAGCACCGCGCGCCGGTACTGCGCCGCGATCCGCGCGATCAATTCTTCGAGCCACTCACGATACAACTCCGGCGTGGGCGGCACATAGCCGGGCAGCACCTGCCCTGCGGCCAGCACCGCAGCGGCCGGCGCTGAATCTGGCCAAGCGGCGTCGAGCACTGCGGCGATATCTGAGTCCACGTGCGCGGGATCGATAAGCAGCTCTTCGCCGTCGAGAGCGAGGGCGAGGCCGTTCTGGCGCAGCCGATATAGAAGTTGGCGCAATGCGTGGCGCCGGGAGGGGTCCGGCATGCCGGGCCAGAGCAGTTCGACCAGCCGCGCTCGCGCGACGCGTTCGCCGGCGGTGCAGGCGAGATACAAGGCTAGGGCAAAGAGGACTGAGGAGTCCGGGCGGATTCTGTGGCCGCCCACCAGGACTTCGGCGGCGCCGATCGCGCGGACGCGGACGGTGGGGTTCATGCCGAGTGAGGGGAGGTTGGGGAGTCGTTCATCTATTTATTAGGGGTGATAGTGGCTTGCACGCCGTCACTCCATCGTCACTTGCCAGGCGTGCCCTCTACCCCTCGGAGTGAGGCCAACAAGCATGCGACATTTCGTCAGGAGGCGCGAGCGGCTCGTATTGGGGCCAGTCCGTCGATTATCGATCCCCACGCTTCCTCGCGCACGCCGCTGCCGGGCGGAAAGTTGGCGAAAAAATGCGCGTTTCTTCATTGCATATCTCCGCGGAGACGCGCTTTCTCGATTCTGGCTTCCATTTGTGATGGCGACCGGCGCGTCACCGACCATGCTCTATCGGCAGAACCATGGGAATCGGATACTCCGTTGAGGCCCTGATGATCGATGGTGCAGGTGGCCGCGTTACCTTGCGCAACGCGACTGGTGATCGAATGCATCCCGATCGCCACCGTCGCGGTAGGTGCATCTGAAATGTCCCTTGAATCCGGAACCGCGGAAGCAACCCGTGCCGCGCGTGCCGAAGCTTCGGTCGGCGCCGCACCTATCCTCGCCGAGCCATGACATCGGCACTTCAGCGCACCCGTGCCATTGCCGTCGCCGCCCGCCACCTCAGGCCGGGTCGCTGCAGGATGTCTCCCGGCTAGTGCCGTCAGACTGGCGCTTGTCGTTCCTTGCCGTTGGCTAGGAGATTGCCTAACCGCCAATCTCGCCACTGAAACCTGGGGCGAGATCGACGTCATAGGCTGCGACGCGCCCCTTACCGCGAAGCCTCCGCGCACGAGCCCGTCGACGGTTGCCGCGTTCCGGGCCAAGCCCGGCGCCGTCCCTAAGAGCTGACCAATTCGCCTCTCTCAGATCACCGCAGCCCATGGTGAACCGGCTGCCCTGCGCGCCAGCCTGCTTCCGAATCTGCTGAACGCTCCAACGCATCCCACATAGCCGTCCGGTCGCGGAGAGACCGCCATCGGCGCGCGCGACCTTCGGCATCCAGCGCCATCGCCGCATCCCACGCCGCTGGGTAGGGGCCGTGGCGCGCACGCTCGACTACCACTTGGGCGTCGGCGAAGGCGCGGCCCCATAACGTCACCCACACATCGTAAAGCCACAGGAACAGCAACTCGTGCTCGTTCTCCTCCGGGCGCGCCACACCAACCTGCAATCGGTGCCCCAGCTCGTGCACAAGTGTCGCCTTCTTGGTGTCCGTTGAGTAACTAGCGCGGAGCATCATCGGTTTCTCGCGGAATCCGGAGTTGCTCACACCTTCGTAGATGACCGCGCCAATGATGGTATCGGCGTACGGCGGCGAATCGAACCGAAGGCCGGATACCTGCTCCATTGCGCGAATGATCTTCGGTCCCTCATGGAGCCAGATGGCTGCGTACTCGTCGCGTGCCGAGGCAAAGGTGTCCGACGCGCTGGTGAACGAAACATGCACGGGCGACGGCCAAGCTGGGATCGTTGGGCTCGCTGCGTTCGACGCTGGCCCGTGGGGCGCACAGCCGGCGAGTGTAGCGCAGAGCAGGATGCTACGGGTTGAGCTTGAGGATGCGGGGCGCATACCACGTTGGATGCGCAAAGGCTCGTGGACGTTTATTGATACCACGAAGCGCGCATCCGTTCCAATACGTGGTTAATCCTCCTGAATGGGGAACGGAATACTATACGCCGAACTCATGGGACACCGGCAACGCGTCGGATGGTAGTATTTGGGTAGTAAACAGCGGCTCAAACTGGGGCGGGACTTGCGCCGGATGGTCGATGAGTGAGCCGATCGTTACGCCTCCGGCTGCTTCCTGCGGCCGCAGGAGTCGCCTCGCGTGCGACTGTCCGCCCCGCGGGCTGAAGCAGCGCGGCGGTCCGTCTCGTACGGAAGCGTGCCGAGTTACGGCGCGCGGGGACGCGTGTTCGTCGCCCGCGCCAAGCGTGAGGGACACTCTACCCAGGACTCGCCGTGACGACTTCCCGGTCCATTCGGCGTGGTTGGCACAATGGCACCACCGTGCGGAGTGTCAAATTGGGCCGCTTCATCCTCACCGAGACGACTTATCCGGGCGACCTCCGGACGCCATGGCACGCGCACTCGGGGGCCGCCATTTGCTCGGTACTGAGTGGAAGCTACGTGGAGCGGTTCGGTCGCCGTGAGATCGAGTGCGATCCGTCGACGGTCCTTTTTCTGCCGATCGCGGCCGAACACGCCTCGCGGACGGGCGGCCGGCGGGCGACCCCGTTGACGTGCTAACCGGGTTTCTGAACGGCAGGGGCGAGGCGATGGGGCGCCGCCGCCACAACTCCGAACACGCCACTCCGAACACTTTGCGCGCCCCACGCTGGACAGGAGGTGAACTGCGCGCAATCATACGCGCCCGCTCCACATCTATTGCAACATGCGGCTCCGCCTCAACGTCGATCGGCTCGCGCTACTCCTCGCCGCCAGTCGGCTGAGCCAGAATCACTGGGCCCTCCGGCTCGGCCTCTCGCGCGGGCATTGGTCCGACATCGTCAACGGACGGCACCCATTCCCGTCAGCAAGAACGCGCGAGCGCATGCTCGAAGTGTTTGGCGTAGGGGAACGCGACCTGTTCGACGCCGACGCCGAGCCCAAGCCGGCTGACGTCGAGTTCCGGCTCGCGCTGGCGTATCGGTACACGTTGACCGAAGAACTCGGGCAGGGCGGCATGGGCAGTGTGTTCCTGGCCCATGACCGGGTGCTTGCCCGTCTCGTCGCGCTGAAGGTCGTCGCGCCGGAAGCGGTCGCCGGTATCGGCGCCGACCAGCTGCTCCAGGAAATCGCTATTGTGGGCCGCCTCCAGCACCCCAACATTCTCCCGCTGCACGACGCGGGCGACGCGGCAGGACATCCCTTCTACGTCATGCCGTACGTGCGCAGCGGATCGCTCGGAGCGCTCTTGCGCGCGCGCGCCAGGCTCCCGATCGACGAAGTGGTTGCACTTGTGGACGGCATCGCGCGCGGTCTCGCGGAAGCGCACGAGCGCCTCGTGCTGCACTGCGACATCAAGCCCGAGAATATCCTGGTACAGGATGGCCATCCATACGTCATGGACTTTGGCATCGCACGGAAACTGCACAGTGAATCGCTCGAATGGGCGGGCGAGCGCCGGGAACTGGACTTCTCCGCGGGAACGCCGGCGTACGTAAGCCCCGAGCAGGCGTCGGGCGACGCGGCCATCGATCAGCGCTCGGACGTTTACAGTCTCGCGTGTGTCACGTACGAACTGCTCACGGGCCGGCCGCCCTTCGGTGGTCGGACCACACAGGAGATCGTGACGCTGCGCTTTCGCAATCCGCCGCCGGACTTGCGCGAATTTGCGCCAGAGCTTCCGGCCGCGGTGGTCGGTGCCGTCTCGCGGGCGATGGCTCTCGATCCGGCCAGGCGCCCGGCGGGCGCGCCGGAATTCGCCGCTGAACTGCGCACTGCGACGAACAATGCGTCCCGTGTAGCCGCTGCTCTCTCCGTCCGGACCTCACGGGCCGCGCGATGGGTGCGCGCGCGCGCCGGCGTCACCGCTCCCCCTCGACTCTCAATCCCACCTGCGATGATCAACCTGAAGCACGCCTTCCGCACCCTGTTCAGGACGCCGTTTGTCACGATCGTCGCCGTGCTGTCGCTCGCGCTCGGCATCGGCGCGAATGCGGCCATCTTCTCGCTCTTCGACGAAATCCTCCGCCGCCCCTTGCCGGTCATGCAACCCGACCGGCTGGTGAACCTCAGCGCGCCCGGACCCAATCCGGGGTCGCTGCAGTGTGGTCAGGCGGGCGACTGCACCGAGGTGTTCAGCTATCGGATGTTCCGCGATCTGGAGCACGCCAGCACGGGATTCTCCGGCGTCGCCGCGCATGTCCCGTTCGGTGTGAATCTCGCCTTCAACGGCGAAACGCAGAACGGAGACGGCCTGTATGTGTCGGGTTCATACTTCCCCGTGCTCGGGCTGCAACCCGCGCTCGGCCGGCTGCTGAGTCCGGACGACGATCAGGCGATCGGCGCGAGTTTCGTCACGGTGCTGAGCCATGCCTACTGGACCACGCAACTCGGCGCCAGCAGAGCAGTGCTCAACCAGCCCATCATCGTCAACGGGCAGTCGCTGATCATCGTCGGGGTCGCGCCGCGCGGCTTCGAGGGGACCACGCTCGGCGCCGAACCAAAGGTGTTCGTGCCAATCTCCATGCGCGGCGTCGTCTCGGGATTCACCGGCTTTGAAGACCGGCGGAGCTACTGGCTCTATCTGTTCGCCCGGCTCCAGTCCGGCGTTTCGATTGACCAGGCGAAGGCGGCCGTCAATGGCGCGTATCATCCGATCATCAATGACGTCGAGGCGCCGCTTCAGAAGGGGATGAGCGAGCAGACCAAGCAGCGATTCAGGGCCAAACAGGTGCTGCTGGCTGACGGCAGTCGTGGGCAGAGCAGCCTCCACCGCGACACGCGGACGCCCATTTTGCTCCTCTTTTCCATCACCGCCATCGTGCTGCTCATTGCCTGCGCGAACATCGCCAACCTGCTGCTGGCACGCGGGGCGAATCGCGCGATGGAAATGGCGATCCGTCTTTCGCTCGGTGCTACGCGCGCGCAAATCGTGACGCAGCTGCTGGTCGAGAGCTGCCTGCTGGCCGCGCTCGGCGGCGCGGCCAGCCTCGTTGTCGCCCGGGGGACGCTGGGCGCGATGACCGCGCTGGTCCCGGCGCAGATGGCAAGCGGCCTGCAATTCGCGCTGAATGGCACCGCGGTGCTCTTTGCCGGTGTCCTCTCGCTTGGTACCGGTCTCGTCTTCGGACTCTTCCCGGCGCTGCACAGCACGCGCACGGATATCGTCAACGCGCTGCGTGATGCGTCAGGGAAGCACTCGGGATCCCGGGTCGCTGCGCGCTTTCGCACAGTGCTGGTCACGGCGCAGATCGCGCTCGCGATGGCGCTTCTCGTCTCGGCCGGTCTCTTCGTCAAGAGCCTGCGCAACGTCAGCCGCGTGGACCTCGGGTTCAAAATCGATCACATCGTGACCTTCCAGATATCGCCCGCTCTCAATGGCTACGACAGCACGCGTTCAAAGGCCCTTTTCGCACGCGTCGAAGAGGAGCTGGCTGCGATTCCGGGCGTCGCCGCCGTGGCCGCGGCGCTCGTGCCCCTCATCGCCGACAACGATTGGGGGAGCGGCGTTTCCGTCGAAGGCTTCAGGAAGGAGGCCGACACCGATGCCGGCTCACAGTACAACGAAGTCGGGCCAGACTACTTCGGCGTGCTCGGCGTGCCTCTGATCGCAGGCCGGGCCTTCACCGCTGGCGACCGCGCGGGCACGCCGAGAGTCGCCATCGTCAACGAGGCGTTTGCCAGAAAGTTCAATCTCGGACGCAATGCCGTCGGCAAGAGAATGTCGCGGGGCGGGGATTCGCTCGACATCGAGATTGTCGGGCTCGCGACCGATGCGAAATACAGTCAGGTCAAGGCCAAAGTTCCGCCCGTGTTTTTCCTGCCGTACCATCAGGACAACCGGATCGGGTCGATTCACTTCTATTTGCGAACGTCGACCGACATGGCGCCGGTGCTTCGTACAATTCCGTCCGTCATCAAGAAGGTCGATCCGAACCTGCCGGTCGAGGGGTTGAAGACGCTGCCACAGCAGGTGCGGGAAAATGTTTCGCTCGATCGGACGATCAGCACGCTCTCGGCCGCTTTCGCTGCACTCGCAACGCTGCTCGCGGCCGTCGGACTCTATGGCGTGCTGGCCTACTCGGTGGCGCAGCGCACGCGCGAGATCGGCGTGCGCATGGCACTCGGCGCCAACGGAAGCCGCGTGCGCTGGATGATCCTGCGTCAAGTCGGCCTGATGACTCTGGTGGGTGGTGCAATTGGGCTGGCCGGCGCGCTCGCGCTTGGACGGGGCGCCCAGTCGCTCCTCTTCGAGCTGCAGGGCCATGACCCCGGCGTGGTCGCAATTGCGGCGGGGCTGCTGGGCGCCGTCGCGCTCGTAGCGGGCTCCATCCCGGCGTTGCGGGCATCTCGCATCGATCCGATGCAGGCGATGCGCCGGGAGTGACGCCAGCCAGGGTGACATCCTAATCCCCATTATCTCCTAACCCCCCTCCGCGATATCGGGTCAGGAGATATGGCGGCGACTGGTTCCGCCCTCCTCGCCGAATTTCGACGGCGCAGCGGGCGCACGGGAGTCGCGTCCCGCTCGCCGCGCCGCATTCATCCGTACTCCAATTGCTCATCACGGGCGATGTCGTCTCGTATCCTATTCCGTATGTCATTCAGCCGATCGCTCATGCGAAAGCGTTGCGGTCGCTCCTCGCGCTCGACGCCGCTACAATCATTCCCGGTCACGGCCCCGCATTTCACGACACGCAATTTCTCTCCCTCGAACTGCGGCTGTTCGACGCGGTCAGAGATGCCGTGTTGAAGGCGCGCTCGGACGGCATCGCAAATGTGTCGGAACTGCAAAGCCGTATCACCGTCGAAGAATTGCGGCAGGAGTTCACGCACAACGATGCAAACCTCGACGCCCGGGTTCGATTGCGGGTGCGCGCAATGGTTGGATTTGTGTTGGCGGAACTGGCCGCGCGGTAGCGAGAACGGTGCAGTGACGGCGCCGATAACGGTATCGGCGTATGGCGCCGACGGGCGACGGCCACGCTGGGATCGCTGGGGCTCGCTGCGTTCGACGCCGGCGCGCGTACGCGCAACTTCAAGCTCCAGATGCCCAGCGATTCCGGTCGGCCTGCACTCCAAATGAGCTATGCGCGGATCGCACTGTCGAGCTATTCCGCGCGCACGAAAGGAGCGTAGCATTGGGACGACTACTGTTCCAGGGAGGGAAATGTGGCCGCATCTCCAAGCACCAAGGGCGAACGCAAGATCCACAAGGTCATGAAAGAGCACAAGGAAGGCACACTCAAGTCTTCCAGTGGCCAGAAGGTCAAGAGCCGCAAGCAGGCCGTCGCGATAGCCCTCAGCGAGGCGCGCAGTGCCGGGGCGAGAATTCCGAAAAAGAAGACCAAAAAGAAGTCGTAGTGTGCCGCCGCTGATCCGTGTGGCTACCGTGCCGCGCTGGATTTGGCCACTCGCGGCGCGTGGTTGCGCCGTGGGGTTCGCCTGCGCGGCGCTCCTGGGGTGCGGCGAGTTCGCACGGGTGCCGGCCGCGGCCGGGTTTGGCCCCCACCCCACGCTCCCGCCGCCAGTCAGGACGTTGATTCCTACCATCAACGTTGCTCCGGCGAAAGGATGGCCGCTCGACGCAAGACCGGTCGCTGCTGCCGGAACGACTGTGCACGCGTTCGCTGGCGGGCTTCAGCATCCGCGGTTCCTGTACGTCCTGCCGAACGGCGACGTCCTCGTGGCAGAAACGAACGCCCCGGTAAGGCCTGACGACAGCAAGGGAATCAGAGGGTGGTTTTTCAGGCGCTTTCAGCGAAAGGGAGGCGGTGGTGCGCCGAGCGCGAATCGCATCACGCTCCTGCGAGACCGCCGGGGCAACGGCGCAGCGGACACGCGCTCGGTCTTTCTTTCGGGGTTGAATTCGCCCTTTGGCATCGCGCTGATCGGACATGATCTCTACGTCGCTACAACTGACGCCGTTCTGCGTTACCCGTACGTCGACGACGATCTGCAGATCACCGCTGCGCCAACGGTCATCGTGTCGTTGCCAGCCGGGCGGATTAATCACCACTGGACCAAGACAGTTGTCGCGAGCGCCGAC
The DNA here is from genome assembly GCA_035544915.1 of Gemmatimonadaceae bacterium. Lineage (GTDB taxonomy): Bacteria > Gemmatimonadota > Gemmatimonadetes > Gemmatimonadales > Gemmatimonadaceae > Fen-1231. Next base: position 3,377 of record DASZZO010000047.1, on the reverse strand, counting down.
GGATCAAAGCTCTATGTCAGTGTGGGAAGCAACAGCAACGCGGCGGAAAATGGACTGGCAGCTGAGGACGGACGTGCGGCGATCTGGCAGATCGACCCGAAGACGGGAAATCATCGCATCTATGCTTCGGGTCTGCGCAATGCCGCAGGACTTGCGATCGAGACGGAAACGGGCGCGCTATGGGCCGCCGTCAATGAGCGCGACGAGCTTGGAAGCGACCTGGTGCCCGACTATCTGACGGCCGTGCGTGATGGCGGATTCTATGGATGGCCTTACAGCTATTTCGGTCAGCACCTCGACGCTCGCGTGAAACCGCAGCGGCCGGACCTTGTTGCGATGGCGATTGTGCCGGACTACGCACTTGGCGCGCATACGGCGTCCGTGGGTCTGGCGTCGTCCCGTGGTGCGATGCTGGGCGCGCCTTTCAGCAATGGGATGTTCGTTGGCCAACACGGGTCGTGGAATCGCAAACCACGTAGCGGCTATAAGGTCATTTTCGTTCCCTTCGCGGACGGGCGGCCGGCGGGCGACCCCATTGACGTGCTGACCGGGTTTCTGAACGACAGGGGCGAGGCGATGGGGCGCCCCGTCGGGGTGGCCATCGACAAGCGCGGCGCATTACTGGTGGCCGATGATGTTGGGAACACGGTGTGGCGTGTGACGGCTGCTACGGATTCTACCCGCTGATCATTATCCTCCTGTCGAACGGTTCGAGCACTCCTGGGGATTGCAGGCTCTTCCTGGATTTGGGGACACTCAGCCTCCGCGGCAGCCGCCGATGATCTGCGAAACTGGCAGTCTGCATAATGGGGACTTCATGGAACCCTACCGGCCCCGCCCGATCTCGCGCCTTCCGCTGCTGCGGCCTGGCGACTGGACGCTGAAGCGGTACGCGATTGTGTACGATGGTGAGTTCAATGCGGAGCGCTTCCGCTCCGGGGAGCAACTCGCCGTAAGCATGCTGCCGAGCCCCGCGGTGATGCCCGGGAGGATCGGCGTCGGGATTCTGATCGATCACCAGGGCCGGGACGTCGACTATGTCGTGATTGCCTGGTGGGATCGCGAAAACGAACTGCCTATTCGCGTGTTCGTTCGCGAACGGCATGCGGAGGCCACATGGCGACCCGCGCGCGGCGCGGAATCCGTGTGCGTGTGGGACCTCGAGATCATCTGGGCCGAACGACAGGCGTACGTGGCCACGGTGCTCACGGGCGGGTTGAACGGAGGGCGCCTGGCCTATCTCCACGATGACGCGGTGGCTCCGTTCGCATTGAGAACATGGGGGTGAACGCGGACACGATAACTGTCCACTACTGGCATGGATAACCCGTCTAGTCTTCTGCCGCCCCACGGCTTCCGGCCGTACACTGCCGGCGATCGGACCGCATGCCTTGCGATCTTCGACGCGAACTGTCCCGAGTTCTTCGCGCCGAACGAGCGAGAAGACTACGCAGGATTCCTCGACTCCGTATCTGAGGCATACACCATCGTGCACACCGGCGGAGGGGCGATAGGCGCCTACGGGGTATTTCCCGGTGCGGCCCCAAGCGAGTGCCGGTTGTCGTGGATCCTGCTCGATCCCGCGTTGCACGGGCGCGGCATCGGGCGAGTCGTGATGTCGCGTGCGGCGGAAGCTGCTCGCACGCATGGCGCGACGGTGCTCCGGATCGCTGCCAGTCAGAAGTCGGCGCCCTTCTTCGCGCACTTCGGCGCGACGGTGACGTGCACGACGCCGGCCGGCTGGGGTCCAGGCATGCACCGCGTAGACATGGACCTGGCGGTCGGCGACGGCTGACCATTCATCGCACCCATAGACCTGCGGCGATGCAAGAACTCTGTTACCCGCAGCTCACTGCGAGTCGTTCCCAGTCGAGTTACTACTGCTTGCGGTGCGCGGCAAGAACGTACCTGTTGCCGCTCCTGAGCACGAGGACGTTCCGCGCGGTACGGTTTTTCGCGTCGTACAGGGTGACGGTGCCCTGACGGCATCCCGGTTCCCGCGTTTGTTGAAGTGGGGAAAGATGGCCGCATTGGTGAGCAGTCCAAATCCACCACCAGTGCCATGCGTTCGTATCAGGCCGCGAATGCCTGGTGTGAACTGACTGTCTGTCGCACCCAACCAGGAGGCCTGGATCATCGCACCCGCCGATCCTCCCCCAACGACGCCGCCGCGATCAAGCAACTCCCTGATTGCGCGCTCGGTTTTCGTACCGAGGTATGCCTGGACGAGGCGCTCTGGAACGCCACCGAGGATCCAAACGCCGCTCGCCTTACGCAGTGGTTCGACGAACCCAGCTTCTTGATACCATTTCACAGTTACGACCGAATGGAATCCCGCGCCATTGCCGTCGGCCGGGCCCGGTGGCGGGTCAGTCCCCCGTTCCCAGCTGCGCCCGGACCGCTCCGGGTGTCACACCCAGGTGCCGCCGGCACTGTTGCACAAAGTGCGAGTGGCTTGCGAAGCCAACACGGTGCGCAATGTCCGACAGCCGCGCCCGCGTCCCCGCGCCGGAGAGTAGTTCCAGCGCGAGTCGCAGCCGCAGATCCGAACGGTACGCATGCATCGTGCGCCCGGTGCACGCGCGAAAGATCCTGCAGAGGTGAAACACGGAAGTCCCGACGGCTCGCGCAACCTCGGCCACTGAACGATTGACCGCAACCGTCCGCACGAGTTCGGCCTTGGCATGCTCAACGAGGTCCTGCCGCCGCCGAGCGGTCGTACTGCGTTCCAGCGGCCGCGGTACTCGCTGGTACGCCAGGGCCAGGACACCGGCCACGATACCCACCACTGCCTCTTCCGTTTCAAGCGCGTCGGTTGCGCCGGCCTCGGCGCGCAGCATAAGGCGCCGCTGCGCCAGGTAAAGCCCCGGGGTGCTCGGCGCACGCTGAAACGTGAATGGTCCGCGTTCCTGCTCCGCGGCACCTGAGTCAAACGCGGCCACGATTTCGCGCGCCGTCTGGTCGGCAATCGCAAACCAGTCGCAGCGGTCGCCGTCGGGCGAGAGCGCCGAGCGCTCGTAGCGCTGCGCCCGGTTGTAGATGGTCACGACGTTCGGGTCGGCCACGAACGGCCTCGACCCCTCGTGCCTGATCCAGACGCTCGTGCGCGGAAAGACGACTACGCACCGCTCGATGGGCCCCGAGTTATGGAATGCCGGGTGCCCGACCGGGCACCGGAACGCGCCAATGGACGTCACCGGGCCGCTGAACAGCACGGCATCAACCTGCGCGGTCTGTTGAGTTCTTGAGCAATGGCGTGGAAGCGCCTGCGGCCGAAGGCCGCTTGGTTGCCCAGTAACCATCAGACCAGGGCTTGGCACATGCGTCAACTGGCTCGAATCCTCCTGTCGATACTACTCGTGCTGTTCGCCAAAAGT
>DASZZO010000046.1:0-7903 GCA_035544915.1 Gemmatimonadaceae bacterium | reverse complement strand
GCGTTGTTCACGCAAGCATTGAAGGCACGCGCGGCGGCGTACTATGCCACCGAAGGTGGTGGCGCGTCCTATTGGACTACCGCCAGCACCGCTCTCGCTGCCTCGTTCCTGAATGGGAGTGTTACGACGCGTGCGGCACTCGACGCCGGCGTCTACGATATTTACTCGACCGCCCCCGGCGACATCAACAATACGCTCAGTCAGGCAACGAACACCGACTTGTACGCCCACATGTCGATTCAGGCGGACGCCCAGAAACAGGCCGACGGCACTACGCCAGATCTCCGCTACACAACGAAGATTCGAACAGCGGCGACGCGCCTGGCGCCGCAGAATCTGGCGGCCTCGTCATCGCTCGGCTTCAGCATCTGGCCATCGCTTACGACGCCCATCCCCATCATTCGCAATGAAGAACTGATTCTGCTCCGCGCCGAAGCGCGCCTCGCCACGGGCGACAAGGCCGGGGCGATCGCGGACATCAACACCATTCGAACCGTCTCAGGCGGCCTCGCACCCACACCGCTCACGGCAGCGGCAACAAGCGACGAGATCCTGACCGAACTGCTCTACAACAAGCGCTATTCGCTCCTCATGGAAGGGCACCGCTGGGTCGACCTCCGGCGCTACGGTCGTCTCAACACGCTGCCACTCGACATAACGACCGGAACCAATACCCATTTCGTTCCGAAAGTCATGCCGATTCCGCAGGCGGAATGTCTGCAGCGGGCCCCTTATCCTACGGGGAACCTCCACGGTCCGGGGTGCTAGACTTGGTCGTTCGAAAGAAGGCGGACGAGATGACCGAGCGGGGCGTCCTTTGGGGCGCCCCTTTCGGTTTTGCGCGGGGGATCGCGGCGGCATGGACCCTCGTCCTGCCGGGGCTCGCTCAGGCGCAGCAAGTGGGGCGCGCGCTGGGCGCCCCCCCGGGCCGCGACACGCTGCACGGCCGTAGCGGCGTTATCGACGGCGCCGTGACCGACACCAATCTCGTTCCGCTCGCCGGCGTAGAGGTGGGGATTCTCCGTACGTCAGTTCGGCTCCATACGGGTACGAACGGCCGCTTCCGTTTTGTTGGCATGACACCGGGCGCATATCTGATCATCGTGCGGCGTCTCGGCTATCGGCCTCTTTCCGGTGTGGTGCAGGTCGCGCCGTCCGACACGCTCCGGCTGTCCTATTCCCTCGAGCGCGTGCCCGCGGAGCTCGATGCGGTCGTGATCACCGAGCGGCGGCAGTCATTGCGCATGCTGGAGTTCGAATCCCGGCGCAAATTGGGAGAGGGCCAGTTCATGACGCAATCGGACATCGAGCGGCGCGAATCGCTCGAGGTGACTGACCTCTTGCGAACATTCAGGGGACTCGACGCATCGCCGAGCCGGACCAGGGGCTCCATGGGCGCGCACTTCGCAGTGAGCAAGCGCGGTGGCGCCGGGTTCGGCAATGTCAGCGGCTCATGTGCCATGCAGGTGTTCGTCGACGGCGTGCAGATGCCATATCCCTTCAATCTCGACCTCCTGCCCTCACCGAAGGAGCTGGCGGGTATCGAAGTCTATAGCGGCGCCGCGACGATTCCCGTTCAGTTCAGCGGATACGATCGGGGGTGCGGGATGATTCTGATCTGGACGCGGGATCGCTAGCGCTGCAGCCGAGGGGCCCAAGTCAACAACTCGCCACTCTGAACCCCCGCTCGACTGCCCTCTGTCAGGCTGCAAAACTTCCGAGCGCGCGCCCCACATCCCCCTCGCGCAACCGCTTGAGCGCGCGATCCCTCAGCTGTCTCACCCGCTCGCGTGTCACGCCGAGCATCGACCCTATTTCCTCGAGCGTGTGCTCGCGTCCGCCCTCGAGACCGAAGTAAAGTCGGAGCACCTTGGCATCGCGCGGCGGCAGCGTGTTCAGCGCCGCTTCGATTTCGTCGGTCAGGAAGCGGTTCATGGCCTCTTCCTCGGCGTCGGGCATCTCGTCGGCCACAAAGCGCTCGATGAGCGAACGGTCGCCGTCGGGGTCCATCGGAGCGTCCAGCCGCACGTCGCCCGTATTGAGTGCTGCGAGCGACTGCACCACGTCCACGGAGAGCCCGGTGAGCTGTGCCAACTCCTCGGGCGTGGGTTCACGGCGCATCTTCTGGCGCAGGATTTCGCTCGCCTTGATGATGCGGGAGAGATCGGCGGTGCGGTTGAGCGGAACGCGGACCGTTCGTCCCTGGCGCGCCAGGGACGAGAGGATCGCCTGGCGAATCCACCACACGGCGTACGAGATGAACTTGACGCCCTGGTCGGGGTCGAACTTTCGCGCAGCGGTGAGCAGTCCCACGTTCCCCTCGCCAATCAGGTCGATCAGCGGAAGGCCGCGGTTCTGGTATTTCTTGGCCACGGAAATCACGAAACGCAGGTTGCGCTTGACGAGTTCCTGAAGCGCGTCGGGATCGCCCGCGCGAATCCTGCGCGCGACCTCGATTTCCTCGTTGCCCTTGAGCAACGGGTAGGTGCTGACCTCGTACAGGTACTGGTCGAGAATGTCGCGCTCGGGCTCGCTCGGCGCGATCCCCGCGGGGGTCGCGCGCCTGCGGCGGCGCGACTTCACTTCGGTGGCAGGCATCGCGCTATTCCTTGATCCGGCCACGGCCTCGACGGCGGGCTGGCTCGATGGTGAGGATGCGACTTTGACGTTCTTGCTGACGTTCTTGCTGACGTTCTTGCTGACCTTGTCGCCCTTCTGGGCCTTCTGTTTGTTCTTATTTTGGGGCGGCGCGGCGGCCGGCCCTTTCCTGGCAGGGCGGCTACGTTTGGCACTCACTCGCGTCATCGCGCAGCCGTCTCCAGGAGGACAAAAGGAGATGCAAAATAGCAACTTCCCTCTGATTATTCAACACTCGCTCCTTGACCCGTCATATACTCGCGAATAGCTTTTCAGGTTCCTGTTGGCCGCCACGGGCGCGATTCTTGCGCCGATAAACTGTGCGCTCGCGCACATCAACACCGGTCACAGCGGGGGCGTAGCTCAGTTGGGAGAGCGCTTGAATGGCATTCAAGAGGTCAGGGGTTCGATCCCCCTCGCCTCCATGGCTGGGTTCGGTCCGCCGGCGCGGGAACTTTCACGCTTGGCGAGAGTGGAATCAGCCTGGACCCGGATCGACGCGGGAATAGCTCAGTTGGTAGAGCACAACCTTGCCAAGGTTGGGGTCGCGGGTTCGAGTCCCGTTTCCCGCTCCTCATTGGTTCGCTGTTCGGGCGGTTAGCTCAGTTGGTTAGAGCGCCACGTTGACATCGTGGAGGCCACAAGTTCGAGTCTTGTACCGCCCATCTGAAGAGTGTCGATTTTCACCCAGGGTTCACCCCCCAAGGTCATCCCCATGACTCGCCGACTCGCCCTCCTCATCTCGCTCGCCACGCCGCTCCTTTCGCTCGCCGCCCAATCCGCCGCTACTGGCGCCCCGGCAGCCCCCGCCTGCCCCGTCGAGACACTGCAGCCCCAGCCTCTCGGCATCGCCTTCCTGCAGCGCAACAAGGTTGCCCAGGCGAAGACGCCTGAAGACGCCGCCAAGGTGATTCGCGATGCAATGAAGTCGCTCTTCGACGACAAGAACAAATCAAATCCGCTCGGCCGCGACTTTCTCCTCGCCCAGTTCTACATGCTCGCCATGGAATACGGCGACGTGCAGACGCGTGGCAACTTGGGCATGCCGGGCGACAAGGCTGCCCCGGTCGACCTCGTGACGGGCGCGGACTCGCTCTTCACGATTATCGAAAAGGCCCAGCCAATGTGTGCGGCAGAAGTCGAACTGTGGCGCCAATTCAAGCCATACCAGTCCATGGTACAGGCCGCATACAAGGCGATTTCCGCCGGCGCCGTGGACTCGGCGGAGCGCCTCGCAAAGCGCGCACAGATGCTCTCGAAGACGGGCCCGCAGCCGTACGACGTACTCTGGCGTGTAGCGCAGAAACGCGGCGACGAGGCAGGCAGCATCACCAATCTCCAGCTGGCGATCGACAAGCTGAAGGGTGACACCGCAAACGCCACCGTCCGCTCGAACTTCCTCTACAACCTGGGCCGCATCCAGCAGGAGTACGGCGACAAGAAAACCGACAAGGCGGCCAAGGCCGAGATGTACCGGAACGCGGCGAAAGCCTATATGCAGGTGCTGAAAGAATACCCGACATCAGGCGAGGCGCCATTCGCCCTTTCGGGCATTTCGGTGGCATCGACCATCATCAGCGATACGGCGATGTCACTCGCGGCGGTAGACGTAATCAAGGCGGCGCCGGAAAAGTTCAGCGACATGGCACTCGCCGCGGCGGGAGTGCTCGCCACACGGGCCGGCAAGACAGCGGATGCGGTGACCATGTTCGACGCAGCGGTGAAGAAGAACCCGTACTCACGCGACTATCTGTACAACCTCGCAGCGATGATGTACGAGGCGAAGCGATCCGCCGAAATGATGCCGATTGTGCAGAAGCTGGTGGCGATCGACCCGAGCAATTCCGAGAACGTCATGCTCTTTGCCTACGCCTACAAGGGGCTGAGTGACAACGAGAAGGACGCGAAAATGAAGAAGGCGCTGATCGATTCCACTGTGGCATACGGCAAGATCGCCGACGAGATGAACCAGGTGCACAAGGTGGTCTATACGGAGTTCGACCGTACGAAGGACCACACGACACTGCGCGGCCAAGTCGAGAATCATGGCAAGGCAGCCAAGAGCTACAAACTCGACTTCGAGTTTGTTGGCGCGGATGGCGCCGTAATCGAGAAGAAGTCGGTGAGCGTGGACAACGTCCCGGCGGGCGGCACCGGCGACTTTACCGTCGAACTCGACAAGGGCGGCGTCTACGGCGTGCGTTATGCACCGCTGCCGTTGAAATGAAGGACGCCGCGGCCTAACTTTGAAAGCTGTTTGCAGTTTGCGCTTGTAGCTCAATTGGATAGAGCATCTGACTACGGATCAGAAGGTTCGGGGTTCGAGTCCCTGCAAGCGCGCGTGCACTGCCGCAAGAAGAAATCTCGGGGCGTAGCGTAGCCCGGTAGCGCGCCTGCTTCGGGAGCAGGAGGTCGCTGGTTCAAATCCAGTCGCCCCGACTGACATGTAAAGCGCCACTCGCCGTGCAGTTACGCGTGCGGAGTGGCGACGCGGCGGTCGTGCCGCACGTCGTGGGCACTGTGGATCGTGGCCATCCCGCCCTGGCCGATTTCACGCTCGATCGCGTAGCGACCGGCGAGTGCGGCGTTCAGTTGCGCAATCGTCTCCATCGGGGCGCACGTCCGCGGTGGCAGGCGCGTGAACGTTAGCGTGGATCGGCCGGTGCGGCCACCGGCTGCGGCACCTCAGCTGTCCATCACGGCGCGGATGTCCGGATCCAGCTGAGCAGCGGCAGCCGCGCGAGTCAGCCAGGACACGACGAAGAAGACCACGAGCGACAGCAGCAGCGCGAGACCGCTGGTGGTTACGCCCGAGGGCAGCGCGAATGCCTTGAAGAAGGAGAGCGACTCGAGCGCCAGGGTCAGTCCGAGTCCGGTCGCGATAGACGCCACGGCGCCTTGCCTGGTCGCGCCTCGCCAGTTGAGGCCGATCGCGAGGGCGGGGACGAGTGTAGATGCGAACAGTCCGTAACCAAAGATTCCGAGGAACGCCACCAGTGTACCGGACAGTTGCGCGACGATGACGGCAGAGACCGAGAGCACCAGTGTCCAGATGCGCCCCCACCGGAGCTCGTTCCGCACGCGGCGGCCGAACGCGCGCGGCAGGTCGTGCGTGATCGCCGCGGCGCCGATGTTCATGAAGGAGTTCACCGTGCTCATTCCAGCCGCGATCACTCCGGCGAACACGACTCCAGCGACGACGCTCGGCGTGAAGCCGAGGACGAACGCCGGCGTCGCGTCGTCGGCGCGCCCCAGTGGGGGAATCCGGCCGCTGGAAACGAAAGCCCGCATCGCCAGCCCCACTCCGACAAACAGCAAGAGGGTCAACGTCATCGCCACGCTCATCAGCAGCGGGTACCATTTCAGGCGCCGCGGGTCCTTCAGCATGTAGAACTTGTGCGCAATGTGCGGTTGCCCGAGTGAGCCGAGGCCGAACACGAAAAACAGCGACAGCGCCGCCATCGGCCCCATCTTTCCCCACGGGCCCAGGAACGTCTCGTCAACGGCCATGATGGCGCGCGAGATGCCCTCCATGCCGCCGCCCGCTTTCAGCACGAAGAAGAACACCGTCACCGAGGCGGTCGTCTTGACGAGCCCTTCGAACAGGTCGGTGTAGATGCCCGCGAGGATGCCGCCGGTCACCGTGTACGAAAGCGTCACAAGCATCGCGAGCCAGATGCCCATGGCAAGTCCGGTGTGGAACATTGCATTGAGGAGGAGCCCGAGCGCGAGAAAATTCGTGGCCATGTACCCGACCACGGCCACGAGAATCGCGACCGCCGCGAGCCCCTGTGCGGCGGGCGAGCGATAGCGCGCCCCGATTGCATCGGGCACCGTGATCAGCGCGCGCGCCTCGCCGAGCAGGCGCATCCGTTTTGCGAGCACCCACGCACCCATGGTGCTCGTGATGGATGCCGAGAGGACCAGGAATACCGCGCCGGTGCCTGACTGGTAGACGAGCCCGGGACCGCCAATGAACGCGAACCCCGACAGCGTAGCCGCCATCGCGGCAATCGCGAGCGCGACGATACCGATGCCCTGGCCCGCGACGAAGAAGTCGCGGGCGTTGTGCGTTCGCCGCGCCGCCCAGACGGCGATCGCGGCCACGGCGACGAAGTAGAACGCCGCAATCGCGATGATCGCGGGATGGGTCGGATCGGGCTGCGACCTGGCGCCCTGCACGAGCGGCACGAAAATCACTGGCTAGCCGCGTGTGCCCGCGCTGCCTGGCGCACTCGCTCGATGTCGTCGTCCGAGAGGATCTGCTCGTCGAATGTGAGGGCGTACGTCAGGGGAAGCACCAGCAGGGGGAGCAACCCGACGCCATAAACGATCACCGCCGTCCGCACCGGCAGTCCGAGCCAGAGCGGCCCGCCGGCGCCCTCTTCGGCAGGGCGCGCGAGCGCGAAGGCGAAGCCGCCCGCGACGATGATGAATGTCGCGAGAATCGCCGCTGCAGCGAGTGGATGCAACCGTCCGCGTCGCGACGCGCCCAGGGCCATCATCGCGCAGAGTGCGCCGGCGCTCCCCATTGCGACGCCCCACGGCGCCAGCCGATTCAATTCACTGGCAAAGATGACCGACGCGTATGCGGCTCCGATGACGAGGCAGGAGAGCCACAAGGCGGCGGGCGCGACGTGCGAGGTATTTACGCTTCGCTCACGACCGTGCAGCTAACCACCTCGTTTCGGATGCCCATGGCAGCGTGACAATAGGCACGGTCACCCGACACCTGTCAACTGGGATACCACGCCTCGAGTGGCCGCCGGGGCCCCAACTGCTTCAGGGGCCCCGGTGGAGGACGCTACTTCGTGATATTCGGGTTGTTGATCCGCTCGACATCCGGCAAGGGAAAGCAGTTCTGGTTGCCGTATGTTCCACCGGATACGTAGGTCGCTCCGGGAGGTGGCATCAGCGGCAGGTTGTATCGGCGAACGTCGCCAAAACGGTGCCCTTCAAGAAAGAACTCTCGCCGGCGCTCCTCGACGACCTGCGCCTGGACCTGCGCGGCTGACTGCCCGGTTCCATCGTACGCCGGCAGGCCCGCGTGCGTGCTGCGCGCAGCATTGATGGCGACGGCAGCACCTGCGAGGTCGCCCGCCGCAACCTTGGCTTCCGCAACAATGAGTTGCGCTTCGGCGAACTTGGCGATCGGGATCGCGGTTGTCAGCGCCGGATACTTGTTCGCAGTCCAGATCGGGACATTGGCTGTCCCGTTCTTCCCCGTGTTGGTGACCAGCACGCGGGGGTCGGGGGCACCGCCGAT
>DASZZO010000045.1:0-4929 GCA_035544915.1 Gemmatimonadaceae bacterium | reverse complement strand
TCGTCGCTATACAGATATACGCCGGTCGTTACTGATGCGAACGTCAGGCCGCCGCTCACCTTGACCGGCGATGCCGAGCCCGCCTGGGCGCCATTGCCGAGTTGGCCCCATGTACCGGTGCCGTGGAAGCCCCAGCACCAGGCGTCGCCGCCGGGCGCCACGCCGCACGTGTAATTCAATGACGAGGAGAGCGCCTTGAATGTCAGCCCGCCGGCGACAGGAACGGGAACCGGCGACGCACTCCTCGTCGTCCCATTCCCGAACTGGCCGAAATCGTTTCGACCCCAGCACCACGCGCTCCCTCCAGCGACGATGCCGCAGGTATGGTTGAAGCCGACGGCGACCGACTGCCAGCTGAATGCGCCCGCAACCAGGGTCGGCACGCTGCGATTGCTGCGAGTGCCGTCGCCGAGCTGGCCGTCGGCGTTATTGCCCCAGCAGTAGAGCGCGTTGCCGGTAGTGACGCCACATGTATGTTTGTCTCCTGCGCTCACCGTAGTGAAGGTCAGTCCGCCGTTCACTGCGGCAGGCACGTGCGACTCTGCAGTCGACGCGTTGCCGAGTTGGCCGGACTCGTTCGCTCCCCAGCAGTACAGCGCCGCGGCGGGCGTGAGGCCGCACGTGTGCCGACCGCCGGCACTCGAGACTGCGAACTGGAGAGAGCCCGACACCGCGACCGGTGACGCGGCGTCGGTAGTCGATCCGTTGCCGAGCTGGCCGGCGTCGTTCGTTCCCCAGCACCAGGCCGTGCGCGCCGCGGTCTGCGCGCAGACGTGGTGCTGGCTGCCGCTGATCGTGACAAACTCCGGCGCATCCTGTACGGGAATCGGGAAACGGCTGCTCCGAGCGACGGGACCAAGGCCCCAGCAGTACGGCCGACGATCGGCGCCGAGTGCGCAGGTCAGCGCGTCGCCGGCCGCAACGGCGCCGAAGCTCGTGGGCGGAAGGACCGTTACCCTCGACGTGGCGCTCAGGCCCTGCGCGCTGGCCGTGATTCCGGCCGAGCCGACCGAGACAGGCGTGACAAGACCTGCCGCGACCGTAGCGACCGCGGCGTTATCGGTTGACCAGGCAACCGGCCGGCTGAATACGCGCTCACCCGACGACGACCTGAGCACCGCAACGAACGCCGGCGAGCCGCCCATCACGGTGAGCAACGGGTTGGGCGCAACGGTGATCGATGCGATCGGCGTACCGCGAACGGCCTGCCAGCTGGTATGGACGGTGCCGCAGGTCTCGGTACCCCTGAGGGCGTTGGGCTGCCCGCCCGGGTAGGCAACTGCGGTGTCCTGGCAAAGGCCGCTGGCGGACTGGAGGCTCGTCCGCGTGAACGTGAACAGCGTCGACGTGGCGACGCCGGAACGGACGTTCGAGAACTCGTTGCGACTGTAGGAAGTCGACGGGGAGCGGCACGAAGCCACGAGTTGCACCGTGCCGACCCAGGTGGAGTCCGACTTGGAGAAGGTGAAGGTACCGGTGTCGCTGCAGGTGTTGAGCGAGGCCGCGTCAATGCTCGAGGCCGTGAAATCCCAGAGGCCCTCGAGCGCCGGAAAGGTGGTGGGCGCCGTAGAGTCGGAGCAACCGGGGCAGAGGAAGAGGAGGAAGGCGGGGAGCAGGCGGCAAGGGCCCGAAAGGGTGCGCATGCCGTTCACAATAACCGCACGGTCCGGCCTGCGAAATCCCGGGCGCTACGCTACTTCGGCTGCCTCCTCCTCCGGCTGAAATGCCTTCCCCTTCGGCCCGACAATCTCCACCGGCACTCCAATCAGCCGCGACAGCAGCCCCGATTTTCTCGACGCGCCCCAGAGTTCCAGCCGGAGCGATTTGGCCCGTGGCACGGGCACCGGAGTAATGCGGAGCGCGCGCTCCATCCACCGCACCTTCACCCGTTCCACCGCGCCCACGTGTCCGCGGTCGAGGCCGTCGGCAAGGCGGAGGATCGCCGCGAGCCGCATGATACGACGGCGCGATCGCTTGTCGAGCTGGGCGAAGTCGCGATGCTTCCTCTTGTCCGGCTCGCCGCCGCGATGATAGCGCGCCACGTGAGCAATCACGACCTGCTCGCTCGGCGAGAGGCCGAGCAGGTCGGCGTGCCGGATCAGGTGCAGCGAGTGCTTGTGGTGTCCTTCATAGTTGATGTGGTACCCCACGTCGTGCAACAGCGCTGCGTCGGACAGCATTTGGCGGTCGCCCGGCTCGCAGCCCAGCCGGGCGCCAATCGAATCGAACAGCTGCAGCGCGAGCCGCTGCACATTGCGCGAGTGGGGCTCCTCATAGTGGCAGCGCTCGGCGAACTCGCGCACGGAACGGGACCGCGCCTCTCCGGGGTCGGCGATGGTCGGCATCACCCGGGCCACTTCGAGCAACAGCCCTTCGCGAATGCCGTACGCCGATGCCGCGACGTCGCGAGGTTCGACCCGGGCGAGCACTTCCGCTGCCACGGCGAGCCCCGCGACGATGATGTCGGCGCGTCCCGCGTTCAGCCCGGGCACCGTGAGGCGCTCGTCGACCGTCAGCTCCTGCAGCATCTCGAGCACGTGCTCCACTTCGACGCGCGGGATTCGCGTGCCGTGGACGGACCGCGCCGCGCGCATGCCCTGCCGCGCGAGATAGATGCCGGCGAGGTTCGTGAACGTTCCGCCAGAGCCGATCACCTCGGCGCCGCGCCAGTCGCGCAGCGGCAATGCCTTCCGGATATCATCGCGAATGAACTTGCGCAGCCGTCGGACGTCCTTCGGCCGCGGGGTGACGCCGAGGAACTGCTCCGTCAGCCGCAGCGCTCCATAGGGAAGGGAGACAAGTCGCTCCACCAGCCCTTCCGCCGAGAGCGCCAGCTCGAGCGAGCCACCGCCGATGTCCATGACCACGGCGCGTCCGTGTCCGAGCTCGAAATGGGCGAGCGCCGACCGGAACGCGAGCCTCGCCTCTTCCTCGCCGACGAGCACCCTCACCTTGAGTCCGGTTTCCTGGCGTACGCGGGCGAGAAACGCCGGGCCGTTCGTGGCGCCGCGCACGGCGCTCGTGGCGACGGCCTCGATGCGCTTTGCACCGAGCTGTCGCGCGAGCGTCGCCATGCGCACGAGCGCCTCGATCGCGAGCCGCATCGGCTCCTCGGACAGTTCATTTCGCTTGAAGAGGCCGGCGCCAAGGCGCGGGGCGGCCTTCATTTCGTCGACCACGCGGATCTGGCCGGCGGGGGTCACGTCGGCGACGATCTGCCGAATGGAGTTCGACCCGACATCGATTGCGGCAATGCGCTGGTCTTCCGCCTCGCGAGGCGTGCGGTACGGCCCATCGCCTGGGGCGACGTGTAACCGGGTTGGCGAGGTCATGTCACCGGGAATCGTAGCGTGATTGCAACGAATACGAAACAGCCGATCGGAAACCGCCAGGGCGAAAGACGAACAAAGCGCGACTCGTCGGTCAGGTACCGTTCCTGCGCGGCGGCGCCCCTCAGGAGGAAGGCGTCTTCGCCGGAAACTGCACGGTGATGGTGGTGCCGAAGCCGACGCTGCTTTCCGCCCGCACAGACCCCCCGTGCGCCTCTACCAAGTGCCTGACGATCGCGAGGCCGAGTCCAGTCCCCCCTTCCTCGCGGGAGCGGCCGGGATCCACGCGATAGAAGCGTTCGAAGATACGCGGAAGGTGTTCCGCGGGAATGCCGCTACCGGTGTCGCGTACGCCCAGCTCCACGCCGCCTCCGTCGCGTGGTCGCGAGAAGATGACCACGCTCCCGGTAGCCGTATGCCGCACGGCATTCTCGACGAGGTTGGCGAGCACCTGACGAATGGCGGTCGCATCGGCGTGCACGGTGCGGGCCCACGCGCTGGTGTCCACTTCGAGTTCCACACCCTTGGCGCTCGCGACGTCGCGTGCCGCCGCAAGCGTATCGGCGGCGAGCGCCTCCAGATCGACCTCCTCCGGATTCGGCACCCAGCCCCCCGACTCGATGCGCGACAAATCGAGGAGATCGTCCACGATCCGCTGCATGCGGCGCGTGTTGGCGAGGATGCGCTGCGCGAAGTGGCGCCGCCGCTCACCCGGCGGATCGTCCTGCACGAGCGTTTCGGCAAACCCGCCCACGACCGTCAGCGGCGTGCGCAGTTCGTGGGAGACATTGGCGACAAAATCGCGTCGTACCGCCTCGAGCCGGCGCACGCGGGTGAGGTCGAGCAGGGCGAGCACCGCGCCGCCCGAATCGAGCGGCCGGGCCGTGATATTGACGGTGCGCCCGAGGATGACGGTCTCGCTCGCCTCGGTGGTTTGTCCTGCGAACGCGCCGTCGAGCGCGCTGCGCAACGCGCGGTCGCGCGGAATGAGGTCGACCGAGAATGGCAGGGCGTCGCGCACCCCCAGCAGCCGCCGGCCCGTGTCGTTGATGCGCACGACACGGCGGGCCGCGTCCACGCCCAGGATCCCCTCGTTCAGTGATTCCGTCAGCTGCAGCAGCAGCGCCTCGTGCGCGTCGTGCGCGCCGCTCTGTACCACGAGCTGTTCCGACAGTTCGCGCAGCGAGACGGCCACTTCGCCGAGCTCGCCGGGCGCATCCATGGACCCGCGGCGGCTGAGGTCACCTTCCGCAATTGCGTGCGCCACATCGCGGAGCTCGGCGAGCGGGCGGGTGATCCTGAGTGAGAGCAGCCACGCGGCCACCAATGCCACGACAAGCGCGAGCCCGCCGGCGACGGTCACCGCGCGCTGGGCATCTCCGATGGACGACGTGAGCGCGTACGACGACATGGACACGCGCGCAATCCCATTCGACGCGCCCACCGCCACGTACAGCTCGTCGTCGCCGCGCGATGGGCTCTGCCGCGCGGCCACCCCGAGCTGGCCGCCAAGCGCGGCGGCAACCTCGGGGCGCGCGGCGTGATTCTCGAGGTGGGCGAGACCCTCGTCGTCGAAGTCCGTGTCGCCGACGACAACGCC
>DASZZO010000044.1:0-9098 GCA_035544915.1 Gemmatimonadaceae bacterium | reverse complement strand
CGTCGCGGCGAGTGGCCGCGGGACGACTTGGCCCCGGGCGTTAGGCATGAGCGCGTCGACGGTGGTGCGGCGGAGGTCGCACCGCGCGCAGACGGGAAAGTTTGGCAGGTTGAGCGACATCGTGGCGCGCTGCGGTGGTGTCTGCGCGATCGCGGCGGACGTCACGCCAGCGGCGAAGAGAGCGGCGAGCAGGGATCGTTCGACATTCGTACGCATAGGCAACTGCGGGTGTCCGGGTGACGGTGGGCCTCCCTTCAACAATACGATTTGGCTGCCAGACCCGGACAGCGGGTCAGCGCCGGCCTGCCAGCTGGCCGCGTGTGTGGTCGGGGCGCGCGATCGTCTCCGCACGGGCGCGGGCCGGCGTACCCCGTCGGGGGGAGGAATGGTTCGGCCAGCTTCAGCTGCTCCTGCAGCACCTTCGGGTCGAGCGAGCGCTCACCGGACCGCCGCGCCCGATCACTGTGGTCGTTCAAGAACGCCTTTGTCTCGCGGCGCGCCATCGTCCTGATCGACGGCCTTTACGAGTTTCCCCCGGATCCGATGCCGAAGGACGCGTGGTTCGTACGTCGGCGCGGCGGTGCACCGATCCTCGCGGCCGGCCTCTGGGAGCAGAACACGAAGGCGACCGGCGAACTCTTGGAAACGTGCACCATCACTACTGAGGTTACGCATGGGCCGTCGAGAGGCGGCGCACCCTCACCTAACCGGCCTCGCTGATGCATCTGTGGCTGATGCACGTGGTGTAGCTAGGCGAAGGTCAGCGTGAACGCGCCGGTCTCCTTGAGACGAATATCACTATCTCCATCGAGCTCAACGCCGGAAAAGTCGCTTCCCCGAATTAAGTCACCAAAGACTTCATCCAAGATGCCCCTCTTTTCTTCGAGCGTCTTGGAGGTCCTTCCGAGAGCGACGGTCACGTAGGCGGTGGAGAAGTTACCCAGGAGGTCAACGACCTGAATCAAGGGCGAGGTCTCATCGTCGCAGATCGACAGGCCGTCTCGGACAAGCGAGGGCGCTGCCGGGAAGTTCAACTTCCTCGATGCCTCCCAGATCGAACGCCCAACCCTGAGGGCCGGGATGTCGCAGCCTTGTGCTCTCACCGAGGAGTTCACGAGCTGCCGTGTGACATCATCGGCGTCAATCTCAACCGTCGTTGATCCGCCGTGAGCGAGATGGGCGTGAGCATGACGCTGCAACTCGAATAGCGGCAGAGCCAAATGGCTCAGCGCTGACGCGTTATCGTCTATCGCCGCTCCCGCATTCGTAAAAGCGTTGGGTATCACCCGGGCGGCAAATGCCTTGAATGTGGACTTCCACTGCTGATCAAGTAGCGTGCACACCGCGACGCGTTCCTCTGACGATTCAAGTGCGGTCCGGAGAGCCTGCAAGACAGACACATACTGTTCGCGGAACCGGCGCATATAGGCCTTTCCGTGAAAGGCGCCCAATGCCGGCGGCTTGAGGGCAGCTTTGACGTGACTCGCGAGCTCAGCCGCCTGCGCCTCGCGCAGTGCGAGCATCGTCCAGCCTTCGCTGATGGCTCGACCCGTGCCGAAATCATCGATCGCACAGCGATAGGTCGCTACTTCGCCGGGATGGCCCGCGCCGGAGTCAGCGCTCGCGACCACGTCGCAGAATGCTGACATACTCACTCAAGCGCTGATAGTTGTCTGCGTAGCCGCCATCAGGGCCCTCACGGACGAACTCCCACGTTTCACCGGCCCACCGAACGTCATCGTTGATTGCCCGTTTGCGATAGTCGAGGTAGACCACCTCGAGATGGCCGGAGTGCGAAACAAGGTCCGGTGGGCGAACATTGCACACGACGACGTCGACTCCCGGAAACCCACCTATGTGGATCCAGTCGCCGGGCGTTACGGGTGGGATGTCGGCCATGTATCCTAGAAAGTGAAGAGGTAAGCGGCTGGCGGAACGATCAAACTCCAAGGTCTTCTTGAATCGCAACGTCCTGATCGTGGTGCCGCGCCTCCTGCACGTAGCCGGCGGCAATAGTACGAAGGAGCGCGGCGGTTCGCGGCCACCGCGCCGCTACAGTGGCTGCATATTCGGCGTACTGGCTCGCGAGGGCACGCTCCGGTGCTCCACCCGTTGTCATGGACCGCGATGTCACACCGCGACTGTTGTAGAGGCCCATGAGAATACCGCGGTCCAGCTCGTCAGACCTGAGAGCATCGATTAGGTCACGCACTGACTCACCCGGCCACGCGCCGTCTGCGCCGCGAGTCGAGGACGCCCCGAGCAGTTGACCGATTTCGTGGGTTCCGGTCTCTGTCCGGTCGCGCTCAGACAGCGCCGTTCTGGCTTGGTCGACCCACGCGCGCAATACTGCGCTGTCGACAGTGCCGTCCGGTCGCGTGCCCGGAATCCCGCGAATGGATCGAAGCAGCTCGTAAGCACGAGAGGCTCGGCCGCGGACCTCCTCGTCCGCGGACTCCGCGTCTCGTTGCGGAGCATTTTTCGCCTTGTAGATCATCGTGACAGCGTCAACAAAGATGGCCGGGTCTCGCAAGAAGACGCGCGTCAATACCTTTGGGTTGCGCTCGTGGCGACTGATCGCAGGGAGAAGTCCCCATTCGAGCCGGCCGACCCGAAGCTCATCCAAGCTCTCCTCGGTACCTAGCGCGTCAAAGAGCTTCTCGACGTAGTAAGTGAACATCTGATCGGGCTTGCCGTCTGATTCACCAAACACTGCGGCCTCGAGCACTTCAAGAATGAGTTCCTGACTCAGCTTGAGCTTCTGTGTGTGGTGACCAAGGAGTTCGACGGCAGCAAAAGAGCGCCGAAACGCGAGATACTGGCGTGCCGCATCCTCGACGTCATCGTCTGCCACCATATACGAGTGAACACGCCTCCAGTACTCGCGCGCCACTGCCTCATCAGTGGCGGCGAGAGCCCACATGTCTCGCGTTGGACGTTGCACGAGGAGTAGCAAAGCGCGCTGCGTGGGTCTCCAGAGTGTGGCGACGCTGGCGAACTTGTCCCGGAGCCAGTTTCGGCCGCCTAAGTCGCCGAGATCATGAGCGCGACCGACTAGATATCCGCACGCAAGCTGGTCCTGCGCTGACTCGGCATGAGCCAGATTCTGCTCCAGAAACTCATCCTCGGTACTCAGGTGACCTTGTTTGCCAAGGGCGAGGCCGAGCGAGTACGGATTCTGTGACCGCAAGGCGACGGTGATCAGTCCGGGAACTCCGGCCAGCTGAAAGATCTCACGTACTGCTTCTCCTCGCCGCGAATCGATCTCAGAGTCGTACCCGGCGAAGTCGTCAAATGGCGCCACGGCGTCCGGCAGCTCCGGCCGGTGAGAGAAAAGCCAGGAAAAGCGCGCCACAAGGTCCGTCGGTGCAAATCGTGTACGAAGGCTATCGATCGCTGCGACCCTGGCGGCCGGCATCGCCCATTGCGCGTGTGCGAAGTTGCGATGGTGCGCGACAAGCACGCGAAGTGCGTCCCACACTGCAGCGCGTCCTGCCTCGGTGAGAGCCATCGGATCAAGCTGCGCGAGTCCTTCCAACGCAGCGTCGTATTCCGGTTCTGGGAACTGCGGCAACGCCCCGACGAGTTCCTTCCAACGCTCACCATCGGAGCCGGCGAGTGCAATAAGTTTGGACGCGGCGAAGCGCACGCTCTTCGAGTACTCTCCGTGCGTTACGGCTTTGGGCTCGTCGGGGCACCAGTCATGCCAGCGAGGCCGGACGCTATAGTGTCCAACACCATGCGTCTCCGGCAGCATTGACAGCAGTGTCGGCCATGCCGCACGTGGATCGTGCGTGATCCACGATTCGAGAACCTCGAGTCGCTGGTCCACGGTCGCTGCCGTTTGCGGGAGCCACGGAAGAAAGATTGTTCTCAACGTTGCATGCGGCCGGTTGGTCAACTTGCCACGAGGGTCGATGGCGTCTAGCCGCCCGAGTATACGCACGACACGCGCTAGATACTGAGGCGACCATGCAAGGCGTTCGAGCGCCCACAACACGTCTACGTGAGGAGACGAAGGGCCAAAAAGCCCCATGCTCTCAGAGTCGGTAAAAATCACAGACAAGGGTTTCGCAGGATCATCCAGCGCATGTTCTAGTTCACGGAGAAACACATCAGGTGCGCCTTCGGCCAGGTCGGGCAGATGATCGTCGAGCGACGCCCATAGACGGAAGTCGTCGCGCACTTTGGCGAATAGGTCGCGGACAAGGCGCTCGGCAAATCCCACCAGCGCCTCATTGCTGAAGCCCGGTTCGGCTTTGCCGGCGCGTGATCCCAGGAGGCCGATCGTGGCGGCGATCCCACGCCGAAGTGCTGACGAGTACTTCGGTGGCGGGAGCAGCATACCAGACATCCATCGCTTCTCCGGAGCGAGTTCCAGGCGAGGATCAACAACGCCGAGCACGTCGAGCGCTACTGACGCGAACTTGTCGAGGTCGTGGCGCGTCACACTCGACCCAAGTTGCCGCCATGCATCCTGCGGCGAGACGAGATACCAGAGGTGTGCACGCCTCCTTAGGAGCGGGTCAGTTGTGTTCGTGAACGCGCTAACACGCCCTATCAGCTCGTCATACGACGAGCCACCGAGAGCAGCTAGTGCGAGTTGGTCGCCCTCGTGCTCGTCATGCCATGAACCGAGGAACAATGGAGGTATCATTTGCCGGGCAATGCCACCTTGAGCCCACGCCGGCTTGCGCAACGATGGGACAATACCGATGTGTCGCCGAAAGGCAGTCATGCTGCGTCGAGCAAGCGACGCTTTGTCCCATGCCTCGTTGCGAGGGCCACTCGTCTTTAGGTCAAGAATTTCAACGGCCGGCTCGCGTGCGATCACGCCCACGTCCACGGCGTTATCGTGCTCCGCGTCGGCGCTGCCGAGCGGAAGGACAACGGTGTGAGCGCCTTCTACAGCCGACGCGACAGCGTTACCGACATCAAAGAGTGGTATGAGAATGAGTGGAGTCGATGCGGCGACGAGGTGGCGCCAGGCCGACTCCTCGGCCACCACTACAGATCGAGCGAACATCTCGTCTCGATCCATCGATTGAGCGCCTTCAAGCGTCGCCGCCAGAAAAGCAATGGACTCATCCTGCGATTCTGCCTTCACGGCGAAAACGCGCGTCGACTCAGCAAGCCGTTTCTCGATCGTCTTAGCGGCTTCGCTCCGCCCTGCGAGTACAAACGCGCCGGTAAGAGCTGGGTTTGTAGCTCGCTGCCAGTTCTGCCACCAGTACTCAAGATCGATGCACTCTCGCGGTACAACTCCTATTCTGGTGGAGAACCACAGATGCACCGAGGGTGCCAGCTCAAGCCACGTCTCGAGGTCATCCGCATCGTAGGCGCGGACGTCCCGCCAGCGTCGCTCCGCCTTTCGCTGCGTCACCCACGCATCCTTACCAGCCCAACGTCGTGCTGTCACGAAGACGAACGTCGCGGAATCAAGCGGTATGTCTCCCGGCGATTCGGTGCGCTTCGAGTAGTCGTCATTTGCCTTGGCGCTCGGGTCAGCCCCGGCGCCGAGTTCCCAAACCGAGAGCCCTGCCGGAGTGAACGAGGATCCTTGCGCTGATTCAACCCGGCCATCAATCCCGGGCAGCTGCACTCCTTCTGACGCGCGAAAGGAGACTTTCATCGCGTCGGGAGTGGTTACCAGGACCAGCCTTCGGATGAGTCGTGGGAGATCTTCTTGAGCCTCTCGGCGACGAGCCCACTCGTCGATTTGAGTCGCGGTTGCCCACACGTCTGATCGGGATCGAACCGGCGATACGTTCGTATGCGTGCGGGAGTCGGAACCGGGCTCGGCAACGCCGCCAGTTCGGAGCTTTCGCAGGACGTCATCGATGAGGCCGACTGTCGTCGCTGAAACCCGGTCCGTAAGGGCGTATGCGATTGTCTGACGAGACAATCCTGTCGCGCGAGCGAGAGCAGTCTGAGACATCTTCGCAGCCTTCAGTCTTGCGCGAAGCATGGCGCCATAGTTGGCGATTGTCTGGACTGCGTTATTTCTCATATTTTCGGGTTTTGTTCGTTAGTATTATAGGCTATGTCAATTATGATCGTCAAGTGGTCAATGTAAAGTGGACAATCGTTGATCTATAGGCTAGGTTGTTCCGGTCGTGCCGTGGGCGGCTGACTTTACCGCCTTCGGCCTCAACCATGAACGGGATACTCTCGGAGCGGCGATGAAGAACCCAAACACGAACGCCGCGTTCATCGACGGCCAGAATCTCAACCTCGGAATACAGTCACTCGGCTGGAAACTCGACTGGAGGAAGTTCCGCACCTTTCTATCCGAGAAGTACGGTGTCGAGAGAGCGTTCTTTTTCATCGGATTCATCCCGCAGTATCAGTCGCTCTATACGTCGCTACAGAAAGCGGGGTTCATCCTGGTCTTCAAGCCAGTGCTCCCTGCGAGGGACGGCAAGCACAAGGGGAACGTCGACGCCGATCTGGTTCTCGGCGTGATGAAGGAACTCGATAGCTATGATGGAGCCGTGATCGTGACGAGCGACGGCGATTTCAGCTCGCTCGTCGAGCACCTACACAAAAAGGACAAGCTCGAGACGGTTCTAAGCCCAGCCTCGGCGACGTGTTCCGTCCTCCTCAAGAAAGCGGCCAAGGATCGGATCCAGTTCCTCGATGTCCAACGGCACAAACTCGAGTTCAAGCCCCAAAAATGAAAAGGCACCGCCAAGGGACGAAACCCAGAGCAGTGCCTCTTCCTCGTGATTCTATATCAATGATACTAGGCCACTTGGCTCTAGTCAATCAGAGTTGGCGTATGCCCGCTGAGCGGCCCATGAGATCCTGCCTACGCGGCGAACCAGCCCTCCTTTAGCAATCCCCGCATCCTGATACTCTAACCCCGGACGCCGGCGGCCCCTCGTGTTTGTCAGTGCTTTGCGTCTATGCGGGCACAATTCGGGCACAGCGAACCGCCGTGCAATGGCGGTCGGCGACCTTGCGGCAACGTGAGGATGAGGTGACCTATTGGCGTCACCTCAAAGGACTCGACCGGAAACACGACTTGGACGGACGAAGCGAAGATGCTGAAAAACATGCAATTCACGGCAGGCGAGATGGGCGCGAACGCGATTATACTCGATGCTGTGAACGAGCCGGGAGCGGCCACCAAGATCGCCGGAGCGATCCTTGGCACCGGAGCCGAGCGGAAGGGTAAGGCCGTGGCGATCTACGTCTTCCCGGCCGACAAGCAGCCATAGTGTAGAGCACACAAGCCGGTTCTCACACGGAGCCGTTGCCGTGCCTAATGCCTGACTGAGCGGATGACCCACAGTTCAGGCTGAACGACGAGGTGCGCAAGGTTCTCTTAGATCAAGTGTCCTCCGGCGAAGTACTTCCCTCCGGTGGGCGGGCTTCTTGCCCGGCGAGTGCCATCACGGCCCCACCAGCGAGCACGAGTTCCACGCCGTCGGGTCGGAGCTGCACTGGTCGGCACAGGCGAATGGGTAGGTGCTGGATTGGAGGTACGCGCCAATGCCCACCCCGCACCACAGGTTTGCGGTCTTCGTGTCGCGGACCACCAGGAGGCCCCGACGCGAGTCCGTCCCGAGCGCGGAGAGACTCCATTCCGTGCCCGTCGAGGTGCGGACATTCGGATACTCGCCGTGCGTGGCCGCGAACGCCGGAACCGAGGCGGCGAACTTGCCTTGCGTGTCCAGCGCGGACTCGAGCGTCGCTGCGAGCTTCTGCAGATCGGTCGCGAGGCGTGTCTTGACCGCCTGCCGTTTGGCGCCTGCGGACCGGCGGAGCGTCACCCCCATGAGGATCGCGATGACGGCAACGCTAATGAGCAGCTGAATGAGCGTGAAGCCCGCGCGCCGCAGCGGCCACCGGCGCAGACGCGCGATGGAGGAAGGGCGCATGGCGTTACCCTCCGTGGCCGCGGAGGCGCGGCACGATGTCGTTCAACAGCAGTGCGCGTTGCCGCGCGCTCTCGCGGATGTTGAGGCTGACGACGGCGATGAGGAGTGCCGTCCCGGCGCCGCGCAGGACCGCGCCCAATGCATCGGCGAACAGCGGCGGCGGGAAGACGACGGCGATCGCCAGCGTCGCGACCAGGTGCGCGAGAGCGTACCAGACGCCGATCGTGGCCAGCGTCGCGGAGGAGAGGAGCGGAGACCGGGTCGACATAGCGGAGTCGGGGCGGCGAGGAATGGGGATCGGGCGTGACGCGGCGGCTAGGACGCCGCGGGCGCGCGCCCAGGACAGAGGACGGGCAGGACCAACGTGAACGTCGACGGGAACTCCCCCGCGAACACGGCCTGCGAGAACGGCGCGTACACGCGGGCAAAGAGCGCCTTCGGGTCGTGGCCGGCGTGCGTAGCCGCGTCGACGAACGCGGGCCAGTGGAGGCAGCCCGTCCGCTGGAGCAGGTACGCGGTCACGAGAAAGGCGCACTGATCATCGGGATCCGGGAAGTCGACGGGCACGGACGTGCCGACGATGCCGGCCAGCAGCTGCACGTTGGGCGCGAGGGCGCTCATGTTCGCGGCCTCGGGCAGCGTGTGCGTGCGCGCCGTGGGCACATGCTCGTACCAGCCATGCACGTGCATCCAGGCGGCGATCGCGGAGGTGTCCGTGATGGGCGCGCCGCTCGGCTCGAGCGGCGGCAAGCCGCAGAGATTCGCGACGGAGAACTCCCCGCTTGGTGCACCGGCAGGGCGCGGCAGTCGCAGGAGCAGCGTTCCGATCTCGGGGCGCACGGCGGGCGCGTCGTGGCGCTGGCGCGCCGCAAGCGCCGCGAGGACACGCACACCCTCCTCGACAAACGGCGCGCTCAGGCTGAGCAAGATCGCGGGCGGCATGAGCACCACCGCGAGGTAGCCCCACGCCGACATCCCAATGACGAGGTAGCGCCACGTGGGCGCGGTGTACGCGATTGAGACGTCGCGCGCCGCGACGAGCGCGTAGCCGATGGGAATGGCCGTGACGAGCGCGAGCAGGACGAGCTGCTCCACGCGGCGCGTGTGGACGTCGGGCGCGTATGGCGCATGCGGCTCGACCGCCTGCACGCGGGCCGTCACGGCGCCTTCCGGCGCATCACGATGCGGAGGCGCGAGCCCGGGCCGTCCGAC
>DASZZO010000043.1:0-14044 GCA_035544915.1 Gemmatimonadaceae bacterium | reverse complement strand
AGCGGATAGGTGCCTTCCTGTTCGAACGGAATCTGCGTGGCCAGCACGAAGAAAGGTTTGGGCAACGGATACGTCGTGCCTGAAATGGTGATCTGCTTTTCCTGCATGGCTTCGAGCAGCGCGGCCTGCGTACGCGGCGGCGCCCGATTGATCTCGTCAGCGAGCACGATGTTCGCGAATACGGGTCCTCGCACGAAGCGAAACGTGCGTTGTCCCGTCGCACTGTTCTCATCGAGGATCTCCGTGCCAGTGATATCGCTCGGCACGAGGTCGGGAGTGAACTGGATGCGCCGGAACTCCAGGTGCATCGCTTCGGCCACGGAGCGAATCATGAGTGTTTTCGCGAGGCCGGGCACGCCCACGAGCAGGGCATGGCCGCCGGCGACCATGGCCATCAGGATCTCATCGAGCACGTCGCTCTGACCCACGATACGCTTGGTGACCTCGCCACGGAGAAGCACCGCGGCAGCCAGTATCGCGTCGCGGTCAGTTCCCTCGAGGGCGTGGAGTGGAGCGCTCAGCGGACGGGGCGGCGGCGCCGATGCGTGAGCAGGAACGTCGACCCAGCGCGCGCCCCACTCCCGGCGACGGACGCCAGCTCACCGAGCACTTCAAAGCCGCGCAGTTTCAGCACGTAGTCCTCCGGAAAGGCATTGCCGAGCCCGAACTCGGCGAGCGCCGCGCGCTTGAGATCGAGCATGGGAATGGCCGCCCGCAGGTCGAACGCGACCGTATCCCACCGCTCCGGAAGCTCCACACGAACGATCATGCGGGGCCCGCCCTCCCCGCCCAGGCGCACACGGCCGGGGCGGCTGCGGAGAGCCGTTACGAACGGGACGTCTGATGTCAGCGCGCCGTTCACGCGATCGCCTTTCCGGAGCCGTCGGCAGCGCCACTGCCACCGCTTGCCCGTGGAAGCGACGCCAGGAACCGCGCGACTTGCTGGTCGAACAAATAGGACGAGGCCGAGACGGCCGTCCCACCTGCTTCCGCGGCGACGCCGATCGCGATCTCCTCGCCCCCTTGCCCGCGCAGAGTGAGAAAAGTCGGTCCTTCCTTCTCGAGAAACGCCGAATAGATGCCAGCGCGACGGGAGAAAAACTCCTTCGCCGCGGCGAGCACCCGGGCTCCTGAAAGCGTTGTCCGCGTCTGCTGCAACGTGCGACTGCGCTGGTGATTGGTCATCTCAGGATGATAAGCCTGGGGTAGTCTGGTCCGCGACGAGCGGCAGACTGAGCGTGAAGGTGGATCCCTGTCCGGGCGCCGACACGAGTTCGACGTCGCCCCCGAGCAGGCGGGCGACGCCGCGGGAGAGCGCCAGTCCAAGCCCCGACCCGCCATAGCGCCGAGTGGCTGTTCCGTCGACCTGGCGGAACTCGTCGAACACCTGTAGCTGCGCGGCCGGCTCGATGCCGATTCCTGTATCCTGTACGCGGTATTCGACGCGCCCGTTGGTCACCGTGACGGAGGCGCGCACCTCACCCGTGAGCGTGAACTTGTAGGCGTTGGAGAGGAGGCTGGCGAGGATCCGCGTCACCTTCCCGCGGTCGCTGCGAATCGTTGGCATGGCCTGCAAGGGCTCGTCAGCCGCGAGCTGGACGCCCTCGAGGCGGCCTTTCGCCAACCGCAACGCGTCGCGGAGTGGATCGCGGGGATCGAACTCCTCGATTCGCAATTCGAGGGTGCCGCCACGGAGGGCCGCGAATTCGAGCAGCGCGTCGATAAGCTCAAGCAGTCGATCACTCGCCCTGCTCGCCTCCGCGACTTCGGCCCCCTGTTCGGACGTAAGCGGCCCCGAGACTTCCTCTCGCAGGAGGGAGAGATGGCTGATGATGGTACTCAATGGCGCACGCAGTTCGTACGAGATGTTCGCGAGGAACTCATCCTTGAACCGGCGCGCCTCGACCACTGCGACGTACTGCCGCTCGAGCTCGGCACTCGCTTCGAGCAGGGCCGCATTGGTGCGGCGGAGCTCGCCGGCCACGGCCGCCTTGTCCGCCGTTGCAGCCATGTGGTCTGCGACAATTCGCAGGAGCCCCCGCCCCCTCGCCGTGAGGCCGCTCAGGTCGGCGAAATAGAAGGTGAGAGTCCCGAGCACGCCGCGAGCCGTCTGCAGCGGAATGGCCACGATGGCGCCAAACCCGAGTTCGCGCGCCACCTCATGCCAGTCCTCGAGGTCGGGATCGGCAAGGATGTCGGGAATCTCGATCGTCCGTCTTTCACTCGCGGCCTCGCCACTCGGGCCGAACCCCATTCGCATGCGGATCGCGCCCAGCCACGGACGGTAACGCTCCGGCCAGTTGTGCGCCGCGACGAGCCGCATGAGCTCGCCCGCACCCTCCACCACATACACGGAAGCGAACGACGCCCCGACCACGGGGCTGATGCGATCCAGCGCGAATTGGAAGACGTCCTCGGGCCGGTCCGCGTGAACAAACGCGTGGACGATTTCACGCACGGCCAGCAGCTCGCGCTGGCCCTGCAGGTCAGCGGCCGGAGGATGCGCGGGCGTACGGGTGGCGTAGCGGCGGCGGGGCACGAAGCGAAAATCTACCGGCGAGCCGCGCCCGCCGTTGCGTACATCCGGGCCGTCAAGGCCTCTTGCAGCATCCTGGCCAGAGGGCCGGGTTTTCCGTTTCCTACCGGCCTTCCGTCGAGCGTGACTACCGGTGTGACGTCAGTGGTTGTGCCGGTCAGGAAGAGCTCATCCACGCCGCCCAACTCTCGCTGCGTCACGGGATCGATTGCGAGTGAAAGCCCCAGTTCGGCGATGAGCTCTACGATGACCTTCCGGGTGATGCCGGGCAGGATGTAATTCGACAGCGGATACGTGCGGATCGTGCCCTCAATGACCGCAAACGCGTTCGTCGCCGCGCCCTCGGTCATGACGCCATCCTTGAGCAGAATCGCCTCATACGCTCCCACCTCGGCGGCGGCCTGCCGCGCGAGCACAGCACCCAGCAGGTTCACGGTCTTGAGGTCGCAGCGGCCCCAGCGGAAGTCCGGAAAAGTGATCGCCGCCACGCCGTTCTCGCGCTGTGCGAGGGGCACGATGAACTTCGTCGCGTTCGCGTACACGGTCGGCGCAGTGTCCGCCGGCGGAAAATGATGGGTACGGGGCGCCGCTCCGCGCGTTATCTGCAGGTAGACCGTTGCCTCGCCCTCGGTCAGCGCGTTGTCGCGTACCAGCCGCTCGCAGACACCGCTGAGTCTCGAGACGTCGCGCGCACCGAAATTGATGCGAAGCCCCGCAAGCCCCCGTGTCAGTCGCTCGGCGTGCGCTCCCCATTCGAACGTGCGGGCATCTATTACACGCACCACTTCGTAGATCCCGTCGCCAAAGATGAAGCCGCGATCGTCGACGGAAATCATGGCCCGCTCTTTGGGGATGAACTCACCATTCAGGTACACGATGCCCATGGTTGGACTCCAGTCAGTTCAGCAGTTGCTCTATCGCCCTCACCAGCGGGGCGAAACTCGGCACCTTGCCCGACACCCGCTTCGCCTGTTCCTCCGCCAGTTCGCGCTGCCCGCGCGCAAACAGCTCCCCGACAATCCATGGTCCCGCCCGCGGATTGCGCCACCAGTCCGCATTGTAGCGTTCCACCAGGGTCTCGGCGAGCACGGCTTGGAGCTGCCAGGCACGAAGATAGCGCGCCGCGTAGAATCGCGGATCCACGTCGACAAAGGCGTCGGCACGCTGGTAACGAAACCCGGTCGCCCTGCTCAGTGTCTCCACGTACAGGTCCGGGAGCGACCGCCAATCGACCGCGCCACTGTAGAGCTGCACTTCGTAGATCAGTTTCGCGCAGTAGCGACGGATGAAATGCAGTTCCTCGAAGCCCGCGGCGCGCAGGTAGCGTGGGAGATCGTTCTTGCCGAGCCGTGTGTAGCGTGCGAGCCAGCCCGGGTCCTGCATACGATGGTCGAACAGCATCGCGAACCCTTCGGTGATCGAGTTGTCGCCCAGCCACCGGAACTCGAACGGCAGCGCGCGATCCATGTTGGCGAAATGGAGGGCGTGCCCGATCTCATGCAACAGCGTTCGCCAGTCGTTCAGCCCGCCGTGCGGGCGCAGCACAAGATGCACCTCATCCGGAATCCGCACCGCGGCGCAAAACGCGCGCGCCCGCTTCCCGGCCCGCTCCATGGTATCGTATCGCACCCGGCCGTGCGCATCGGGGCTTGCCCCCATGTCGGACAGCTGCTGCCGGACGCCCGGCTCCATCGCGTCGACCGGAAAACTCGCATCGAACTCGGGCACACGCATCAGGGCGAGCGCGTCGGCGCGTGTGGCATCCGATGGCGCGAGGCCGAGTCCGCGCTTCAGGAATTCCGGCAGGACGTCATCCCACATCGCCTGCGTAGTGCGCAGGAACCCTTCGCATTCCCTGCGCAGGGTCTGGAGGGACAGCCCCGAGAGCGTCTCGAAGATGCTGTTGTAGTCCGGGGCGACGCGTGTCGCCTCCACCACGGCGCGCTCGCGCGCGAGGCGTTCCTGCCGCAGTGGGAAGAGCTCCTGCTGCACGAGTGCGGCACGGGCGTCATCGATCGCGTTGCGCTGCTTCGCATCGCGTGTGTTGGCAATCGTGATGGACGCGCGCTGGTAGGGTTCGACGGAGCCGCCGGCAAGCGGAATGACGGCCGAACTCTCCCAGGCGATCTCGCGCTCCTCGAGGGCCACCAACTCGCGCCCCACTCGGGACTCGACCAGCCACTCGAGCAACATCCGCGCGGAACGCCGCTCCTCCGAACCGTCGGCTGATTGCTGGAAGAGGCCACGGGCAAGCGCGTACGCCTCGTCACCGTAGGCTTCGCGATGCCGGTCATAGATCGGCTGCAAGTCAGCTGTCGCCTTGAGCCCGGCGTGCGCCGCATGATACTCGCGCGAAACCTCCTCCAGAAAGCCCTCGCCGCGCTCGCGCAATGTGTCGAGCGCGCTCAAGTCCGGTGACAGCATCAGGCCGGCGGCACGCGCGTGCTTTCGGCCACAGTGATGTCGGCCGCCAGATAGCGCGCGATCACGCCGGCTACCTGTGACGTGCCGACGCGAATCTGCCCCATGTCGTCGCGAAACCGGATGGTCACGTCGTCGTTCTTCGAGCTCTCACTGTCCACCGTAATGCCGAAGGGCGTACCTGCTTCGTCCTGGCGGCGATAGCGACGCCCGATGGCGCCCGCGTCGTCGTAGAACACGGGGAAGCTCCGGCGGAGCGCCGACGCGATTCGTTGGGCCATCTCGGGCTGGCCCTCTTTCTTGGTGAGCGGAAAGACGCCGGCCTTGACTGGCGCGAGGCCGGGATGAAAGCCCATCACCGTCCTGCCCTCCTGCTCGCCCGGCACAGCCTCGTCGCGGTAGGCATTGACGAGAAGGGCAAGCAACGTGCGGTTTGGCCCGCACGCAGTCTCGATCACAAACGGCAGGTAGCGCTTGTTCGCTGCCTGGTCCACGTACTCGAGTCGCTTTCCCGTAGCCTCCTGATGCCTCGCGAGATCGCCGTCGCCACGGTGGTGAATACCCTCTATCTCCTGCGGCCCCAGAGACCCGGCAAAATCGAACTCGATATCGTACGCCGCGCGCGCGTAGTGGGCGAGCTCACCCGGGCCATGCTCGTGGAACCGCAGTCGAGAGGCATCGAGTCCAAGAGAGCAATGCCACTCCATCCGCCACGCCTTCCACTTCTCGAACCAGTCCGTCGCCGTCTCCGGCTCGACGAAGAACTGCATCTCCATCTGCTCGAATTCTCGCGTGCGAAAAATGAAGTTGCCGGGTGTGATCTCGTTCCGGAACGCCTTGCCGATTTGCGCGATGCCGAACGGCACCTTCTGCCGCGACGCCTGCTGCACGTTGAGGAAGTTCACATATGAGCCCTGCGCGGTCTCGGGACGCAGATAGATCACCGCCGACGTGTCCTCCACCGGGCCGATGTGCGTCTTGAACATCAGGTTGAACTGGCGGGGCTCGGTGAGCTGGCATTCGCTGTGTTCGCCGGGCCGCTTGCTCGGTTTCTTGAGGCATTGCGCGTCCTGCAGTTTGTCGGCGCGAAAGCGGCCCTGGCACGCCTTGCAGTCCACCAGCGGGTCGACGAACCCTCCAACGTGCCCGCTTGCTTCCCAGACGCGCGGATGCATGAGGATGGCGGAGTCCAGGCCCTCGATGTCGTCGCGCGACCGCACCATCGCGTGCCACCAGCGGTCCTGCAGGTTGCGCTTGAGCTCAACGCCGAGCGGGCCGTAGTCCCATACTGCGCCCAGGCCCCCGTAGATCTCGGAAGACTGAAAAACAAACCCGCGCCTCTTCGACAGTGAGACGAGTTTTTCCAGGACGTCAGGGAAAGGCATCCGACAAATCTCGCCCGTGTGAGCGTGGGCGTCTACGGCGCGGACGCCTCGGTAAAGGTCTACCTTTACCGACGCCTGGGCACTGCTAAGGCATTGCCGGTGCCCTGAGTCGCGCGGCAATTCTCTCGCCGTGCCCCCGTCCATTCTCTATGAAGATCTTGTTCGCGTCGAACCCGGCCGTCAGCACTCCCGCCACGAACACCCCGCGCACCGGCGTCTCCATGGTCCGGGGATCGTGCGCGGGTACGCCCGTCCGGTCATCGAACGTCACGCCCAGCGAGGTCAGCAATCCAGGCTGTGGCGTGAACCCGGTCATCAGGTACACGTGATCTGACGGCAGCTCAATATTGCCCTCCAGAGTGTGGAGTTGCAGAGTCGTCGGCGTGATCGCCTGCACCCGCGCGTTCCATCGCGCCGCGATGTTCCCATCCTTCACGCGGTTTTCGAAGTCGGGGAGCACCCATGGCTTGATATTCTTGTCGAAGGTCTCGCCGAAGTGGACCAGCGTCACCTTGGCGCCACACCGCCAGAGGTCGAGCGCACACTCCACTGCCGAGTTTCCACCACCCACCACCACGGCGTGGCGCTGGAAGGCCTCGTGTCCCTCGCGGTAGAGGTGCGTCACGTGGGGCAGCTCTTCGCCGGGCACACCCAGCGTGTTGGGAGTCCCGAAGTATCCGGTAGCAACGATGATCGCCCGAACCCGTGTTGCTCGCAGCTCCCCGCCGCGAGGCCGTGAATGCACCACGAAGCCGTCTCCAGCGTTCTCCGCCTGCTCCACCGTCTCGTACTGGCGCACGGCCAGCCCGAAGTGCGTCACGCACGTCCGGTAATAGGCAAGGGCGTCGCGTCGGGTAGGCTTTTCAGCCGCGAGCGGGAACGGCATGCCCCCAATCTCGAGACGCTCGGCCGTGGAGAAAAACGTCATGTACGTCGGATAGCTCACGATCGAACTGCATACGCAGGAGCGATCGAACACCACTGATGGAATGCCACTCTGAGCAAGGGCGATTGCGGCCGCCAGCCCACATGGTCCGGCGCCAACGATCGCAACCGGCATGCCCTCAAGCCTTCTCTCGACCGTCTCCACTCACGTGAGTCCGATGATCTGGTCGCGGCGCGTCCCCACTGACACATGTGCTATCGGACACTCGACCAGCGCCTCAATTCGGTCGAGATATGCCCTTGCCTGCCTGGGCAGTTCCTCGAGTTTCCGCGCCTCGGCCGTCGAACGCCGCCAGCCCTCCAACCATTCGTAGCGCGGCTTGATGCCCTCGAGCGCGACGATGTCGCCCGGGAACTCTTCGAGCACCGTCCCCGAGCACTCGTAACCCGTGCAGAGCCCAATCTGCTCCAGCGTGTCGAGCACGTCGAGCTTCGTGAGGGCTAGCGAGGTCAGGCCGTTGACGCGCACCGCGTACCGCACCACCACCGCGTCGAACCATCCACACCGGCGCGGACGGCCCGTGGTGGCGCCGAATTCGTTGCCAAGCGCCCGGATCCGCGTGCCCATCTCTTCGTCGAACTCAGTCGGGAGCGGGCCGCTCCCGACCCTCGTTGTGTAGGCCTTCACCACACCGATTGCCGCGTCAATCGCACGCGGGCCGATTCCCGTGCCCGTCGCCGCGCCGCCCGCTGTCGTGTTGCTCGAGGTCACGAATGGATAAGTGCCGTGATCCACGTCGAGCAGTGAACCCTGCGCGCCCTCGAGCAATACGGCGGCGCCACCCTTGATGGCGCGATGCACGGCCAATCCCACGTCGTCTGTGATAGCGAGCAGGCGAGGCGCTAGTTCGTTCAGTTGCCGATGCGTAAACTCGGCGTCCGCCCGCTTGGCGGAGCCGTAGCTGGCGAGCAGGTGATTGGCGTGTTCGGTGCCGCGCTCCACGAGCTCGCGGAGCCGCGCGGGGTGGCGCAGGTCGAGCACCCGCACGCCGCGGCGCGCGACCTTGTCTTCGTACGCGGGCCCGATCCCGCGCCCAGTGGTGCCGATCGCCTTGCTGGCAGAGCTCTCCTTGTCCACGAGTTTGTGGTACGGGAGGACCAGATGTGCGCGGTCGCTCAGGTACAGGCGACCCTGCACATCCACCCCGTCGCGCACGAGCTCGTCCACTTCGGTGAAGAGCGTTTCTGGGTCGAGGACGACGCCGTTGCCGATCGCGCACCGCACACCGGCATTCAGGATTCCGCTCGGAATCAGGTGCAGGACCGTCGACCGGTCGCCGATATGCACCGTATGCCCGGCATTCGCGCCACCCTGGTAGCGCACCACCCAGTCGGCGCGCTCCGCAAGGACGTCGACCAGCTTGCCTTTCCCCTCGTCGCCCCACTGAGCGCCGACGACAACGATCGTCCTGGTTTGGGCGTCAAACATTAGCGGCAGAGGCGGGGCGACGATGTCCGTGGGCAAGCGGCGGGGGCACAAAAAAACGCCCCGGCGGATTCCCCGGGGCGTTGTCCAAATCTACCGTCGTCGCGCGGGAACGCAATGCGCATCCGGATTGATTGGCGGGGCCTCCCCGGCGCGATCCGTATGCGCCTCGTGAAGACACGGTGCGCCCCGCGAGAGTCCAGCAGGTCGCGGTGCAATAGAGGCCGGACGAGTTGCAATAGTCGCTTTTTCCGGGCTGATCGAAAAACGAGCCCCCGTAATCACCACGAGTGCCGACGGAATATCCGCTACTTCCCGCGCCTCATCCGCGAGTTCCGGCGGGACATCTGCTACTTCCGAGACTTCATCCGTGCCCGCCGACGGTCCCATCGGACGTTCCGACATCCGCTTCTCGAGTGCCGAGGACCGCAACGCGGCCTCCGGTAGTTCATCCGGAACCTCCGGCAGTTCATCCGGAAGTCTCACAGGTCATTATGAAAGTCCCGACAGTTCATACGGCGCTTCCGGCGTTTCATACGCGAGTGCCGACACCTCCACGGGAGGTGCCGAGGATCACATCGCGACTTCCGGGCACTCCTTCGCTCCCACCGAGGACTCCTTCGGCACTTCCGGGCATTCAACTCGCGAATTCGAGCCGGGTATTGTCGTAGCACCTGGCCATTCATTGAGAACACCGACCACCCGACTATCCGCCGGTCCCACGCACAGCTTCCACGGCTTGGCCGGACGGGCAACCTTCGAAGACTACAACCTCTATCTGAACAACGACTGCCCGAAGATCCCGGCAATCCGACCGCAGTTCATCCAGCTGGATGATACGGATCTCAGTACCGCCGTTCACGAATGCCCAAGCGACTACTTCTCCAATCGGTCAGCTCCCTGTAGATGTTTGGACACCAAGATGTATGGATCAGTCCTGCCTACATCAGGGGAGATTCGCTCTGATCGCATTGAACTGACGAACGCCCAGTCTGGTCCGCCTCGCCAGCTCTATGGCCATGACGTTCCGTTTGCGCTCTCGAAGATCGTCGAGCGATTCGGGCGACACGTCGATGATCTTCTGCACATCCCCCATGGGATCGCTGCGGGTATCAGCAAGACGCCGCCGCCGTCAACCAGGTGGCCGTGACAGCGGTCGGGTCGCAACGGAAGACTCCTGAACCGCCGTCCGCATCTACAAGTCCAGGGATCGCAAATGCTTCGAGAATGACGATCGCATTGTGACTTCACGTCAGCCGGTGGTGGCTGGACAGTCGGCAAACGGATTGAAATCTGAGTGCGGAAGTAGCTATCGACTTTGCCGCACTCAGGCCACGAGCGTCAGATCTCCGCCATTCCCGGGCCAAGCACACGGGCGATGGACTCCACGAGCCGGCGCCACTTGTCCGCCTCGGCGGTGAGCTGCCGCCGCCCGACGGCCGTCAACGAATAATACCGCGCGCGGCGGTTGTTCTCCGACGTACCCCATCGGCCGCCGATCCAGCCGCGCTCCTCCAGCCGTTGGAGCGCCGGATAGAGCGAGCCGTGGTCGACGATCAGCGTGTCGCTGGATCGATGCTGGATTGCTCGCGCGATTCCCTGACCGTGCTCCTCGCCGAGGATCAGGATCCGGAGGATGAGGAGGTCCAGCGTTCCCTGGAGGAGCGCTTCTCGCTCCTTGATGATCGGTCGACGCGCCATGGATTCGGTTATGGGTATTGAATCGTGCCGACGAGGTCGCGTGCGGTCACGTGTCGGCGCGCAGGACTGCGGCAGGGTCCAGCCCGGCCGCCTTTCGGCCAGAGAGGGCCGCTGCGCTAAGCGCGAACAGCGCAATCACGAGCGGTACGAGCACCAGGACGGCCGGATCGAGGGCGCTCGCCGTAGCCGACACGCCCACCAGTATCGCATTCGTCAGCTTGATTCCTGTGACACCCAGCAATACGCCGGCGCCAACGCCGCCGGCGATCCATCGAAACGGTCCACGAAGCGTTGCCGCGAGCACTTGGCGCGGGCGCGCGCCCAGTGCCATGCGAATGCCGATCTCGCGGCGCTGGTGCCGCACGCTGTACGACACTGTGCCATAGACCCCCACGCCGGCGAGCACGAGGCCAAGCAAGCCGATCGTCGCAAGGACCCAGGCGCCCACTTTGCCCGCCACCACGCCCGCGTCGCTCGCGACCACGGCGCTCATATTCTCAACGGAGACCGGTAACGCCGGCTCGATATCATGCACGATGCGCGGAATCTCGCGTGCCATCGCAGACCCGTCGCCATCGACTCGCAACAGGA
The DNA here is from genome assembly GCA_035544915.1 of Gemmatimonadaceae bacterium. GTDB lineage: Bacteria > Gemmatimonadota > Gemmatimonadetes > Gemmatimonadales > Gemmatimonadaceae > Fen-1231. Next base: position 3,039 of record DASZZO010000043.1, on the reverse strand, counting down.
TGCGGCTGCTCCAGCCGTTCGTCAGTCTTGGCAGGTACACATCGCCGACGTCAACAGTTGCCATGGCGAGTCCGTGCACATCACGAACGACGCCGACGACCTCGACTGTTCCCGCCGGCGCCCGGGCCCCCGTGTTGAATCCAGTCTCGCGGGCGGTGCCTGTCGCGAGCTGTCGGCCGATTGCTTCCACGCCAGGCCAGAGCGTGCGTGCCATCGAGTCGCTGATCACGGCTACGCCGGCGCCCTCGCGCACTTCCTGGGCCGAGAAGCTGCGTCCGCGGATGAGCCGAATCCCGAGTGTGGCGAAGTAGTCTTCGGATACGTAGGCGTACGGGTAGCGCGGCGCCGCATCGCGGCTGACGGGATCAACCGCACGTTCCGCCGGCAACATCGCGGAGGTCGTCACGTTGCCACCGAGCGGCAGGCGCGACGCGACGCTCACCGACTGAACGCCGGGCAATGCAGCCAGGCGAGCCCGCACCCGGTTCTCGATCTCTCGCGCACGCGGCGCAGGCAGGCCGATTTCCTCGGGGTTCGTCAACCAGGCGCTGACCACGCCGGCGGACCGGAAGCCGGGATCGAGTTGCAACAGGCTGGCTGCGGACCGCGCGAGCCCGACTGCGGTTATCAGCAGCGCAACGGAGACTGCGATCTGTCCCGCGAGGAGGAAGCCGCGCAAGCGGTTTCGATGGTACCCGGGCGGGCTTCCTCCCGACGACTTGAAAGCTGACGCCAGATCGAGGCGGCTCAACTGAAGCGCAGGGGCAACCGCGAAGACGATGCCGGCCAGTACGCTGATTGCCGCGACATACATCAGAACGCGGCTGTCCGCCGTGATTGCGAGGGCGAGCGTGCCGCCCCCGTGCCGGGAAAGGAATGTGGTCGCGAGCCGAGTAGCCGTTGCAAGCCCGTAGCCAGTCACGACGGCAGCGAGCGCGCCTGCGAGAACGGCAACGACGACGCCTTCCGTGATCAGCTGTCTCACCAGCCGGCCGCGACCGGCCCCGATGGCAAGCCGGACGGAGATCTCCCGCTCGCGAGTTGTGGCGCGGCTCAGGAGCAGGCCCGCCACGTTCGCACAGGCGATGAGCAACACCATCAGCGTCGCCGCCTGCAGCGCGGCGAAGAGCGGGCGCACCAGTTCGCCGATCCGCCCGAAGGAAATGGCGGGCGCAGCGCTCACTTTCATCTGCTGCTCGCTTACGGGCAGGTCACGGCGTCGTGCCGCCGCCAGCGAGGCCAGTTCCGCTTGTGCTCGTTGCACCGACGCATCAGCGGTCAGCCGGCCGACGAGTTCGCAGCACACCGCGGTCTCGCGGAGCGCGCGCTCGCGGATGTCGCCCAGCGCCGCCAGCGCCACCCAGATATCCGGCACCTCCTGCCGCACACCAGCGAAATCGCGCGGACTGACGCCCACGATCGTCGCGCGAATCCCGCTGACGAGGAGCGTCGACCCGATAATCCCCGGATCGCGCCGGAACCGCCGCTCCCAGTAGTTGTCGCTGAGGAGTGCGCTGTACGAGCCGACGCCGACATCGTCTTCCGGCCGGAGCCCGCGGCCGGCCACAGGGACCGCGCCGAATGTATCGAAGTAGTTGGCGGTGACGAACAGGGCGATGACGGGTTCGGCGACGTTCCCCTGAGTAGCAGGAAGCCGGGTGCCGCTGCCGGCGCCGGCGATGCCGGCGAGCCTCAGGTGCGACGGCTGTGCGGCCGCGATGCTCGCGAGCAGGCGGCTGTTGGCGCGGTAAAACAGATAGTCCGCCACCGAGAACGGGCCGAAGCGTACCGTTGGCGTGCTTTTCGAGATCGTGACGAGCCGGTCCGGTGCGGGCACGGGCAACGGCTTGAGGGCGACCGCCGCGAAAAGCGAAAAGACCGCGATGTTGGCCGCCAGACCCAGGCCGAGGGCCGATACCGCGGCCAGCAGGTAGACCTTGTCTCTGAAGAGCGCGCGGAGGGCGTATCGAACGTCGCGCGCTGCGTCTTCGATCCACGCGATGTGGCGCGCGTCGTGGAAGCGTTCCTGCGCGCCGCCAACGTTTCCGAACCGGCGGCGCGCCTCGGTCGCCGCATCAGCGGGTGTCCACCCTTCGGCGACGAGCTGGTCCGCTTCGAGCGCCAGGTGGGCCTGGATCTCCGAGGAGAAGTCGGACTCGGCCCGGTGGCGGCGGCGCGGGAATGCGCTTGGAGTCCACATGTTTCGTCCTCTCCAGTTGACGCTCGACCCAAGAATAGGATGCCTTGGGTAGAATGTCAACATGAAGCGTTCCGTCCATCACTCCGCCCGCCCTGTCGTATGAAAGCCTGGCTCACACCACCCATTCCCCGGAAGCGCCGAAGCCGAGGACGTGCAAAGTCCCTCAACCCCTGGCAAGGCGCGGCGGCTAAGCCGCAACCCGGCCACTACCAGCGAGCAGGCTTGCGACTCGAGACCGGCCCGCCGCATCCAGATCCAGCAACGGCGCGCGAACCGGACCGCCGGAGAGCCCGGCGGCGTCCATCGCCGCCTTTACCCCGGGAACGCCAAGTTCACCGACAATCGAGACGGCAAGCGGCTTGAGCGGAGCCTGCTCTCGCTCCGCTGCCTGGTGCTCGCCGCGCGAATGCAACTGATAGACGCGCACCGACTCCGCCGCCGCAAACAACGCCACTGCCAGAATCCCGCCGCGCGCGCCGGCCACGAGCGCAGAATGCAACTGGCCGCCATTCCCCGTGAGCACCGTGAATGTTTCGCTCTGTGAGCGCAAATATCCGCCCAGCAGCTCGAGGTCACCGGAGCTGTCCTTGATCCCGATGACGTTCTGATGGCTGGCCAGCTCCGCCACAAGCTCGGGCGTCAGCTTGAAATGCATGTACTTCGGAATGTTGTACAACACCACGGGCAGGGGGCTCTCTTCCGCCACGCGAAGGTAGTGTGCCCGCAACGTGTCGTGCGTCATTGCGTTGGCATAATAGTGGGGTGCGACCACGAGGACGGCATCGGCGCCCACCGTCTGGGCTTCACGGCAGCGGCGAATGGTGAGGCGGGTGGACTCG